>JAABSJ010000215.1 GCA_011390515.1 Oscillatoria sp.
CTGACCCCCCCCCTGGACCCCTTGCCTGGAGCAGAAAAAGAGGCAAACCAAATCGCCCAAATCCTGAATACCCAGGCCCTGACGGGGGATGCTGCCACCAAATCGGCAGTGTTGTCCCAGTTATCCCAATCCTCCGTGATTCATCTCGCCACCCACGGGACCTTCGATGAAAGGCGCGGGATGGATAGTGCCGTTGCCTTGGCACCGAGTCCCCGCACCCCTGGGGATGCGGAGGCAGAGGCGTGGGAGAGGGAGGATGGGTTTCTGACGGCAGGGGAAATAGTTGACTTGAAGATACCCGCAGAATTGGTGGTGTTGAGTGCCTGTGACACCGGCAGGGGAGCGATTACCGGGGATGGGGTGATTGGGTTATCCCGCGCTTGGTTGATGGCGGGGACATCCACGGTGTTTGTCTCCTTGTGGAGAATCGATGATAATGAACCCCTGACGGTCATCTCTGAATTTTATCAGCAATTGCAGACTCATCCCGATGCTGCTGCTGCCTTGCGCCAGGGGATGTTGAAAGCGATTGATTCCCAGGTTGCTATCAAAAATTGGGCGGCATTTACGGTGATTGGCGAGGCGCAGGTGCCGTTTGTCTCCGAGCAATCCAGGGGGATTTTTGCCTTATCCTGGATTGAGATTGGCATTCTCTCCGTCGCCGGAGTGGGGGTGATGCTCATCCTCCCGCGCAAACTGCGCCCGATGGTGACCCCAGCATGGGATCAGCTTTCCAAACAACGCCATCTCCTGATTCCCGCAGTGGGGGTGGTGGCGGCAGTCTTCGTGGTGAATGGCAGCATCCAGGGAGTCCAGTGGTGGTTAAAACAACCCATCGAGTATCACAATCCCACCTACGGACTGAAACTGCAAGTGCCGCGTCAGTGGACGATTCAAGAACCCCAGGACCCAATCCGGGGAACCATAGCGATGTTCGTCGCCCCTCCAGAATCCGGCAAGGCTCAATTTTACTCGAACGTGAGCATCGCCGTCCAGGATTTATCTTCGGATCCGAAAACCTTGGAACAATATACCGATAAGGCAGTGCAGGAAATTCAGGAGTATTTGACGGAAGCGGAGTTTCTGGTACCTCCCACCCCCATCAACCTGGGAAATCAAGCGGGATATGAAGTCATGTACACCGGCAAAGTGGGGGAACAGGAGGTGCAGCGGTTGCAGGTTTGGATGATGAAGGAGGATCTAGTTTATGTGATTACTTATGAATATGTGATTACTGATGAATCCGAAAAGGGTCAGTTTAATCGTGTATTTATTACTGTGGAGGAGATGATAAAGTCCTTGGAAATAGAGGAAGTCAGTCCGTGATAACCAGTCCGTGACAACCAGGGGGGGTTAGTCCGCGACATCCGGCGGGGTTAGTCCGCGACATCCGGCGGGGGTTCAAACCCCCGCCTAATAGCTAAAGTCGGTTAAAACCGACTGGAAAGGTTCAATGGGGTGATGGAGATAATGAGTTTAATTCCATGTTGCATTTTGTCCCAACCGTTTTATGTTTTAGTCGGATTTATCCGACTTTAGCTGTTAGGCGGGGGTTTGAACCCCCGCCGATTGTCTGGAAAGGTTCAATGGGGTGATGGAGATAATGAGTTTAATTCCATGTTGCATTTTGTTCCAACCGTTTTATGTTTTAGTCGGATTTATCCGACTTTAGCTGTTAGGCGGGGGTTTGAACCCCCGCCGGATGTCGCGGACTAACCCCGCCGATTGTCGCCATTTGACGATACCCCCATTCAAAATCATAAAGGAGGAAAAAATATGAATAAAACCCGTGCGATCGCCGGGGCAATCTTTGCCATTATCCCACTGATGTTATCCGCCTGTCAACCGGCTGTTACTCTCCCGCGAGGCACGGATTACTCCTGCAATCTCAATGAAAATCCTCCCGTAACGATCGCCCGCACCTCTCGGGGTGATCTTCCCGTCATCCAATGGAAATCCACTACCTTTGTCGCATCGGGTTATACGCCAGAAAAGCGCTGCATGGAAGTCTCGGAACGCTTCCAAACCTACTATCAATCGGGATTATTGCATCATCTAACCACTGGGAAGATGAACCAACAGCCGGTGATTTGTGTGACTCGCACTAAAGGCGGAGATTGCAGTGGATTGTTGATTACTTTGGAACCGAATGACAATCCGGAACAGGTTCTCAATGATTTAGTTGACCCCAATGTTCGCACCATTGAACGTAGCGGCGCAAGTACGGGGGAAAAATTATCGATTGAGTTGATTCCGGAGTTGAGAAGTCCGTAGGCAAACCTTCTGTAGGGGCGATTCGCGAATCGCCCCTACACATAAATATAGCGGTTCCAATTGATTGAACTGCGCGATAAACTGTTATAATATAACCCTTTATTTTACGCCGATGACTACTATTACTGCGCGAAATACTCCCCCTTTAGAAAGTGGCGATCGCCTGACTCGTGATGAGTTTGAGCATCGCTATCAGGGTGCACCGGAGATTACCAAAGCGGAATTAGTGGAAGGAGTTGTGTTTGTGGCATCCCCCGTTCGTGCGAATCGGCATGGTAACCCTCATGCGATTATTATGGCTTGGTTAGGCACTTATTGGATGGCTACACCAGGGGTAGGGTTCTATGATAATGCCACGGTGCGTCTGGATGAGGAGAATGAACCTCAACCTGATGCTTTGTTACGCCTTGAACCAGCAGTGGGGGGCAATTCTTGGATTAGTGAAGATGACTATATTGAAGGGTCGCCAGAATTGATTGTGGAAATTGCTGCTTCGAGTGCCAGTTATGACTTGAATGATAAGCTGAATGTCTATCAACGGAATGGGGTTCAGGAATATCTTGTCTGGCAAATTTATGAGAATAAACTGGATTGGTTTATCTTGGAAAAAGGGCGATATGTTGCTTTAAATTTGGATGAACAAGGGATTATGCGATCGCAAGTCTTTCCGGGTCTATGGTTGTCGGTGGAAGCGTTACGAGGAAAAGATGGTGCGACTCTGAATACGGTGTTGCAGCAAGGGTTACAAACAGCAGAACATCAACAATTTGTGCAGCGTTTAGGGCAGCAGAAACCTATCAAATAACCCTTTATTTTAAGCCAATGACTACTATTACTGTACAAAATACTCCCCCTTTAGAAAGTGGCGATCGCCTGACTCGTGATGAGTTTGAGCATCGCTATCAGGCTGCACCGGAGATTACCAAAGCGGAATTAGTTGAAGGAGTTGTGTTTGTGGCATCCCCCGTTCGTGCAAATCGGCATGGCAGACCCCATGCGTTGATTATGGCTTGGTTGAGTGCGTATTGGACGGGAACGCCCGGTGTAGACCCCCAAATTGAGCCGACGGTTCGTTTAGATGAGGAGAATGAACCTCAACCGGATGCTTTGTTACGCCTTGAACCAGCAGTGGGTGGCAATTCTTCGATTACGGAGGATGATTATATTCAAGGTGCACCGGAATTGATTGTGGAAATTGCTGCTTCTAGTGCCAGTTATGACTTGAATGATAAGCTGAATGCCTATCAACGGAATGGGGTTCAAGAATATATTGTCTGGCAAATTTATGAGAATAAACTGGATTGGTTTATCTTAGAAGAAGGTCAATATGTTGCCCTATTGCCGGATGAACAAGGGATTTTGCGATCGCAAGTTTTTCCCGGTTTATGGTTATCCGTGGAAGCGTTGCGTCAGAGGAATGTAGTGCAGGTGGTAGCGGGTGTTAAGCAAGGGTTACAGACAGCAGAACATCAAGAATTTGTGCAGGGTTTGGCGCAGTTTTCAGGGGACCGCCTACAGGCGGATAAATCCCACTGAATAAGACTTTCAGTCGGTTTCAACCGACTTTAGCTATGAGGCGGGGGTTTGAACCCCCGCCGGGTGTTGCCACTTACCACAGTTGAATTACCCGACTGCGATCGCCTTGCCAAATTTGGTCAGGTAGCGGAATGCTTTCACCACAAAACTGGCGCAAACATACGGGGAAGTATTGTAAAATGACGGCCATGCTAAGGCTTTATCTTCATCGTAGCAGTCGCTTCGTTCCGGATGCCCTTCAATCCAGGCTAATCGCACCGCATGACCAATTAAGACATCCAGGACGATATATTCCTGAATCTGTAAATCCGGGTTGCGATCGCAAATTTCCGCGAGTTCCATCAAGGTTTCAATATTCACCTGTCGGTATTCTGGAGCCGGAATTTTGTTCAGCAAATGTTCCACCCGCAGGGCAAAATTTTTCTCCCCTGGGGTCATTTCTGCTAAAATCAACTCACTATCTAAGCGGTTGCGGCGCTCTAATTTATCCCCAATCACCAACCCTTTGCAATGTTGCATGACTTCCCACACCCGAGGGTAAAACTCTTTCGGGACTCGTCCTGCGGCACCATCTAACTGTCGCCGTCGGTGCCAATTTCCGCCAGAGATTTCCTCGGTTTCATTGGGGGAAGGAAGCAGCACCCAGTCAATTTCCTGTTCCTGTTTTTGGACGTGCAGGGATTCTTGTTTTTTCAGGAGTTTATTCATCCCCGCATATCCTTTCAAAACTTCCCGCAGGCGATTATTAATTTCAAAGGGACTTAATTCCATCACCCGTTCATAAGCTTCATCTTGGGTGAGGTGTAATTCTTTCGCTAATTCACTGGTAATCAGCAAGATTAAGTAACTCACGCGCAGGGTAAGCAATCCATTAAAAAGGTCCGGTTCGGCTTTGATTAATAACCCCAGATAGAGTAAAATCTCCTGAGTCAAGACGCGATCGCGAATGTCCTCCCCGCAAAACAGCCGAATTTTGTCCACAATTTCTGTATAGGACATCGGACGAGAAATTAGGGATGCCTCAGTATAGGCTTTCCCGACGGTAATCTGCTTTTGTCGGACGAGGATATCCGTCACCGCATCGGATAACCCAATATCTACTTTATTCAACAACCCGGCAGCGCGACGGACAACGGACCAATGAATCTGCTTTTGTGCGGTATTCTCGGTGCTATTCCCCTCGGTTCTGGGAGTCGTTCTAGGGGGATTTCCTGCGATCGCACAATCCCCGATCGCCTTCCCCGTTCCCGCCTTAAAATAGACTTCATTCAGCAAATCCGCCACCGTCACCGGACGTCCCGGTCCTGCCAGTCCCGTCTCAAACTCTAATCCCTGCAAGCGACAGAGGGTATGCAACAGTTCGATTTGCTCATACAAATTACAGGAAGAACGCAAACTCTCCAGCAACAATCCCGGATCGGTTTCACTCTCTAGCATGAACTCCTGGTTATGACTCAAAGGCGAATTTTTCTCGGCATCATAAGCCAAAAAATAACAAGCTGGCGCAGCATTTTTCACCGGATTCTCACTAAACTGAAATTCATGGAGAAAATCAATCCGCTCAATACTGCCAGTGAGCATCAATTGATTCAGTCGTCCCAACTTCACCGGCGTCCCTTCGCAGTTCCCGTCCCGCAATTCTTTCATCAGTTCCAGCAATGCCGGGAGAAATCCCTCACTACTGCCATCGGTTTCTAACATCGCATGAGTCAGCAGCAAGGTAACCGTGGGACGTCCTACCCCATGACCCCCAATTTGAGGATAGCGCCACCAATGACGATGGATATAGGCCAGTTCACCTTTAATATGTGAGACCAAGAAGTGATAATCTAAAGTAAGATAAAACTCCTGTTGGTTTAAAAATGACGGCAAGAAAACAATCGTTTCCCCGCGAATCCGAAAAATATTAGAAGTTGTGAGACTCCGCAACCGGCGCACGGGTCGTCCCGTTAGCCCGAACTTATCGTTCCGGCCAATTTGCCGATAGACACCGGAGAGGTCTCGCGCTTGTCGCACTTGAAGCGGTTCGACTTCTGCCGGAGTTTGGGTGGCGATGCCATGATAGGCGAGTTCGGTTTGCAGGTCTTCATCTTCCGCCAGCAGGGCGATTTGCACCACAGGTTTGCGGCGTCCGGCGAGGCTGCGGCGGCGTCCTAGGGGGTCGATATCCCCTCGGTGTAACAATCCTTCATCGAGCATCAGACCGAGGAAATAGAGGCTTTGCGCCCAGACTAAGGGGAGATTTTCGTTGGGGAGACGCGGTTGAGTCTGAGGATTGGCCCGTTCCGCTTCTACCTTGTCGGCAGGAACGTAATATAATTCGGGCAGGAGTTGCAATCCGTAGGATTCGACAACTAGGGAGTTGAGGCGTTCTTTATACTCTTCGGTTTGGGTGCGATCGCCTCGAAAAATGCCATCCAGGAACAAGTAAGTGAAAAATAACGGCCACTCACATTCAATATTCTCAAACTTTTTCAGTTCCCAGGGTTCGTAATGCAAGCGCAAGGGGTCTTCCAACACCGTTTGATGTCCATCGCGCAAAAACCGCTTACAGCCGTATTTCCCCTGTAATTTATTGATGACCTTCTGTTTGGTGCGATCGCATAATGGACCATCCTCAATCGCAAAGGCTGGAAACGTAATGATACTCAACAACGCCGCATCCACTTCCTTAGAACTCGATTCCCGAGGCAGAATCGATTCCAACGTCTGCCTTGCGCGGGCAATTTCATCCGCCAGGACATGAATCACCGAACTTTGAGACCCTTTGACCCCAAACAGATTCACCCCATTAATCGCTTCCAACGCCGCCAGTGCCATGCCAATCGAAGAAGCATTTAACTCCGGATTGCCTTTATTAATTTTATTTCCCCGTTCCCAAATTCCATAATCCGGAGTGCGATAAGCTCGTCCAATATAATAGACCAAATTCTGAATAAAATTAACCTCATCCACCGTATAAATAATGGACAATCCGGAAACAGACATTTGGGCCAACATCAACAAAAAGATGGAAGTGGCATCAATTTGGAGATGTCCCCACTCATTATCTCCAACCACTGTATCTCCCGTATGGGTATCGAATTTAGCGTGCAAACAATCCAACAGGGATTGGGTTTCTTTGAAGCGTTCCACCTTGTCCGCTTGCCGCATCATACAAAACAGCAATCCCCGCATTAACTTCACCACACTATGTTCCAACTCATAAGTGCGTCCTTGGGAATCATCCATTTTGCGATAGGCGAGGGCCAACCCCCAGACGGCGAGAATGCTATAAACATTGTCGCGCACCCAGGCATCAGTATAGTCGCCATGAGCGTTGATGGCGGTAGAAGCCGGTAACAGTCCCGTAATCGGATTTTGGCGAACCAGAATAAGGGACTGGATCTGGTGATAGTAATAGTCTAATCGGGTTTGACGTTCGGTTGAGGTTAGGGTCATGAGGTCTTTGGGGGTTGAAAAAACAGTAAGATTGGACTCGGTAGCGCAAGGGGCTTTTACCCTGCCTTGAGAATATCCGGGCGCTTTGATAGCAATTTTTCTAAATAAGAGCGTACCTGATTATCCGTAATTTTTATAAAACTGAGGTTAATGGTAATAAAATTAAAATATAATTAAAATCAAATTTAGTCAAGAATAGGCTGAGGCATTAGCAAGCTGGAAGTAAGGGTCTAAAAACACAAGGGTTATGTTACAGGTGTTGCAAAAATTTTCTGTATTGGGACTGCCGGTTCATATTACCACGCGCTATCGAGACTGGTTACAGTCACGTTTGCAGCAACGCCAGGGTACCCATGTGGTGACTCTGAATGCGGAAATGGCGATGCAAGCGCTAGAGACTCCGGACCTCGCTGAGGTGATTAATCAGGCGGATTTGGTGATTCCTGATGGTGCCGGAGTGGTGTTTTACTTTCTCGTCAGAGGTCGAAAAATCCAGCGCTGTCCGGGAATTGAACTGGCGGAGTCATTGGTGCAGTTAGCAGGGGTTTTGGGGGAGGACTGTTCCACCTTTTTCTTTGGGGGGAAACCGGGAATTGCTGAGATAGCGGCGAAGCGATGGCAAACGGAGTTACCGGGATTGGCGATCGCCGGGACTCAGGACGGATACCTATCTCCAGAGGATGAACCGGCGTTCAAAGCAAGACTTGAACAACTGCAACCCCGATTGATTTTAGTCGGATTAGGCGTTCCTCGACAAGAGTTTTGGATTCGAGAAAATCGCCATTTATGTCCCGACGCGATTTGGGTGGGTGTTGGCGGCAGTTTCGATATTTGGTCGGGTCAAAAAGAGCGAGCACCCGTCTGGTTACAACGCCTCCACCTGGAGTGGGCCTACCGTCTCTATCAAGAACCCTGGCGCTGGCGACGGATGTTGGCATTACCCCACTTCGCCTGGATTTCCATGAAAACCGCCCTCCGTCAGTAAGGATGTTTCCCCCCTTTCGTAGTAACGACTTCAGTCGTTCTCTTAGTTCGTAGTAACGACTTCAGTCGTTCTCTTAGTTCGTAGTAACGACTTCAGTCGTTCTCTTAGTTCGTAGTAACGACTTCAGTCGTTTCCGATGTTCGTTAAAGCTCGCATCTTAAATATTAAAGGTCAGAGACACCTTACCCCTTCTCCCGGAAGAAAACGACTGAAGTCGTTACTACGAACTCCGGATAAGAACGACTGAAGTCGTTACTACGAACTAAGAAAGAGAACGACTGAAGTCGTTACTACGAACTCCGGATAAGAACGACTGAAGTCGTTACTACGAAACTACGAACTAAGAAAGAGAACGACTGAAGTCGTTACTACGAACACCGGATAAGAGAACGACTGAAGTCGTTACTACGAACAGGGAAGACTCCTATCCACCACGAACTACGCCGATACCTGACGCTGTGCTTGTTGTTCTTGGATGCGATCGAGGGTGCCGGTGGGGATAGAGGCGATGAGCGATCGCGTGTAGTCTTTTTGAGGGTTGCTGTAGATGCTTTCTGCCGGTCCGACTTCTTCGACTTTGCCTTTATTCATCACTAGAATGCGATCGCTCATAAACTTGACCACACTCAAATCATGGGAAATGAAAATATAGGTGAGTTTAAACTCATCCTGCAATTCTTTTAACAAATTCAACACCTGCGCTTGCACCGATACATCTAAAGCAGAAACCGATTCATCGCAAATAATAAACTTAGGATTTAGCGCCAATGCTCTAGCAATACAAATCCGTTGTCGTTGACCTCCAGAAAACTCGTGGGGATAGCGATTCATTAATTCCGCATTTAATCCCACTCGTTCTAATAAATAGGCCGATCGCTCTCGTCGGTGGCGCGCACTCTCCCCCACTCCATGTATTTTCAACGGTTCCATCACCAAGTTCCCAATGCTCATCCGGGGATTCAGGGAACTAAACGGATTTTGGAAGACAATTTGCATTTCTCGGCGCACTTGTCGCAACGCTTTCCCTTCAATCTTACCGACATCTTGCCCTTCAAATAAGACGTTTCCAGCAGTGGGTTCAATTAATCTTAATAAGGTGCGAGCAAGGGTGGTTTTACCACAACCTGATTCTCCCACCAATCCCAAGGTTTCTCCCGGATACACTTCAAAAGAAACCCCATTCACGGCCATTACATACCGTTGGGTTTCTCCAAAGACCCCGCGCACGGGAAAAGCGACTTCTAGGTTACGAACTTCTAATAAGGGAGACTTTTGCTGTAAGTCGGTTAACCGTTTTTCGATGTCCGCCTCACTGACTTCTTGGATGTTTGTTACTCCGTCCAGGGAGTCGTAAGTTTCGCGCTGTTTTTCCCGAATCTGGCGATCGCCAGTCTCGTTGGTGACTACTTCCATAAAATCCGAGACTGTCGGCAGATAAATTAAGCGGCGATCGGGACGGGGACGACAAGCTAATAGACCTTTTGTATAAGGATGTTGGGGATTAGAAAAAATTTGCAACACCGAACCCTGTTCGACAATTTTACCTTGGTACATCACCGCCACTTGGTCGGCGATTTCCGCAATCACCCCAAGGTCATGGGTAATAAACATCATGGACATTCCCCGGCGATCGCGCAAATCCCGCATTAATTCCAGGATTCTCGCCTGGACCGTCACATCCAAGGCCGTTGTTGGTTCATCGGCAATCAGCAAAGTGGGGTCACAGGAAATCGCCATTGCAATCATCACCCGCTGAATTTGACCCCCAGACAATTCATGGGGATAGCGCTTCAAAATCGCCAATTTTTGCTGATTCACCTGTTGCATAATTTCCCGTTCCGTTGCCGTTTCCGGCAACTGCACCTGTTCGCGCAACTCTGGATCACTAGGGAGCAACTTCACCTCTTGTAAAGCGGCGATCGCCCGTCTTCTGGCCTCAGATTCTGATACCTGATGATGCAACAAAATCGCTTCAGTCAGTTGAAATCCGATATTATAAACCGGGTTCAGAGAACTCATGGGTTCCTGAAAAATCATCGAAATTTTGCCCCCGCGATACTGCTGTTTCGCTTGGGGAGGCAGGGCCAATAAATCGACTGGTTCTTCGTCCTGAGTTCCTCGAAACCAAATTTCGCCCCCGGAAATCCGTCCCGGAGTCGGCACTAATCCCATCACCGCCAGGGAGGTGACGGATTTCCCGGAACCCGACTCCCCAACGATCCCCACGGTTTGACCGCGTTGAACCGTAAAGGAAATTTGGTCAACCGCTTTAACGGGTCTTCCTTCGGTGAAAAATTGGACTTGCAGGTTGCG
>JAABSJ010000216.1 GCA_011390515.1 Oscillatoria sp.
TTACTTTAAGTGCCATTCCCCTCTCCTTATTAATTGGTTTATTGTTCATGAAAGCCTTGGGATTGGGCATTAATACCATGACCCTGGGGGGATTAGTCGTTGCCATTGGTTCCGTTGTGGATGATGCGATCGTGGATATGGAAAACTGCTATCGGGGATTGCGAACAAATCAAGCCCAAGGTAATCCTAAACATCCCTTTCAAGTGGTTTATGATACTTCCGTTGAAGTCCGGCTGGCGGTGATTTTCTCCACGGTGATTATCATTGTTGTCTTTGCGCCTATTTTTAGTTTAACCGGGGTGGAAGGACGGATTTTTGTGCCAATGGGGTTGGCTTATTTACTGTCGATCGCCGCTTCAACCCTCGTCGCCATGACCCTTTCCCCGGCCCTTTGTGCCATTCTGTTAGCGAATCAAACCCTTCCCCAGGAAGGTACTTTTGTTTCCCGATTAGCAGAAAAATTGTATCGCCCCTTGCTGAATTTATCCTTGCGCGCGCCCCAAATTATTCTGGCGATCGCCCTCGCGAGTTTAGTAGCAACCCTGGCAATTGTTCCCACTTTGGGACAAGTTTTTCTACCAGAATTTCGGGAAAAATCAATGGTTAACTCAATGGTTTTATATCCCGGAGTTTCCCTAGATATGACCCATCGCGCAGGTATCGCCCTGTCCAAATCCCTGCAAAACAATCCCCTCTATGACTGGGTACAAGTCCGCGCCGGACGGACTCCCGGAGATGCGGATGGCGCTGGAGTGAGTATGGCTCATGTGGATGTAGAACTCAGTGATTTAGCGTTAAAAGACCGAGAAACGAGCGTTCAATTGCTGCGGGAAAGTTTCCTGAAATTGCCCGGTGTTGCGCCGAATATTGGCGGATTTATTTCTCACCGCATGGATGAAGTGCTCTCGGGAGTCAGAAGCGCAGTCGCGGTCAAAATTTTTGGCCCAGATTTAACAGAATTGCGCCGCATTGGTGAACAGGTTCGAGATGCGATCGCCCCGATTCCTGGGGTAGTCGATTTACAACTAGAACCTCAACTCCCCATCCGTCAAATCCAAATTGAATACAACCGGCAAGCGGCAGCAACCTATGGTTTAACAATGGAACAATTGTCAGAAGTTGTAGAAACTGCCCTCAATGGTCGAGTTGTTTCTCAAGTGCCAGAAAATCAACAATTGATTGATATTTTTATTACCCTCCCTGACAATGCGCGCAATAGCTTAGATGCAATGGGCGCAATTCCCATTTCCACCCCAACGGGAGAGATGATTTCACTCCAAACCGTGGCCCAGTTAAGTTACGGCATGGGCGCAAATGTGGTCAATCGGGAAAATGTCTCCCGGCTGATTGTGGTTTCGGCGAATGTGGCGAATCGAGATTTAGGCAGTGTCGTCGGCGATATTCAAGGTCAAATTCGGGAAAAAGTGACTTTACCCCAGGGATATTTTATCCAATATGGCGGACAATTTGAATCGGAACAACGGGCGAGTAATAGTTTATTAGGATTTAGTATTTTAGCGGCGATCGCCATTGCTGTGCTGATGTTTTTCTCGGTTAAATCTCTCCCGGCAACCCTCGCAATTATGGTGAATTTACCCTTAGCATTAGTCGGGGGAATTATCTCCATTGCCTTAACCGGCGGCGTCATTTCCATTGCTTCCCTGATTGGATTTATTACCCTATTTGGGGTAGCGGTCCGCAATGGGTTGTTGCTGGTGGATAATTACAACACTAAATTTGCCCAGGGAATGCCTTTGAAAGAGGTGATTATCAACGGGTCCCTAGACCGAGTGAATGCCATTTTGATGACCGCTTTAACCTCTG
The DNA here is from genome assembly GCA_011390515.1 of Oscillatoria sp. Classification (GTDB taxonomy): domain Bacteria; phylum Cyanobacteriota; class Cyanobacteriia; order Cyanobacteriales; family Laspinemataceae; genus Laspinema. The sequence goes on from JAABSJ010000216.1 coordinate 1,825, forward strand.
CCTTGGGGATGTTTCCCTTGGCGATCGCCACCGGCGCAGGGAATGAGATTTTACAACCCTTAGCCATTGTGGTTTTGGGGGGGTTATTTACCTCGACTGCCTTAACTCTGTTAGTGATTCCAGCCCTTTATGCCCAATTTGGGAAACGATTAATGCCTCAACCCAAACCGGCAAACGTGGAAATCGAGTCCGGATGGAAACAACCCAACTCCATGCCTCACTGACCAAATTCCACCCGCGCCTTTTCCACAATCTCCGGCGTCACCACATCCAGTTCGGCTTCTCGCGCCAACTGGATGATGCGTTGCCTTGCCTGCGATCGGACGAAATAGGGGATATTTTTGAGTTTGAGTTTTGCTTCTTCCGTCCATTCCATGTCATCAAACAAATCAGAATTAGACATAAATAATATCTGGTTAAATGTTAAATTTTTGAATTGCAATCTGTCAATCTACAGCAATGCCATTTATTTTATTGTAATAGCAAATCCCACTTCTCCAACATTTTAATACCAAATCCGGAGTTCAGAAATCGTCTTTACTCTTGAGCCCGCGCAGGCATCGCTTCGTCCGTATAGCCCTTAGCTGCGGGTTTTGATTTTCTTTAGCCCGCGCAGGCGGGCTTCGTCCGTATAGCCCCAGGCTTTAGCCTGTGGGTTTTGATAGACTCCAACAAAAAAGCTCCTGCATAAAGCAGGAGCCTTTAATGATGAACTGATTACTCGAAATTCATCCTTCAATTCAGAAGAAATTAATCGAGTTCAGTCATTGCCAACACTGGCTCATCTTCACGGTCGATACCGCGTTCAAATCCAGCAGCAGCCGCGCGAGCGCGTCCAGCGTGCCAGAGGTGACCGACTAAGAAGAAGAAGCCCAAAATGAAGTGAGCACCAGCCAACCAAGCGCGGGGGTTCACATAGTTGAAGCCGTTGGCTTCAGTGATAATCCCACCCACAGAGTTGATGGAACCGTTAGGAGCATGAGTCATGTACTCAGCAGCCCGACGGATTTGCCAGGGTTGAATGTCATTTTTCAGCTTACGCAGATCCAAGCCATTCGGTCCACGCAGGGGTTCCAACCAGGGGCCACGGAAATCCCAGAAGCGCATGGTTTCACCACCGAAGATGATTTCTCCAGTAGGAGAGCGCATCAGGTATTTACCTAGACCCGTGGGGCCTTGGGCGGTCCCGATGCTGGCACCTAAGCGTTGGTCACGAACCAAGAAGGTGAAGGCTTGAGCCTGAGAAGATTCAGCGTTGGTGGGGCCGTAAAATTCGCTGGGATAAGCAGTGTTGTTAAACCAAACGAAGGAAGCCGCAATAAAGCCCATCAAGGACAGAGCGCCTAAGCTGTAGGACAGATAAGCTTCTCCAGACCAGATGAAGGCACGACGCACCCAACCAAAAGGTTTGGTGAGGATGTGCCAGACACCGCCAATAATGCAGGTGAAGCCGACCCAGATATGACCGCCGATAATGTCTTCCATGTTATCGACACCCATTAACCAGCCTTCGCCACCGAAGGGAGAGGTTGCTAGATAACCGAAGATCACAGCGGGGTTCAGGGTTGGGTTTGTAATCACCCGCACGTCACCACCACCGGGTGCCCAGGTGTCATACACCCCACCAAAGAACATGGCTTTGAGCACCAGCAACAAGGCACCCAATCCGAGAACGATTAGGTGGAAGCCCAAGATGGTGGTCATCTTGTTCTTATCGCGCCAGTCATACCCGAAGAAAGAAGAGTATTCTTCCAGGGTTTCCGGTCCACGAACGGCGTGGTAAATACCACCGAGCCCGAGAACGGCAGAAGAAATCAGGTGCAGAACACCAACGACAAAGTAGGGGAAAGTATCGATGACTTCTCCACCGGGACCCACACCCCAACCGAGGGTAGCTAGGTGAGGGAGCAGGATTAAGCCTTGCTCATACATGGGCTTTTCAGGAATGAAGTGACCGACTTCAAATAAAGTCATCGCTCCAGCCCAGAAGACAATCAGTCCAGCGTGAGCAACGTGAGCGCCCAGCAGTTTCCCGGATAAGTTGATCAGACGGGCGTTTCCAGACCACCAGGCAAAGCCGGAGGTTTCTTGGTCACGTCCGCCCATGACCATCGAACTATTGAAAGATGTTTGCACGGATGAGAACCTCTTTTTGCGATCGACAACAGATGATATCGCTTGTTTAGATTTTAGGTTTTAGAGGGGAATTAAATCCAATCCAAAATCAAAAATCTGCAATTAAATTTTCTACAGAGCGTTACCGCGAGGTAGAACTTCTTCAGGGAACTCGAAGTTTTCGTGAGGCTGGTCAACCGGAGCCATCCAAGCCCGAATTCCTTCGTTGAGAAGAATATTCTTAGTGTAGAAGGTTTCAAATTCTGGGTCTTCTGCAGCCCGCAGTTCTTGAGACACGAAGTCATAAGCACGCAGGTTTAAACCTAAGCCCACGACCCCGATCGCGCTCATCCACAAGCCGGTAACTGGCACGAACAACATAAAGAAGTGTAACCAGCGCTTGTTGGAGAAAGCGACCCCAAAAATTTGAGACCAAAAACGGTTAGCGGTCACCATCGAGTAGGTTTCTTCCGCCTGAGTGGGTTCAAAGGCGCGGAAGGTGTTGGAACCTTCACCATCTTCAAACAAGGTGTTTTCCACGGTGGCTCCATGAATGGCGCACAGCAGTGCACCGCCCAGGATACCGGCCACTCCCATCATGTGGAAGGGGTTGAGGGTCCAGTTATGGAACCCTTGGAAGAACAACAGGAAGCGGAAGATAGCAGCAACGCCAAAGCTGGGAGCAAAGAACCAGCCGGATTGACCCAAGGGATACATCAAGAACACGCTGACGAACACCGCAATGGGTCCGGTAAAGGCGAGTCCGTTGTAGGGACGAATCCCTAACAGGCGGGCAATTTCCAACTGCCGCAGGCAGAAGCCAATTAGACCAAAGGCCCCATGCAGGGCGACGAAGGTCCAGAGACCGCCGAGTTGACACCACCGGGTGAAGTCCCCTTGGGCTTCAGGACCCCAGAGGAACAGCAGGGAATGTCCCAGACTGTTCGGGGGAGTTGAAACAGCCACGGTGAGGAAGTTGCAACCTTCTAAATAGGAGGAAGCTAATCCGTGGGTGTACCAAGAGGTGACGAAGGTGGTGCCGGTCAGCCAGCCTCCCACTGCGAGGTAAGCGCAGGGGAAGAGTAATAGGCCAGACCAACCGATAAATACGAAGCGATCGCGTTTTAGCCAGTCATCGAGGACGTCAAACCATCCCCGTTCTGTCTGTGCGCGTCCAACTGCTATTGTCATAAAATTTGCGGGAGTTGGGGTCGGGTTTTAAATCGTCTTGCTTTACAAGAATCGCAAGCTTTCTAAGTAAGTTAACATAACTATATATTACATGGGGGAAAATTTGCAAAACCCTTAGCCCAAGGCTACCCGTTTTCCTGAAGAAGGCCAGTCTCGGTACTCCGGGCATGGCCTCGCCCCCATCAACCCAACCCCTTGAATCACAAGGGATGCGGCCTGCTCTACCTCCGGCAGAAAACGGCAGTTCCCGGTTTAGATGAGAACGAGAATTCGTTTATTTGAGGGTTGGCTTCCTGTTTTTCTCATAACTTACCCTTTCCCCCGACTCCCTAGCCCGGTCACCGGGTGGCCCCCAGTGGCGGCTTCAAAAAAGTCAGCATTTCCCCTAAACTCTGGCCCATTGTCCACCACACAGATGGATACTAAGATAGGACCTATTACTTAGGTGCCTTGCCCTGACCATTAGAGATATAGCAGTCCTCTATCAGTTGTGGAATGCCCTCACCCCCAACCCCTCTCCCAAAGGGGGAGAGGGGAGCTGAAGAAGTCATAAATGATTTAGGGTTGCTATAGCTGGTCAAGAATGTCCAGCTATCTCTAATTTAGGGTTTCGTTCTCTCCCTTACCCAGCTTATTTTCGATGACTGCAAAAAGCATCTCTACTAGCGATCGCGTACTTCGCAAAGAAATTATCGGCTCTCGCCGGTTCAGCAACTACCTTCTAGTCGTTGTCGTTAACTTAGGCGGGATCGGCTTTCTCTTAGCCAGCCTTTCCAGTTATCTGAAAGTCAATTTTTTGCCGTTTGCAGACCCAACTCAGCTCATCTTTCTCCCCCAAGGCTTGGTCATGGGTTTTTACGGGGTAGCTGCCTTGCTGCTCTCCCTTTATCTCTGGCTGACCATTGTCTGGAATGTGGGGGGTGGCTACAACGAATTTAATAAAGAAACCGGCAAGGTCCACATTTTCCGGTGGGGATTTCCGGGCAAAAATCGTAAAATTGATATTTCCTACCCCCTGGAAGATGTCCAATCTATTCGGGTCGAAGTCAAGGAAGGACTCAACCCAAAACGAGCCATGTATATGCGCACCAAAGGTCGGAATCCCCTGCCCTTAAGTCGCATTGGTCAACCGATCCCCTTGTCGGAACTCGAAAATGAAGGTGCGGAATTAGCCCGGTTCTTAGGCGTTCCCCTGGAAGGGTTATAACTCCGGAGCCTCCTCCTCTAACCTGATTTTTTATGCCGTGGAGTCAAGAGTTTTTGACTCCAAAAGTGGGAGTTTTCCCAGAAATTGGGCCGGGTTATTTTCGGATTGGAACGGCAACATTAGGACTGACCCATCATTTCTATCTGGAGCAGGGGCAATTATAAATTGTCCCTTCTCTTGATTCACCAGAACTCCCTCAAGGGGGCTAAGTTCTGAATGGGAAACAGTTGTTGTCCAAATTGGCTCAGTAACCGGATGAGAAAATTAGGTCAGGGAAGAGTGCCTGCATCTTTCACATGATTTTCGGGGCCAACCTATTGTATTGGAGACTAAACATGGAAATTAAAATCCGGCAGTGGATTGTATCGGTAATGCTTCTGGGTGCCTTGGTGATGGGAGGTTGCGCTCAACAGCAAACCACTTCCCCACCCGCTAACTTGCCGACAGAACCCCCACTCACGACACAAGTCCCAGATGCTCTGAGCAATCTCCCCCGTTTGGAGGGAACAGCTACGGTGCAAATGATAATTAAGGATCGACCCGTGACCCTTGAAGTGGATGGCACCAATGCGCCGATTACGGCAGGGAATTTTGTGGATTTGGTTCAGCGCGGAGTCTATGACGGGACAATGTTTCACCGGGTGGTGCGTGAACCGGAACCCTTTGTGGTGCAAGGGGGCGATCCCCAAAGCCAAGACCCCAATTTTAGTGGAAATTTAGGAACCGGAAGTTTTATCGATCCACAGACCGGGCGGGAACGGTATATTCCTTTAGAAATTAAGCCGCAAGGAGCTGAGAGTCCATTGTATGGGCAGACTTTTCCAGAGGCGCGGATGAGTCAACCTCCAGCCTTGCAACATGAGCGCGGTGCCGTGGCGATGGCCCGATCGCAAGCTCCTAATTCAGCATCCTCTCAGTTTTACTTTGCCTTGAGCGATCTAGAGTTTTTAGATGGCAATTATGCCGTGTTTGGCAAAGTGACTGAAGGCATGGATGTGGTCGATAGCATTCAAGAAGGCGATCGCATTCAGTCCGCTCGGGTGGTTGATGGTTTGGAAAATCTCCGCCTCAACGGTCAGTAATTAACACTCAGGAGCAACCGCTGAGGGTGGAAATTGTTGTCACTGGAATCGGCCTGGTTTGTGGATTGGGGGATAGTTTGGAGGCGGTGTGGCAGCGGTTGCTCCGGTCCGAGTCGGCGATCGCCCTCGGCCAACCTTTCCCCGAACTACCCCCCCGTCCCCTCGCTCAAATTGGCCCCCATCCCGCTCATCTGGCCCATCTCCTCGAACCCGTGGTCACCAGCGCCCTCAAGGATGCCGCTTTGGTGCCACCCCTGCCGGATTGTGGGGTGGTGATTGGGTCCAGTCGCGCTCACCAAGGCCAATTGGAGCAACTGGCAAGGCAATTTTGTCAAAATCCCCAAGGGGGCGACGGCAATTGGGGGGTGAATTGGTTGGACCTGTTACCCCATACTCCGGCAATGGCGACGGCGCGACAGGTGGGTTCTACGGGACCCGTGATGGCCCCAATGGCCGCTTGTGCCACGGGGATTTGGGCCCTGGCCCAGGGGTTTGAACTGATCCGCACGGGTCAATGTCAGCAGGTGGTGGTGGGGGCCGCAGAAGCCCCGATCACGCCTTTGGCCCTCACCGGATTTACACAAATGAGTGCTTATGCTAAAAGCGGCTGTTATCCGTTTGACCGCTATCGGGAAGGATTAGTTTTAGGGGAAGCTGCTGCCGTTTTTGTCCTAGAATCGGCGGATTTCGCTCACCAGCGTGGGGCTAAGAACATTTATGGCAAAATTCTTGGATTTGGGATTACCAATGATGCGCGCTATGCCAATGCGCCGGATGAGGATGCAACAGCGGCGATCGCTGCTGTGGAGCATTGTCTGAGGCGATCGCAGTTGCACCCGTCAGAAATTGATTATATTCACGCTCATGGCACCAGCACCCACCTCAACGACTGCACTGAAGCCAAATTGATTGCTGCTCTTTTTCCCCAATCTGTGCCCGTGAGTTCGACCAAAGGAGCCACAGGTCATAGTTTAGGCGCTTCTGGGGCTTTGGGTGCGGCCTTTTGTCTGCTGGCGATGCGCGATCGCTGTTTACCCCCTTGTGTGGGGTTGACTGTCCCGGAATTTGACCTGGATTTCGTGCGGCGATCGCGTCAAATCCCCGTAAAACGCACCCTCTGTTTTAGTTTTGGCTTTGGCGGACAGAATGCTGTGTTAGCTTTAGGACAATAATACCTTTGGCGATCGTTTCTGTTGCCCCCCCGGATTTCCTCTTTCTCAAGGAAAAAGCGCTCCACAATCCTAAAAACTTTTTTTAGAGGCATTTACCCCATCCCTAAACTTTCGTAGGATAGAGTCACCCCCCTAGTCTATTCCCGATGCAGGTAACTTAACATGGATTTGGAATCGCATCGATTTATTTCATATTTTCTCCCCGACCAAAGACCCGAATTGTGCCGCAGTGCCACTATAGAAAAATTTCCCCCAGGTACGGTTATTTTTGAAGAAAACGAAAAACCTGATGCGTTATATCTGGTTTTAGACGGCAAAATTGAATTTAGCAAACGAGGAGGATTAGGCCAATATCAAAATGTCGCCTGGGCTTCTGAAAATGACTTTTTTGGCGAGTTTGGTGTTTTAGATGGACAACCGCGCAGTGCTAGAGCAGTAGCTTGCACCCCTGCAACCATTGCCAAGATTCCGCGCGATCGCCTGATGGATATTTTAGAACGCTCCCCGGGAAAGGTCGTCTTGCAATTATTTCACCATATTATCCATTATCTGCGCCTGACGACCGAACAATATGTGAATCAGATGGTTCACAAACATAAAATGATGGCCGTGGGAGAAATGGCGAATACCATTATTCATGATTTAAAAAGTCCCTTTACCGGGATTTCTTTAGCCACTTCCATGTTGAAAGATTTGCATCCCGATGAAGAAAGTCAAGAATGGTGCAGCTTAATTCAAGCGCAAATCAGTCAAATGCTAGTCATGACTGAGGAGATTTTAGAATTTACTCGGGGGAACGCAGTTTTAAGCAGAAAAAGAATTGATTTAAGAGAAATTCTCGAAAGATTTCAACGATTAAACTTCATTTATTGGAATCAACATGATATTAATTTTATTCTGCAATGTGATAAGATTATTTTGAATGCCGATGAAAATAAACTGATGCGCGTCTGGCAAAACTTAGTCGGAAATGCGGTAGAAGCCTTAGAGGGTCAGGGAGGACAAATTGTCATGGTTGCAACCCAGTTGGATCGGGATGCCCTGGTCAAAATTTCTGACACCGGACCGGGCATTCCCGAAGCCATTCAAACCCGATTATTTGATCCCTTTGTCACTTATGGAAAGCGCGGTGGAACGGGACTGGGAACGGCGATCGCCCTTTCAATTGTGGAAGCACATGGGGGCGATATTACCTTTGAATCCGAAGCTGGAAAAGGAACAACATTTTACATCCGCTTACCCCTTTGTTGAGTCGAAATTTGAGTTTAAACCATGACCCTGACTGAACGCATTCTCTCTCAATTACCCGGTGATGCTCTCACGGGACTCCATCGCAGCGATCGCCTCTGGCAATCCCTTAAAAACAATCCCCAAGTCATTCCCTCTGTCATCACCGAACAGTCCCAACCGCTCAACCCATTGGACTGGGATATTTTAGTCTGTGGTGGCACGTTAGGAATTTTTATTGGGGCGGCTTTAGCCGTAAAAGGCTGGCGGGTTGCTTTAATTGAGCGCGGTATCTTGCGGGGTCGCGACCAAGAATGGAACATTTCCCGAGAAGAATTAACGGTATTTTTAGAACTAGATTTACTGTCAGAAGCCGAGTTAGAACAGGCGATCGCCACCCAATATAACCCCGCCCGCATTCAATTTAATGGCGGTCCCGAATTCTGGGTCCGCGACGTTCTCAACATTGGCGTTGATCCAGTCTATCTCCTCGACACCCTC
>JAABSJ010000217.1 GCA_011390515.1 Oscillatoria sp.
CCCGCCTAACAGCTCAAGTCGGTTGAAACCGACTGAAAACACCACTGTATCAGACTTGCAGTCGGTTTTTAACCGACTTTAGCTATGAGGCGGGGGTTTTAACCCCCGCCGTAGAGGCGCTTATAAAAGCGCCTCTACAGGCTAAAAGGTTTAAACCCCTATAGGTGTTGAGAATGGTGCAAGATGTTAGTTTTAACCGACTGACAGTCTTATGGGGTGATGTTTTTAGTTGGTTTTTAACTGCCTGTAGGGGCGCTTCGGGAAGCGCCCCTACAGGCGTGGGATTGATCCCCCGCCGGATCTGGAGCTCAAAACAATATGGGCTAACCTACCGATCGCCTGTTTCAAAAATTATCAAAATCCCGATCGCCCCTCTCAATTCAACCCCTATTTATAACAAAGGTCATTAATCATGCAAACTTATCCCCCGATCGCCTCCTGGGAGAAATCACCGGATTCCCAAACCCTAGGCGAAAACTCAAATTCCGTGACACCCATTGAAATCACCTACTATACCGACCCCCTCTGTTCCTGGAGTTGGGCGGTGGAACCCCAGTGGCGACGCTTGCGCTACGAATTTGGCGATCGCCTGGTCTATCGGTATTCAATGGGAGGACTCCTCCGAGATTGGCAACAATTTAGCGACCCCCTTAACCATATTTCCCGTCCCATACAGATGGGTCCAGTTTGGATCCAGGTGCGACATCTCACGGGAATGCCCATTGATGAGAAAATCTGGGTCAACAACCCCCCGACTTCCTCCTATCCCGCCTGTATCGCCGTGAAAGCCGCCTCCCAACAAGGCCCCGAGGTCGAGGAGTCCTATTTGCGGCGACTGCGCGAAGCGGTGATGTTAGAGGGCCGCAATATTGCTCAGAGAGAGGTTCTGCTGGAACTGGGTGCGGAATTGAGCCCCGAACTCGGCTTTGATGGCGATCGCTTTGCGCGGGATTTGGACCATCCCGATTCTGTGGAAGCATTCCGCCAGGACCTGAAAGAAATGCGCTATTGCGGGATCGCCCGGTTTCCTAGCATGATGCTGCGCCCGAGTTCGGGGCGATCGCTGCTGATGATGGGATATCGCCCCTATTCCGTCCTGCGAGATGCCATCACCCAAATTGCGCCGGACCTCGAACCCCAGCGATCGGTTACTGATGCGATCGCCTATCTCACCCACTGGGACACTATCACCGTTCCCGAGGTGGCCGTTGCTTTGAATCTCAATATAGAAGCAACAACCATCCTGCTGGATGAAGCAGTCAACCGGGGACAACTGGAAAAAGCCGGTTTCCTGTATCGCAACACTGGGCGATCGGCTTAAATCATAAACGCTTCCCCCTGGCGATCGTGCCATTTGTGGTGAGTTCGTTCGGAAATCATCGGTTGTATCCGCAACTTCGGGGGAGACCCTTCCAGGACATCAACGCGCAAGAAGGAGTAGGGGCGCTGCTTATGGGAACCCCGACCCTTGCGCCCGACAAACAATTTTGAGCGGGCCACCAGGCGCTCCTCCTCACTTTCCGGGAACAACTCCGTTAAGTCGCCACCCTCTTCGCGCTGCCTCCGTAAACTGTACCCACTGCCTCCACAGACAATCCAATTAATATGGGAGTCGGCGTGTCCGGTATCTCCGGTTTGTAAATACTCCAGACAGTGGGCGTGACCCGTGAGTACCAGGTCCAGGAGGGGCCTTCCTGGGGTTGGGTTCCCCACCGCCTCCGCCACCTGATCTAAAACCCACCGCAGTTGACGGCGAATGGCGAGGGTCTGACCTTGGTCCCACTTGGTGGCCTCGGTGACATAGGGGGGATGGTGGAAATAGACGATTCGTCCCCGCACTTCCTTTGTATTCCAAGAGTGAATTAGTCGTTGTTTGAACCAATTGAGTTGTTCAATATCGGTGACGGTGTTTTCATCGGATTCCAGTTGTTTTTCAATATCGAGTTGCATTTCTTCGATTTGCTCTAATTTGGTTTCGAGCTCATCGAGTTGCTCGGCATGATCGGGATTATCGGGGTTGAGTTGTTGCGATCGCGCCGTGAGTTTGACTTGTTGAGCTTCCAACTCATCCCGACGGTTTTCCAGCAAGCGCCGGTATTGACGTCCTTCTTTGGTGTCAGGAAGGGGGGGTGGTTCATTGAAGGTATTGGAGTCTAGGGCAAAAAAGTCGATGCCCCCATAGCGAAAGGTATAATACCGATTGGGTAATCGGGTAAATTCTCCGGGTTGATATCGTAAACAGCGTCCGGTGTCGGTTTGGGCGGTATAATGGCGATCGAAATGAGCCTCTAGTTGGAAGTCGGGAATGTCCTTGCGGTAGTCTAGAAAGGCACGGGCGTAGGCTTTACCTTGGTCAGAACCATGCCATCCCACATCGAGATTGAAGTGGCCCCGTAAGAGATGGCGCAGGGGTTGGGCCGCTTGGGCGATCGCCCCGTACAACAGGGGGAGGTCGTAGTAATCGTGGTTACCCGGGACGGGGAGAATTGGCAGTTTGAATACCATTTTGTTGTAGGGAATGCGATCGGGATGTTCTCCACCTAAGATAAATTCCCGATAGGGTTCGATGAAGTTTTGGGAGTAATATTCGCTAGAACCCACCAGATAAATCACATCGCCGGTATGTAAAATAAATCGACAATTGTCCTGGTTTCGGACCATCTGTTCAGCAATCTGGCGTTGCGGATTATTTTTGATGTGGCGTCCGGACCCGCTATCCCCAATCACGAGAAAAGAAAACTCGCGATCGCCTGATTTGCCGTCATCCAGCTCAAAGCGGGTGCGATCGATCCCTTTAGAAAACAACAGGGGATGTTGCGATCGTAATCGAGTTTTCATTTTCTCAATTTTAACCGCAGTCCCTGGATCGGATATGAACTTCATAACTCCTTCTTCCTTGGTATTTATATTTCTTCTGTAGTTTCAATCGTAGTCCTAAAAAACCCCAAAGCACCTCTACCGAAATATAGAACCAGGCATCTTCGGGCCTAAGTTATTGATTTCCGCTCCAACCTGGGCAGAGGCTATTTCCGACCCGCGTTTACCGGTACTTACCTATCCCAATGGGGGGGTTGTGCTGCCAGAAATCGGGGAATTGTCCGGGCCAAGGGAAAATATATTGCCTTTCTGGATGCCGATGAATTATGGACCTGAAATAAGTTAGAACTGCAATGGACAACCCTCCAGGAAAATCCCCAAGCCGGGACCGATGAACATCCCATCTAACCGGATTGTTAACCAATGCTAATATAGCCTTTCTCTTGTGGGTGAAGTCTATGGAAGATCCCCCTAAATCCCCCTTAACAAGGGGGACTTTCCAGATTCCCCCCGTGATGGAAACATTTATTCCTCCGGCTCCCCCCCAGTAAATCAACATTTATTCCTCCGGATCCCCCCAGTAAATCAACATTTATTCCTCCGGCTCCCCCCTTCTTAAGGGGGGCAGGGGGGGATCCAAAGGGGGCTATGGGGGATCGAGTAAACGGACCTCATGAATGTTAAAATTGCTATAATTCCCATCATCATCCCGGCTGATAATGCAGCAAAAACTATTTTTTAAACCTTAAGGTCGGTTCAAAATCAAAGCTTTTCCGATTGAGAAGCGATTGTCATTGATGATGGTTTGACCGATGGCACGACCCAGATTATCAATGGAATGAACGACCCGAGAATTAATGTATTCTCCTATCCCAATGCCGGGGTAGCGGTGGCCCGAAATCACGGACTCATGAAGGCAACCGTGGTGGTTCCCAAACATCAAGTGTTTTATCGGCAATTTTCCGGGTGGATATCTTCTAAAGTGGATGAGTTTGACAAATATTTTACCACAATTTCTCCGGTGAAATATCATCGCCTCTACCCTAAAATTTTAGCCTCGTTGTATCAATATTGCGCTCACAACTATTTGGAAACTGGATCGGATCCCCTCGGATGTTCTGGGCCGCCACGAGAAAGGGGTGAGGGTCCATTCCCCAAATCATTTAGGACTGCTATATAGCAATCCTAAATGATTTGTAACATCTGTCTTCTCCCCTCTCCCCCTGAGCTAAGTCGAAGGGCTGGGCCGCCGACGGTTGGGGGCCGCCGACGTCTTCCACAACTGATTTAAGACTGCTATATGTAGGGGTGAGAAAGTGAATTGCCCCTACATATACAGGGAAAATGCGTAAGTCCGATCTGCACTCGATATATAGCGGTTCGGTGGACTCATGAGTTTGCTCCGAATGATTTAGCGCCCCGATCGCGGTTCCCGGCTCATGAGTGTTTTTATCCTCTTGACGTTCTCTTGAATGGCTGTTATGCTGTGCCTGTATTTTGATAAAAGCTAACATTCCATATCCAAGATTAAGTGGAGAATAAGCACAATTCCAAACGATATAGCAGTCCTAAATCAGTTGTGGCAAAATTCCATAATAAAAAAGTTTGGGGAAATCAAATATTTGACCATCAGCAAAAAAAATAAATAGTCTTTTTACTATCTTAAATGAATCACATAGATGATAAAACTGCCGGATAAAGTTTTTAGCTTGTAACCAAATATCTTCTACTGGGTTTTGCTCCGGAGCATTTGGAGCAAAGGTAGTGCAATGAACTAACCATTCATCTTCTGACAACTCTCCATTTAATTGCTTTAAATATTCTTTAAATTCTTGAGATTTATGATAACTAGCGCCATCCCAAAAAATGGCGATTCTTTGACCCGGTCTTTGTTTTTGTAAATGTTTTATAAAATCTACGGTGTTTTCCGTATTGCCCCTTGAATATTCTTTGACAATAAATTCATGATTTTGATAATCTAATGCCCCATAATAAGTTTGTCTATTTTTTTGATTTTTAATAGGGATTTCCCCCCGACTATCTGTTCGTCCCCAAACATAACCTAACAAATCTCCCCAAAGAAGATGACATTCGTCAATCATAAACACAGCAATCTTTCCAGCTTTTATTTCGGCTTCCCATTCTTCGAGTTTATTTTGTATTTCTTTTTTTTTTGCCTTGACTTGTTCTTCATTTTTTGCAGGATTATTTTTCTGGGATTTCTTCCAGCTTATTTTAGCGGCTTTGAACAAAGCATAGTAGCTTTGATCCGAAGCATAAACCACGCCATATTCCTGGTCTAAATGTCGTTTTAAATCCCCGATTCTTAAATAAAGTTGCTGCCTTAGCCATACAATTACCTTGGCTTTTGAGGAAGCCTTGAGGTAACCTTTACTTCCTTTATATTGAAGTTTTAAACTATTTATTCCATGAAAAAGAGCTTGATTTTTCCACTTGCTATAACATAACTATGAGACACCTTCAATAGGTTTTCAACGTTCAATGCTAACCCTTGTGGGACGAATGAACTGGTCTCGTCGAGTGGGGCCTTGCCCGCTCAAGTGTCATGGTAGTCTATTAGTGCCTCTTGACGAGTTACTCTTAATAAAACCCGACCAAAAAACCTCGGATGAAGTGATTAAACATCGGGTGTTTATTAGCAATTTTTGTTCCCTTTTAAATTACTTCTCATTTACTTTCACAATTAACTGGCATTAAAGTTTGTGTTCAAACAATAGCCAATTGGGTGAAGTTCAAGGGACGGCTGGCCACGTCCAAACTTTCGGAAGAACTCACGGCTTTTTCCCAAGGAAAAAGCCCCAGTCCTGAACAACTATCGGATGAGTTACAGTCAATGGCTTTAGCTATAGCAGTCCTAAATCAGTTGTGGAAGACGTCGGCGGCCCCCAACCCCTCTCCCAGAACGGGAGAGGGGAGAAGACAGATGTTATAAATCATTTAGGAATGCTATAGCAGTCCTAAATCAGTTGTGGAAGACGTCGGCGGCCCCCAACCCCTCTCCCAGAACGGGAGAGGGGAGAATACAGATGTTATAAATCATTTAGGATTGCTATATAGCGGGTGATGGGGTGATGGTGCCTTTTAGACCCCAGGAAAAAAGTCCGTCTGGAGCCACGCAATGGAGAGAAGTAAAAGTTGGGATAATAGCGAGATTAGGAGCGTATTTTACCCGCGAAGGTAAACCCGCAACCAGGCTACATAACCGTCGTCTAGTCGGGGTTCTAGGAAATATTCATGACCTAGCTCCTGGGCTGATGGCAGAAGCCCTCCGCTCCGGACTTCAGGATGCCTCTAAGGTAGTCTGGCTATCTGACGGAGCCGTAGGATTCTGGAATTTATATTATCAATTTTTAGAGCCGTTAAACGTAGTAGGGGTTTTAGATTTCTATCATGCGGCGGGACATTTATGGTCAGCGGCGGCTGCATATAAAGATGGCCGGACTCGCGATGCCAAGGAATGGTTTAAACATTGGCGGCATGAATTGAGGCATGGCAATTCAATTGGAGTAGTGAATGAGCTAAATACGGGGGCTAATTCTCGCTCTTTAAAAGCCGGTCAACCCCAGAGCCTCCGACGAGTACATGATTATTTTAAGGCGCGCGTTGAACACATTACTTATCAAGCCTTTGAAGAACAAGGAATACCCAGAGGCTCTGGCATGGTCGAGAGTGCTTGTAAATGGTTGATACAACAGCGCTTTAAAGGGGTCGGTATGCGGTGGAGTAGTGAGGGATTTAATCACCTGTTACATTTACGTCTGGCTTGGGTCAATAGTCGCTTTGATGACTTGTTTTCAGACGGGAGTTGTTTCTCGCCTTCTACCTCCTCCCCCAACTCCTAGATGCGCCCAATGAGCGCCCGGAAACGACTGAAGTCGTTACTACGAACAAAGAACAATCAGGGTTTGTGGGGTTTAAAAACCGATCGCCTCTAGCATTGCCAGATGCTTGTTCAAGGGGGCGATCGTGTTGGCGGCGATCGCCCCACTGGCGGCAACGGCAGGTAACCCAATTCCGGGAAAGGTGGAATCTCCACAACAAAACAACCCCGATAACGGCGTCGTCGGACCCGGAAAAAAGCCGCTTCCGGCAGCAATGGCAGGACCATAAGAACCTCGGTCCCGACGTAAAAACCGCTCATGGGTCAGGGGCGTTCCCACCAAACTTACCTCACATCGCTGCCGAATATCGGGAATAATCCGTTCCAATCCTTGCCACATCACCTCCGCCCGTTCTTGCTTCAAGTCGTGATACGCCGCACTATTGCGCTCAAGTCCCGCCCATAAATGATAGGGTTCATTCCCCGGAGTATAAACATGAATCCCATGCTTTCCCGGGGGGGCGAGGGAGGGGTCTAACACCGAGGGAATCGAGACTAAAACAACATTTTGCGGGGCCGTTACCCCTTGACTCCAGTCGTTGACAATGATATAATGACAGGCTAAATCTGCCGGTAATCCAGTGGCATCAATGCCGAGGTGGAGGTGCATGAAACTCTCACAAGCGGGAGTGGCTTGACGCCGATCGCGAAATGATTTCGGAACTGCATCATCCGGTAACAATTTCAACGTATCCCACACCGACGCATTGGACACCACCGCTTGACGGGCGTGAATCACTGCGCCTCCCCGCAGACGCACTCCCACCGCGCGATCGCCTGCTACCAGGACTTGTTCCACATGAGCATTCAGGCGCAACCGTCCCCCCTGTTTTTCCAGTCCCCGAACCAAGGCATCGGCGATCGCGCCACTGCCACCAATCGGGTACTCTAGCACTACCCCGGGTCGATACCATTCCGCAAACATAAACGCCATTTCTGCGGCGCTAGTCCCCGAAGCAGGCAGTCCAGAGAGCAGAAAACAGAGCAAATCCAACCAGTTGCGGATAAACGGGTCCTGAATCACCTCATCCATGATGCGACTAAAGGGCCCGGTGAGTTTGACGATGTTTCCCAAGTGAGGCAAAACCGCTGGTGCAAAACGTGCCGAGGCGATCGCCGCCCCCCAATCCCAACGCAAAGCAGTCGGAGGAATTGCCTTCGCCGCTGCCGCTAACGGTGCCATCACCTGTTGCAACTTCCGCCATTCCTGCACCGCACCCCTGCCGCGCAACTCTTGCAGCACCTCACAAAACGGGTCTGCACCCACGGCAATCTTTAATTCCCCTTCCGGAAGATAACAACCCCAAGTATCATAAGTCAGACAAGGGACTGTCTCACCAATGACATCCAACACCTGTTTAAGCGGGTGAGCAGAGGGAGAGTCAGACAAGCCAGAATGCAACGATGGACCCGAATCAAACCGATATCCATTGCGAGAAAACCCATGCGCTGCACCCCCCGGAATGCTATGACTCTCACAGACAGTTACCGCAAACCCATACTGCGCCAATAATGCAGCACAGCACAATCCACCAATTCCACTCCCGATGACCACAACATCGGTGAGTTCTTCCCCAGACGGAGGAGTGACAGAATCAAAGGGTTGAGAGACAGGAGTCACAGTTGCTTAATCAGAGATTCAGGACAGGATTTGCCCATAATATCAGGGAATAGGATGTCCCGCTCACTGACATCTTGCACCCGTTGCAACAACCGGCGGGGGATAAATCCCCCGCCTCATAGCTAAAGTCGGTTAAAAACCGACTGAAAATACCACGGGATAAGACTTTTAGTCGGTTTCAACCGACTTAAGTTGTTAGGCGGGGGATTTATCCCCCGCCGTAGGGGCGCTTCGCGAAGCGCCCCTACAGTCGGGATATTTATCCTTGTAGGTTCCTCGTGTCATGGCTCTGCCGTGACACGCACGATCAGCGGCTCTGCCGCCTGTATAGGGACTGAAATTTAAGCCAGACAGGGGCGCATGACTTGGCATAATTTAGAGTGGCTCTCGTGTCACGGCTATACGGGGAAACATATAATTGGCGGCAGCAGCCCACTCACGAGGAAATAGGCAAGTCAGCTTTAATTACTTGCGGCTTTTCCAATATCCAGGCTCACGACTACAATGCATGACTGCCAAAATCAGGATGTAGTCTGGCTCAATTGCGTAGAGAATACCATATGGAAATCTGCGCGCCATACATCGCCGAACATCTTCTTCATCAACTACAGCATAGCGGGTTGGAGACTCCCTGATCCGATAGACTGTATCCTCGATCGCACTGATGAATGCTTGCGCGACCTCAACCCCCTGCTCGTTGTAATATTGCACTGCTTCAGCATATTCAGTCAGAGCTTCAGGATGAAAAATATACTTCATGACTCAATTAGCCGTCTGACTTGGGCTAAAGCCTCTTCACCGGGAATGGGCTGAACAGAGCCATTTCGGACCTCATCTCTCCGGCGCTGGGCCTCAGTCACCCAAGCTGCCTGAATTGCTGAGTCAGCACTGAACTCCAGACTTTCCACTAACTTATCAGCGAGAAGCGCTCTCACCTCACTAGGCAGAGATAATATTTCCTCAGTCAGTTGCTCAATTGACCGCATAATTTTTGCCAGAATATAGACCTCTCAAATCCATATTGTAGCAGAACATAGACCTGTCAAGTCTATCTTGTAGCAGAACATAGACCTCTCAAGTCCATATTGTAGCAGATTAGGGATGGGAGTTACGCATTACCTCTAAATGTAAAGGCGATTCGCGAATCGCCTCTACATTTAGGGTGGCAAAATATGCGTCACTCCTGCATAAACCGGGATAGCGCTGTTCGTACCCACTTTTTGCTGACAAATCGTGTCCAAGTTGATCAACCTTCAGTAAAATAGGTGCAGTGGTGGAGGGACAGGGTATGGATGGGAAGCGGTGGCTCAAGGTGAATCGAAGCCTATTGGGGGAAACGGCGCTGCTGGGGTTGCTGGCTATGCTGACGGTGGCTGCTGGTGGGCCGGTTTGGGGAATGGTGGGCAATTTTTTGGCGGGGATGGAGGCGACGAAGAAGTTAGGGGCGTTGGTGGAGCGGTTTCGCAAGCATGGGGAGGTGTTGCGGAATGAGGATTTAGCGAAGGCGG
>JAABSJ010000218.1 GCA_011390515.1 Oscillatoria sp.
AGGGCTTTGTTTCCATTTTTATTGTTTTTATCGTAGTATTCCGGATGAAATAAGCGATGGTCTGCGCGTCGCCAGGATTTACCGAAACCGCCGAGAAGCATAGCGAAGCGCATCAGCATCCGCATGAGTTTTAGTAAGATTTTTTGTTGGGATTCCGGCAGCGATCGCGTCAGTATCCATTGCAACTGTCCCGCCACATCATAAGTCGGTTCATCATAACCTCCCGTAAAGGTTTTGATATTCACAGAAGTGGGTTTCTAACTCCTGGCAAAAGTCACCGATTTTTCACATTACAAGCAACTTCATCACCGCAGATAACAAGGCATCCGGTATGCGGGCGGATTCTCCTCGCATCCAAGGCCCTGCAATGATTTCTAAAAACGGTTCCGTTTGCAGGACTTCCACCCGGTCCTCCAAGACGCTGTGAATCACCGCCACCGGGGTCAACTTCCCCTGCACTTGACAGAAATCGTGCCATTGGGCCAGGGCCTCCGGGTCGCTGGTAATAATCAAATAGTGAGTACAGCGATCGCGCACCATCACATCCCGAGGCTTGGGTTTACCGCCAAAATCCACGAGCACCAAATCCACCGCCTCGCGAATATGACCCACTGCATCCCCATGATGCTGGAAAAAGCGCTGGGACCAGCCTGCTTTATGCTGTTGCCGCAAACTATCCACCAAGGCGCGATCGCCCGCTTCAATGGCCCAATTCCCCTCCCCATCCCACTGCGCCCGATGCAGGTGGATGCGCCGGTCTGGGTTGGCCCCTCGCAACCCCCGCACCAAGGCGTAAGACAGCACACTTTTCCCACTATTGGGCGGCCCCCCGATAAACAAAGCCGGTCCAGGAGGGCGACTCGGGACCAAGCGAAACGACTCTGCTGCCGCCAACTCCGGAGTCCGACTCGCCACCACCACCACGGAACCCAACTGCAAATCGTAGCATCCCACCCAAGGCGCTGGGTCACACCGTTGCACCAGATGACTGGTCAACCAAATCGGGGCCGCCCCCCACAAGATGATACCTTTGGAAAAATCCAGTTCCCGGGGCAAAGTGAGAGAACCCAGCAGTTCCGGTGCAATCTTCCCGGAAGTGGCAATTTCCAAACATTGATACAACTCTCCATTGCTTGCCTGCAACGGGTTCACGGTCAATTGTACCCTCCCACTCATGCCGGTAACTCCAACGGCAGCACCGAACCCACCCCCACCCCGCGAGTGTGAGTTGCCACCACCACCGCCCCTTTCAGACGCGGGTCATAACAACCCACCCAGGCCGTCGCATGGGCCTCATGGGTCAGATAGGCATAGACCCAAATCGGAGATTTCCCCTCAAACACCACCCCTTGAGACCCATCCAGAGGCGGCAGTTCCAGGGATTTCAGGTCATCGGGTTCCACTATCCCATCCTCGCTGATTATCTCGATATGGATATGTTGATACCGAATCCCATCCCGGGTGTGATGGGGAATAACCGTCAGGGCGATCGCTTCCATTGCATTGAACCTCTATGAATCACTTGGGATATTATTACAAACCTTTAGTGTCACCCCTTCAGGGGTAGCCCTGTCAAGGGGGTAAATTTAATCACAAAAAATCCTTGTTTCATGTAAAGGTTTGGTCTGCAAACCCTCTTGATAACGGTTCCCAGACTCAATAGACCTCTTACAAAATTCCGGATTGATCCCCCCAACCCCCCTTAAGAAGGGGGGCTTTTTAGAATTTTGCAAGAGGTCTAATATCTACTTTTCAAAGCCCCTCTCCCAAGGAGGGAGAGGGGCTTGGGGTGAGGGCAACACCTGATGAACATGAGAAACGCTATATATAAGCTCTCCTATATTCCTAAAAATCATTGAATTAATTAGACTTCTAGCAAAATCGTCTTAAGCCCCCCTTTTTAAGGGGGGTTGGGGGGATTAATCCGGAATTTTGTAAGCGGTCTATTTTTTATAAATATTCTTAATTAACTAACGAATACACCCCAAATTCGTTGTATAATAGAATCAGTAAAAATCAATCATATATCATGGAATATGAATCCGTAAAGGCGGACTATGATGCCCCCTGGAAAGAAGCCCTCACCCTCTACTTTGAGCCATTCCTCAGCTTCTTTTTCCCCGATATTCATAGTCAAATCGACTGGAGTCAACCCTATCAGTCCCTAGACAAAGAACTCCTAGAACTAGGCCGCGACTCCGACACCGGCACTCAATTTCCCGACAAACTGTTTGAAGTTAAACTCATCACCGGCACTATCCTCTGGATACTGATTCACGTCGAAGTCCAAAGTCAATCGGTTATCGACTTTCCCAAACGTATCTATCGCTATAACTACCGCGCCTTTGACAAGTATGACAAACCCGTTGTCAGTCTCGCCATCTTAGGGGACGACAACCCCACTTGGCGACCCACCGAATATGCTTATATCCTCGATGGATATGAGCTCAAACTGAAATTTCCCATAGTCAAACTCTTAGACTACCAAACCCGGTGGGAAGAGTTAGAATCAGAACAGAATCCGTTTGCCCTGATGGTCATGGCCCATTTAAAAACCCAGGCCACCAAAGGCAAAATGGACGAACGAAAACAGTGGAAATGGATCCTAATCCGTTCCCTGTTGGAAGGAGGATATCGTCGAGAAGAAGTAGAGAACTTATTCCGGTTCATCGATCGCATGATGACCCTACCGAAACAACTCGAACAACAATTAAGAACCCAACTCATTACTTATCGGGAGGAAAGACAAATGCCATTCATTAGTCCGATGGAAGAACTCATCCGAGAAGAAGCAATGGAACAGGGACTCGAACAGGGACTCGAACAGGGACTCGAACGGGGACTCGAACAGGGACTCGAACAGGGAACCTTGCGAAATCAGCGCGAGAATATCCTAGAGCTTTTGCAAGTCCGGTTTGGGGAAGTTCCTCCGTCCGTGGTAGAAGCGGTGAATCGTCTGGAGGAGATTCCGACTCTAAAACAGCTACTTCGTCAAACCATTTCTGTGGGTTCCATAGCTGAATTTGAGCAACTCCTGAATTCCAGGACAAATAGCTAAAGTTGGCTAACCTAGCCCTGTCAAGCACCATTCTCAACTCCGGCAGGGGATCAATCGATTGGCGGCCTTGTAGGGGCGCTTCGCGAAGCGCCCCTACAGTCGGTTAAAAACCGACTAAAAAACCCACTGAATAAGACTTTCAGTCGGCTTCAGCCGACTTTAGCTATGAGGCGGGGGTTTGAACCCCCGCCGGACTTGAAGTGTGAACCCCCGCCCGTCTATATACTATTTCCCCAGCACAAAATTCACCAACTTACCCGGAACCACGATCGCCTTTTTAATCTCCTGTCCCGCAATATACTTCTGCGCCACTTCCGACTCCCGCGCATATTGTTCCAACTCCTCCCGAGTTGCTTGTGCAGGAACCTGAATCGTCCCCCGAGTCTTGCCACTAATTTGAATCACTAAGGTGATTTCATCCACCACCAACGCATCCAAATCCACCGTCGGCCAAGATTGCTCATGAACTGAGGTTTGATTGCCAATTCCTTGCCACAATTCCTCGGCAATATGGGGTGCAAAGGGGGCCAACAAAATCAACAGGGTTTTAATCCCTTCGGTATAAATTGCCGAATTTTTACAGTCCGCATCATTCAAGGCATTACTGAGTTTCATCAACTCCGAAACTGCCGTATTAAACTGATACTCCCCGTCTAAATCCTCGGTAATTTCTTTAATCGCCGTATGAATCGCCCGTCGCAATTCTTTTTCAGCTTTGCTTAATTCCCCTTTCACCTGTTTGGCGGGAGTGGTTTCTGCATATTCGGTCACCAACCGCCAGACGCGATTTAAAAAGCGGAATTGTCCCTCAACGTCGGCATCTTCCCATTCTAAATCTTTCTCCGGTGGCGCTTTAAATAGAATAAACATCCGCGCCGTATCTGCCCCATATTTTCCCAACACTTCTAACGGGTCAACGCCGTTATATTTGGATTTGGACATCTTCTCATAGAAGACTTGCAACGGTTCTCCCGTTTCAGGGTCTTTCGGGTCACTGGCATTGACTTGGGCGGAAGGAATGTATTTCCCGGTTTGCGGATTTTTATAGGTTAAACCCTGAACCATCCCCTGAGTCAACAGGCGTTGGAACGGTTCATCAAAGTTCAATAAACCTCGATCGCGCAATACTTTGGTAAAGAATCGAGAATAGAGTAAATGTAAAATCGCGTGTTCAATTCCCCCGACATATTGATCCACCGGCAACCAATCATTTACCTGTTGGGTATCAAAGGCTTTGTCGGCATTTTGAGCATCGGGATAGCGCAAGAAATACCACGATGAATCGATAAAGGTATCCATCGTGTCGGTTTCTCGTTTTGCCGGTTCTCCACAACTGGGACAAGGCACATTCACCCAACTTTCTAATTGGGATAAGGGAGATAATCCCCGTCCAGAAAAGGCCACATCTTCCGGCAATTGCACGGGCAAATCTTCATCGGGAACGGGGACTGCCCCGCAACTGGGACAGTGAATCACGGGAATCGGTGCACCCCAGTATCGTTGCCGGGAAATCAGCCAATCTCTGAGGCGATATTGGACTCGCGCTTTCCCCCATTTTTGTCGTTCGGCATGGGCGATAATTTCCCCTTTAGCTGTAGGGGATTCCATGCCATTAAAAATGTCGGAATTAATCACAATTCCAGGTTCCGTATAAGCCTCTTTTAACTGAGCTTTTTCATCGGCAGCATCGGCGCGCACAATCACCTGTTTAATGGGTAAATTCTGTTCCCGGGCAAATTTGAAATCCCGGACATCATGGGCGGGAACTCCCATAACTGCGCCGGTTCCATATTCATAGAGGACATAATCGGCAATCCAAATCGGAATTTCTTCCCCCGTAAAGGGATTAATTGCCGTTCCTCCTGTTGGAATTCCCCGTTTTGGTTTATCGTCGGCAGTGCGTTCTAATTCGCTTTGATTGCTAACTTCTGCAATGAAGGATTCAACCGCTGCTAATCGGTCTGGAGTGGTGACTTGTCGGGTTAAGGGATGTTCCGGGGCTAAGACGACATAAGTTACCCCATAAACCGTATCGGGACGAGTGGTAAAGACGGCAACTTTTTCGGTACTGTCAACAATGGGGAATTCTAAATAAGCGCCGACGGATTTACCAATCCAGTTGGCTTGCATCAGTTTAACCCGTTCCGGCCAGCCGGTTAATTGGTCTAAATCATTGAGTAATTGTTCAGCATAATCGGTAATTTTGAAAAACCATTGTTTGAGCAATTTCCGCTCAACTTTCGCCCCCGATCGCCAGGACCGACCCTCGTTATCCACTTGTTCATTGGCGAGTACGGTTTGGTCGATGGGGTCCCAGTTGACTGCTGCTTCTTTTTGATAGGCAAGTCCCGCATTAAAAAACTGCAAAAATATCCACTGGGTCCACTTGTAATAGTCCGGGGAACAGGTGGCAACTTCTCTAGTCCAATCGAAGGCAATTCCCAGACGTTCCAGTTGTTGTTTCATCTGGGCGATATTTTGATAGGTCCATTTCGCCGGATGAATCCCGCGTTCAATGGCGGCATTTTCTGCCGGGAGTCCAAAGGCATCCCATCCCATCGGATTCAGGACGCGATACCCTTGCATCCGCTTGAGACGGCCAATCACGTCGGTGATGGTGTAGACTCGGACATGACCCATGTGCAGGTTTCCCGAAGGATAGGGAAACATGGACAGGGCATAAAATTTAGGCCGATCGCGGGTTTCTGGGGTTTGATATAATTGGCGTTCTGTCCAAGTTTGTTGCCACTTTTCCTCAAGGGATGCGGGATTATAACGGGATTCCACGACAAATCTCCTACTCAATTGCTCGATCGCGTTTGCATCGATATTTTGACATACTCTTGAGGAAATTTGGAGACCCCCGGTTACTGCCTGTGGCGTCCGAGGCAGGATGAGAACCCCGGGAGAAGCAACCGGGTTTCTGGCCCTAATCCGTTGCCAACTGCCCGAGATGTTTTCAAGAAACCGGGGTCTAACCTGACGCGCTATCCCCCTTTGAGGTGACGCTTCTCAAAATACTTTTTGCAAAATTCTAAAAAGCCCCCGGTGAAATTAAACATTTATTCCTCTGGCTTCCCCCTTGTCAAGGGGGACGGGAGGGGGATCTAAGGGGGGTTGGGGGGATCTATCCGTTATTTTGCAAGAGGTCTAAAGAGGACTCCAGGCAATATGCTACTATTTTTACCATGAATTTTACCGTCAGGGAGCATCTGGACGCTGAAATTACGTCAGATGCTATATCGAAAACGCTTACAGTTAGGTCTCGATGTGGCATCGTCAGGCAACTGGATCGCCAGCAAATTGCTGGCATGAACTGCCGGATGATTTGAAGAGGTCTTCAAATGGGGAAAGAAACGATGGGTGTGGCGTTAAACTCTTCACCCATTTAATAAAATCAAAAATTCATTTTTTCGACTGTCCCTTGCGGAGGGTCTGAGAAAATTTAGGCGGATGGGAATCAGTCACTTTGCATGGCAATTTCCATTCATTTTAAATGCCAGATCGTGCCGACGCCCCGCTTCGCGATCAGATGCCTTGGGGTGCATTGGGGCAAAGCACAACGGGTTAATAGGAGGATTAACGGATGACGTTCATTTTTGGGGATAATCAAGGGAATACTTTAATTGGTCCCGACAGCGACGATACCATTATTGGCGGGGATGGGAATGATTCTATCCTGGGTAATGCCGGAGAGGATATTCTCTTTGGAGGTCTAGGAGAGGATACCTTAATTGGCGGTCCCGGGGCGGATATTTTTGTTCTCGGGTCCGGCAGAGATACGATTGTTGATTTTCAAAAAGGGGTGGATAGACTGGCGGTTTCCCGGGATTTAAGAACGGCAGAAATTGGCCTAGAACCGATTTTTGAACGAACGGGAAATGGAAATTCCAATCCGGTGCCGATCGCCACTCAAGTGGTGGTGATCCAGAATGGCAGTCGCCAAGTAATTGGGGAGGTATCCGGGTCGATTAATTTAGATGCTACGGATTTTTTAAGTGACACCCTAGACCCCCTGGCGAGTGTCGTCGAGTTGACTGCCGCCAATTTTACGATTCAGGAGGGGGTTCCCAGTGTAGAAGTGAGGTTACTTCGCACTGGGAACCTAAGTGAGGAAGCGAGTGTGACGGTTCTGCCCACCGATGGAACGGCGATCGCCTCAGCGGATTATATCGGAGGGCCTCGGGTGGTCACCTTTGCCCCCAGACAATCTCAGGCGGTGGTGACCATTCCGATTCTTGATGATAACATCGTAGAACCCACGAAAACCTTCTCGGTGAGCTTAGTGAATCCCACGGAAAATGTGGAACTAGGAGGGCGATCGCAATCCACCATCACCATTCTCGATGACGATGTATCCCTCTCTTTTGGTGAGCAAACCTTTACCCTCAATGACCAAGGTGAGGCCGTTGCCACCATCACCGTCCTCCGCAGTGGCATAGTACAGGGTACAGTCGGCGCAACCATCACTCTCTCCCCCGAGATTCCCACCCCCCCCGATGATCTGAATACCAGGCAGATTCCGGTAAACTTTGCCCCGGGAGTCACCGCACAAACCGTCACCATTCCCCTCGTCAATGAACTGATTGCCGCAGGGGTCGAAACCCTCAGTTTGACCCTTACCATCCCCACCGGAGGCGCAACCCTAGGCACATCCAACACCGCCACCTTCACCCTCATCGATGAAACGGTTAATGGAATCAGCATACAGTTCAATCAAACCGACTTTCAAACCCGGGAAGATAGCACCCCCTTGGTTCCTGTCACCGTAACCCGCACAGGTTCCCTCAATCGTCCAGTTACCGTAAACATTGCCCTAGAAGAGGAGACTGCAACGGCACCGGACGATTTCGATAATACCCCGATTTCCGTCACCTTTGCCGCAGGAGAAACCACTCAAACCGTCTCAATTCCCATCGTCAACGATAACATTATCGAACCTGATGAAACCTTAGATCTCACTTTAGTTGACCCCACCGGAGGCGCAACCCTGGGAACCCCCAATAGCGCCACCTTTACCATCGTCGATAATGATACGGCCTTGCAGTTTACTCGCCCCGATTTTAGTGCCGTCGAGGATGCTACCCCCATTCAACCCGTCCAAGTTCAGCGCATTGGGTTTACAGGCATTCCCACCGGGGTCACCATTGGATTAAGTGATGAGACTGCCACGGCCCCCGTTGATTACGACCCCACCCCAATTGCCGTAGACTTTGCACCAGGAGAAACCCTCCAAACCGTCGAACTTCCCCTGGTAGATGATGACATTGTAGAACCCGATAAAACTATCAATCTCACCTTAGTCAATCCCACGGGTGAGGCAACCCTGACCGAACCGAGTACGGCAGTATTCACGCTTGTTGATAATGATGTGCTGTTGCAGTTTAGTGAGGTGAACTTTGTCGTCAATGAAGATGGCACGGCGATCGCCCCAGTAACCGTCACCCGAGAAGGCCGCCTAGATCAACCCTTCTCCGCCACCGTTGCCCTCACCGATGGCACCGCCACTGCTCCCTTTGATTACAATAATACCCCAATTCTCGTCAATTTCGCCCCAGGAGAAACCGTCCAAACCGTAGCAGTTCCCATCGTCGATGACACCGAAAGCGAACCCAACGAAACCCTCCAATTAGCCCTCACAAATCCCAGCGCCGGAGCACGAATTGGCCCGCAAAATGCCGCAACTTTAGCAATTTTAGACAATGATATCCGCCTAGAATTTAGTGCGCCCACCTTCATCGTCGAAGAAGATGGCACCGAAACTCTCGCCGTCGCCGTCACCCGCGCTGGAGGACTTCATCTCCCTGCCGGTGCAACCGTAGTTTTAGGGGATGGGACGGCCACTGCACCATTGGATTATGATAATACCCCAATTCCCATCAACTTTGCTCCCGGAGAAACCGTTCAAACCGTGACCATTCCGATCGCCAACGATGCGATCGCCGAAGTCGCCGAAACCATTAATCTCGCCTTAGTCAATCCCACCCCAGGAGTAGAAATTGGTGCCCAAAGTAGTGCCACCCTCGTCATTCCCCGCAGCGATTTGCCTGCCTTACTCAACTTTGAAGGAGTGGGAAATTTAGACCCAGTAAGCGGATTTTATGGCGATCGGGGTATCACATTTTCCCCCAACGCCTTGGGAATCATCAGTACCGATGCCTTAGATGCCTTGGGATTTCCCGATGAATTCGGCGGCAATTTTGCCCCTCCCCCCAGCGGCACAACTGCCCTCACCTATGGAGAAGAAGGGGCGATCGTCATGAATGTAGAAGGTGGATTTGACAATCAACTCTCCTTCTTCTATGCCTCTCCCTTCGCCAATCACACCGTCACCCTCTATGACGGATTAGGTGCATCGGGCAACATTTTAGCATCCGTCCCCTTATCCACCACGGCAGCAGGTTCCTTACCCCATGTTTATGCAGAATTTGAGCAAGTAACCCTCCCCTTCGCCGGAGTCGCCCGGTCCGTCAGTTTCGGCAGTGTTCCCAACAAGCTAATCCTAGATGATATCCTCCTAGGATAACGTTCTAATGTTCGTAGTAACGACTTCAGTCGTTCCCTCCGGTGTTCGTAGTAACGACTTCAGTCGTTCTCTTCAATTGTTCGTAGTAACGACTTCATACGGAATCCGGTTGTCAAAGGTCTGTTAAAACCCGCAGGCTCAAGCCTGGGGCTATACGGACGAAGCCCGCCTGCGCGGGCTAAAAGCGAAAACC
>JAABSJ010000219.1 GCA_011390515.1 Oscillatoria sp.
AGGAGGCGATCGCCGCTTATGAGGAAGCCCTGACAACCCATCCCGAATCCCATCGGGGGTGGTATGACTGGGGCAATGTTTTTTATGACTTGCAGCGGTATGACGAGGCGATCGCTGCTTATGATAAAGCCCTGGACCTACAACCGGACTATGCTGCGGCTTGGTTTAATCGGGGGGCCGCCTTGGGGAATTTGCAGCGGTACAAAGAGGCGATCGCTGCTTTTGAGAAACTCCTGGAAATCCAGTCTCATGACTATCATGGCTGGTTGTGTTTGGGTCAAACCCTGGAACGATTACATCGAATTCCCGAGGCGATCGCCGCTTATGAACGGGCTTTACAACTCCGACCCGATGACCCTACCGCCTGGAGATATCGTAATGCCGCAATGCTGGACGTAAACTACCCGCCACCAAGCTGAGTACAGCTATGGTGGGGGCTTTTAAAGAAGCCTAGAGTTTACCCGACTAAGTACCTCGTGTACTACGTTTTGGAAGTCATCACACCTACAGATACGAAGCCAGTCTGTAGCACTGTGGTTAACGATTAAACAGGCATATCGGGTCGAAGCCAGTGTCGTTAACGCGACAAACTTCTAAAACCTTGTCAAGGCTAACATTACCCGCAAGGAGACTCACAAGTGAGTAAAGTTTTCGTTTTAGACACAAAATCGCAACCTCTTAACCCTATCCATCCGGGTAGAGCCAGAATGTTGCTCTCTCAAGGAATGGCTGCGGTCTTCCGTCGTTTTCCCTTTACACTGATTTTGAAAGAGGAGGTATCGAATCCTGCTGTAGAGCCACTCCGCATCAAGATTGACCCAGGAGCTAAAACAACTGGATTGGCTCTGGTCAACAACAAAACTGGTGAAGTTGTTTGGGTTGCTGAACTACAACATCGGGGTTTCCAGATTCGGGACGCATTAACTTCGCGTCGCCAACTAAGGCGGTCACGCCGTAGTCGTAAAACCCGTTATCGGAAACCTCGTTTCCTGAATCGAACTCGCCCCAAAGGATGGTTGCCGCCGTCTTTAAATAGTCGAGTTGCGAACATTCTGACTTGGGTTAAGCGATTATCTTCGCTATGTCAAATCAATGCTATTTCACAAGAACTGGTCCGGTTTGACACGCAACAGATGGAGAATCCTGGAATTAGTGGGATTGCCTACCAACAAGGAACTCTATTAGGTTACGAGGTTCGTGAGTTCCTGTTGTCTAAGTGGAATAGAACCTGTGCCTACTGTGGCGCAAAAGACACCAAACTTGAGATTGAGCATATCCATCCTCGTTCAAAAGGAGGGTCGAACCGAGTCAGTAACCTATGTTTAGCCTGTGTCCCTTGTAATCGAGAAAAGGGTAACCAGAATATCAAAGACTTCCTCAAAGGTAAGCCTGACCTGATTAAGCGCATTTTGGCGCAAGCTAAAAGACCATTAGCTAATACCGCAGCAGTCAATACAACACGATGGAATTTGTACTTCCACCTAAAAAAAATGTGGTTACCTGTTGAAGTAGAAGGGGGAGAACCAAGTACAACCGCACCATCCGAGGCTTGGACAAGACTCATTACTGGGACGCGGCCTGCGTTGGAGAATCCACTCCCGAGCAGCTAATCACTACTGGAATAAAACCCTTACTGATTACGGCTAAAGGGCATGGAACCCGTCAGCAATGCCGCACCAACAAGTTTGGTTTCCCGGTTCGCTATTGTTCGCGAACCAAGTTTCATAAAGGTTTTCAAACTGGTGACATTGTTAAAGCTGTTGTCACTTCTGGAAAAAAGGTTGGGACGCACTGGGGTCGAATAGCCACTCGTGCCACCGGAAGTTTTAACATTTCAACAACCGATGGGTTAGTTCAAGGAATTAGCCACAAATACTGCAAACACCTTCACAAAAAAGATGGCTACGCTTATGTTGCTTAGACCCAGCCCCCCTTGGAGACCCCCACCAATCTGGGTACAGATATGGTGGGGGTCTCCAAGGGGGAAGAAAGATGAGGGCGATGCTAGGGCCGCACCCATCACCGGATCCATCACGGTCATCCCGATTCAACCCGTACCCTGGTTCTTGTTTTCATGGGACTGGACGGGACCTGGGGGAGAATTAGGCATCCCGTGACCTTCTTGAGCATACTGTTGCCAGAGGAGAGCTAAATCTTGAGCTTGTCCCTGGAACTCCGGATGAACCTGATACATTCGTCTGGGTCTTCCCCGGCCTTCAACCTTTTTCCAGTAACCCTTAATGACTCTTTCATTTTCTAAAAATTTCAGAGCGCTGTAGAGTACCGTATCCGAAAGGCGATAGGCTGGATATTCCCGCTCTAATTGCTGAATCAGTTCTGTGCCGTAAGAGTCACCCGCCAATAATACTGAGAGAACATAACAGACGGTTAGTTCTTTATTCAGATAAATCGGCGGAGGGTTTTGAAAAAAGTCATAGATCTCTTCAAAATTCATTTGAGTTACCCGCTGAATACCCCTTAAAATACCAATTGATAGAGGAATTGACGCACTGAAAGATTGACGTTTCGTAGCTGGCCCGCTCTATTGAGGGGTGAAAAATCTACAGTTCAAAGTCAACTCAAAGTCAACCCAGATACCGTCCCGAGCGTCGGGAAGATTGAAGATTTGTGATTGTGTTCCCTTCGGTATAGATGCGTTGCTGGATGAAATGGCCAGAGAATCCGGTTGTTCGGCCAAGCCTGAATGAGAATTAAGCTCTTTCTAATTGCCTGAGTTAGAATCGGAGTAACGGAAGGAAGTTACTGCAAATTTTCAGGAAATTGGTATGGCAGCAAGTTTTAAGCAACTTCCTACAATACCGGAATAAAAGGAGCGTAAAACCAGGCTCAATAACGCAATCCGGTTCTAGCGAATTTCGTTGCAAGTTAAGCCGGAAAATTTTCCGACTGAACTTGCAAAACACCCTCTCTCAATTTTTTTTATACAGACTCCTACTGAGGGAATCAGCGAAAGTCAGCACCCAAATAAAATAAATACAACTTCTGAGGACTTTAACGGTGGAACAGAAATGGTTAAAAATCATCTCTGACCGCAAGTCAGCCCTGATTTATTAGTAGTAATTTGCGCCCTGTTGATACCCCCATAGACCGAGGGAGGGATCATCAACACCTGCGATCGCTCAGGTTTTTCATATCGTTCAGTCGGCTTAATTGACTCAGGAAGATAGCTTGATTTTCTCTAACCTGAGCGCACCCTTTCTTTTCTCTAAGCCGACTGGAGCAATCAATCCACGGCTAAATCAGAAGCTTTGGGACTCTTAAATCTGCTTAAGCTCTGGATGTTTAACCGGGGACCGTCTCTGATGCTGCACAACCGCAAAAGCCTGCAAGACAAGCTTGTAGCAATGAACCCTTCGGGTATTTTACCCCGATTTTCAAAGAAAAATCTGGACAGTCAACCGGGACTGGGTTAACCCAGTTACGGGCGATCGCCATCCTCTCCCAGGGTTCAAGTCAAGTTTGCCTGAAACTTGACTTGAGTTGCACCCCAATTTCAAGCACGGATCATCGGATATTGCTGACACAAATCCCTAAAAAAACCCAGATGCTCGGAATTTACCCAAACCAATGGGGCGATCGCCTACCGAAAAGATGCATTCTGATTGGGCTGACGCCCATGGGTGTTTTTTTGTTCTCTATTTTTCTTTACAAGTTAATTTAAAATAAACAGGGTAAATACAGCAATTTCACCTCAATATCACCGGGCAACGGCAATCAGGAGGTGTGGTGGTCTATGATTGAGCTTTGAGCCGATCAATCTCAACGCTCCAAAACGGTAACTGCGTTCTGCGTATGTCAAATCAAACAGACTTAAAAGCACTTCCACCCCCCGTCCAGCGCGTCATCCCTGCCTTACGCCGAGTGGGCTGGATCAGTTTTTGGACACAGTTAGTTCTAGCCGTTGTTGCCGGACTGATTTTCTTATTTGCAATTTTGCTTGAATCTCCGGCACCTCGGGAAGCGGCCAGAACCAGTAATGTTAGCATCGCTCCGGGCATTTTTTTTGCAGTTCTGGGACTGGCTGCCCTCGGACTGAGTATCTATTGGGCTTATCGTTATACTCGCCTATCTCAACAGCTTAGTTCTGTAAATTCTAAGCTGCGCCCCCGCAGAGCAGATACGGTGCAAATGGTGCGTCGGGGCTTAATGGTCAATTTAGCCGGGATGACCTTTACCCTAATCGCCGCCGAAGCCATTGGCGGAATCCTCCTAGCCAAGGCCCTCCAGTACCAAGGGGGTGGCTCCCTGGTGACGGCGTTACGCCCCCAAGATTTTATTCAAGCGTTGGATATTTTTGTGGTGTTGGCGAATACGCATACGATTGTGGCCCACTTTATCGGGATTGTCACCGGACTGTGGTTGCTCAACTGGATCGATCGCCAGAGTCAGGGGCAACCCTGAGCCCCTCGTCCAGGGGGGCGGATGGGGTCGAGATTTCCTGCCTATTGGGTTACCAGTCCAGTGCTTCGGGTGGGGCTATCTCCGAGAGGGCACCGGCGATCGCCCCCGAAGTCATGCCCGGTGTTTGCTTCGGGAGGACCCCTTGACGCTCATCCCTCGCAGGGGCGGTTAACGTTGGGTCAGGTTCCGGCACGGTTGTGGGAGCAGATTGCCCATTCATCCATCCCAGTCCCCCGATCGCCCCAGCCATGAGGGCGGTGTAGCCTACATACAGATGCAGGGGACTGACGGAAAATTCTAAATTAAAGTCCGGATGATGCCAGGACGGGATGGCTGCATTCTGTTTCGGGGGAACGGGTAAGAAATTCGCCAGTCTCGCCCCGTCTAAGCCTAAGACATCCCCCATTTTATGAATAAAACTCCGTACATAAACATCTTCCGGCAGTTGGGATAGAAAGCCGTTCTCGATCGCTTCAATATGACGGCAAGGAACGAGGGTCTGTTGATGCAATTCCAGAATCGATAACCCGCGATCGCAACGTGCCCCTTGCAGTTTTTGCCCAATTTGAGTCAGGCGATCGGCCCATTGTTGTTGCTGGGCGATGAGTTGAGCTTGCTGTTGAGCTTGCTGCTGTTTTTTGTGACGGTGAAAGGGGTTGATGGTAGCAGGTGACGACAAGGGAGAGGGATTGAGGGTGAGGGCCGCTGGATCTGAATCGCCCAGGGATTGGGAATGGCTTTCCGGTGTTCGGATCTCCTCTAATGCCTGGGACTCTTGGCCATTGCCGGACCTCTGATATAAATCTAGCTCCTCCACTACCAACTCAGTCTCATTCAAGGGTTCTGGATCATCCTGACCCGGGGAGATCCATTGCTTGAGCGTCAGCCAAATCGCTTTTTTAGCCACCGCTTGTAGCAGCATAGAGGAACCATCAGCCGACTCACCGAGTCTCTGCTTGAGGATTCCTAACGCGGTCCGATAAACTTTTGTCCGATACAGTTCCGACTCAATTTGAGTGAGGATAGCTGTCAGTTCCTCTTGAGGAAGTGTGGCCTGGGAGATGGTTTCAAGTGCCATGATACTCGTTAAATCGGGGGACTTCAGTGATGAGTAACTGAATTAAAGTATTAAAGAACAGTTAACCGGCGATCCTGTCTAGGCCCAAAATGTTGAGTTGAGCCAGAAATTTAGACTCAGGTCTGGCTAGACAGGTATTCAGGGAAAAGCTGTATCTGAGTATCTTCATTCCAGTAATTTGTACCCTTTCCGGATGGAACGTTGCCGTAAGCGGTTACAATCAGCACCTGGAAAGGGCGACTGCTGCAATGGATTCCGACTCCCGAGAGCCGTCCTCGTCATCAAACGTTTCCCCTCAAGAATGGCGAGTTGCTGCTCGATCAGACCCTGATTGCTGACCTCGAATCCGCCCAACCCGCACCGGAGCGATCGCCCGGAGTCCCACTCCAAAAAATAGAAATCGGATCAGCTCTCTCCCGTGATATTCTGGTTTTGCCCGGTAGATTTGCTCTTCCTGGGTTCAGGGCAATCAAAAACCTGTACGCCTCGACCGACATCCGGTAAGGGCGTTTTCCGGTTTTCTGATTCCGTTTTGCTCCTCGCTAGTGCTCTTTATCTTCCTATTATCTGTCATGTCCCGATCGGAATCATCAAAAGAGAATGGGCAATCCCACACTTCATCCACAATTTTGACGGATGAGTCCGGGCGATCGCTATCTTGTTACATCGAACATTCGGTAGAAGTAAACGACAATACTTACGTTTTACTCACTCCCATTGATACGCCGGTGGAAATTTTCGCATGGCAAGCTGAGGATGAGGATGATGAACCTATTCCTATTAGTGAGGAGGAAGTGGATACTATTTTTGATACGGCCAAAGCAGTCCTCGAAGAACAAAACCTCACCCTCAAACGTAGCGCAATTACGCTGACGGTTAGTGGCGAGCTTCCGGAATTTACGGAAGAGGAAATCAGTGATGATGAACTGGGAGAAGCGGCAGAATATGAGGAACTTCAGTGGTTAGCCAGTTTTTATCACGAAGAAGCCGAATATGCCATCTACTCTCCTTTGGATCCCGTCTTCATTTTGGCCCGCCTCAATGAAGACGGAAAACCGGAGTTACTTTCCGATGAAGAGTTACAGGAACTTGAACCGATGATGTCTACTTTAGAAGGCATGATCGAAGAACGGTTGTTTGAAGAACTCGAATAACGACGAAACAAAAACTATCCTGAGTCTGACTCAGCAACCCAATTAGATGTGGGACTAGAATCAATAGTTAAAGCCCGATCAGTCCCATTTCCACAAAGTTTGTAGGGGGATCAGCAGCTAAAACTTACCTAACATCAGGGTTCGTCGGCACTCGCGTTGGAGCTTCTCAATTCGGATTGGACCGAACACCTCGTTCGTCGCCCGCTTGACCCTATGTTGCACCGGAGAGAGGCGACTCCAACTTCTAGGGAATCCGGCGCTTAGATCCACAAAGCAGAAGATCCCTGGCGACGAAGATTACCCTCTAGCTCCATGAGTTATCTAGGCCCTAGGAGAACATACCACCGAATTCCCCGTCTGATGTGGAGTCTATCAATTCAGAGATAAAAGACTACCCTGGAATAGATGAATGCCGCGATGAAGATCCCCTAGGGGTGATGGCGGGCGATCGCTTCTCCATCAGGGCAAGATCCCCCACGATCGTCGCGGTATCCCATCATGGTTGTTACAGATCACCAGAAGATGAAAGCAGCGAGTCAACGAAAAACAAATTGGTTGTTATATGTGGCGCTTATCCTCTGCGCTGCGATCGGAATCAGTGCATGGCAAGGTTGGCGGTGGTGGCTATCAGCTAGTGCACCCGTATCCGAATCTTTACCTCGGGATTCTGTCGTCGAAGACAATCGCCTGGAAGTCGTACAAATTGATCCCGGGGAACCTGGACAACTCATCGGAGTTAAACTCGAAGAACAGGGTTTAATTCGATCCGCAAATGCTTGGAATATGTGGACTCGGTGGTTATCTCGCCAAAACCCAGATGGAGGTTACAAGGCGGGAACCTACCAACTCTCTCCCGATGAACCGATGCAGGCGATCGCCCAAAAAATCTGGAATGGTGAAGTCATGCAGCTCAGTTTCACCGTTCCCGAAGGCTGGAATTTGCGCCAAATGGCTGCATATTTCGAGTCTCAAGGCTTTTTTACCGCTGAAGAATTTCTCGCCGCCACTCAGGAAATTCCCTGGGCTGAATATCCCTGGCTTCCTAAAGATATCCCCCATTTAGAAGGCTTTTTATACCCGGATACTTACAAACTGCGCGCCGATAATATCACCCCGCAAGCGATTATTCAACCCATGCTGAATCGGTTTGAACAGGTGGCTCTCCCAGTCTATCAAGACCCTCAAAATCAAACCAATCTCAGTCTCAAAGAATGGGTCACCCTAGCGAGTATTGTGGAAAAAGAGTCGGTAGTCGCATCGGAACGCCATCGCATTGCTGGTGTCTTTACCAACCGCCTCAAACAGGGGATGACTCTGGGTGCTGATCCGACGGTGGAATATGGATTAAATATCAGACAAACGGAAGATCAACCCTTAACTCTGGCTCAGGTGAACACCCCTAACCCGTACAATACTTATCTGAATCCGGGTTTACCCCCGACCCCGATCGCTGCACCTGGGGTTGCCAGTTTAGAAGCCACTTTAGCCCCAGAAGAGACGGAATATCTCTATTTTGTGGCCCTCTATGATGGCACCCATGTTTTTAGTCGCACCTTAGCTGAACATGAAGCGGCTCAAAATGCCATCTGGGATGAGCGGGACCCGACGTTACGCTAATATGATATTCCCCCAGGAGCCTGTGCCCATGTCTCCTGGGGGGATGTCTGAGAATTGAGGGCGATCGCCGTGGGCTATGCCACTTAATATGTCAAAATCATCATGCGGGGAATGCAGTTTTTAGAAAGATCCTGGTGATCCGGTGCGCTCGCCCTGTCAAACCCGATTATTGGGTCACGGCAGGTTCTAGGGCGGTGGTTAGTTTTAGTCAGCGAAGGTCAATTACTATGTCTTGGGGAAAACTTTTAGAGCCCGATTTATTTTTAGGGGACTCAATTTTAAGCCTGACACCAGAGATCGTTAAAGAATATGACCTCAAGGGTCTGGTTTTGGATGTGGATGAAACCCTCGTCCCCCTTCGAGAAATTCAAGTGTCTGAGTATCTCCGGCAGTGGGTGGAACAAATTCGCCCGGTTGCTACCTTGTGGTTGGTCAGCAATAATATCAGTGAAGCTCGCATCGGTGGGATTGCTCGCTCTTTAAATCTGCCCTACATTACAGGTGCCGCTAAACCCTCGCGGCGCAAGTTACGACAGGCGGTGACGGGGATGAATCTGCCGGTGGAAAAGGTGGCAATGGTGGGCGATCGCCTCTTTACCGATGTCCTCGCTGGGAACCGCTTGGGAATGTTTACCATTTTGGTAGAACCGATGGTGGAACCCGGGGAAATCATGCAAACCAAGCATCCGGTGCGAGCGATGGAAGTCTGGTTATCTCAAATCCTCGGCGCTTCCCTCGCTCATAAGAAGTAACAGGTCATTGAGCTAAAACACCCCTTAAAAAAACCCTATAGAGCGCTGCATCTTAAAATATTGACCATGAGGTAGTTACACCCTCACGATAAGGGAACTCCAAACAATAAACTCTTCAAAATCTTTTAGAAGAGATCCCCCCAACCCCCCTTATTAAGGGGGGCTTTTCCAATTCTAGCCAACTTCTAATGCAGAATTTTTTTTTATGCAAACCCCTAATTCACTTTGATAAAAACAAAGCGCCTGCCTTCACCGAAATCAAGGCGGGCGCTTTACAATGGGATCCGGTCATCCGAGGGTAACCCGGACTTTTCATCCCCAACGATCGCGCTTTTTTTATGAACCTGCAAACCCTAGTCGTCAAAATTGGCACCTCTAGTCTCACCCAGGAGAGCACTGGCAACCTGGCGATCGCCACCATTGCCGCCCTGATTGAAACCCTCAGCGCCCTCCGTCACCAAGGGCACCGCGTGATCTTAGTCTCCTCCGGTGCCGTCGGGGTCGGCTGTGCTCGTCTGGGATTAAAAGAACGTCCCCGCACAATTGCCCTCAAACAAGCGGTGGCAGCCGTCGGTCAGGGCCGCTTAATGCGGGTTTATGATGACCTGTTTACCACCCTGCAACAACCGATCGCCCAAGTCCTCCTCACCCGCAGCGATTTAGTCCAACGCAGTCGCTACGTCAACGCCTATAACACCTTTCAAGAATTACTCCGCCTCGGAGTCATCCCAATTGTCAACGAAAA
>JAABSJ010000220.1 GCA_011390515.1 Oscillatoria sp.
GGATATCACAGCGGCAAACCTAACAGCGGAATTGGGGAAAATCCTCCCGAAC
Source organism: Oscillatoria sp. (assembly GCA_011390515.1). Lineage (GTDB taxonomy): Bacteria > Cyanobacteriota > Cyanobacteriia > Cyanobacteriales > Laspinemataceae > Laspinema. Next base: position 53 of record JAABSJ010000220.1, read on the forward strand.
ATCAACCGCGCTATTCCAGGATTTACGGATTTTGCCGATGAAGGGAATCGGGCGATCGCACCGGGGTCTCCAGCGCGCAGTTTACTCTATCATGCCTTAGCTTCAGCAACAGTCGTTACTGGGGCCCAGGGCAATGAATTAACCGCCTTTCCGACCCTCGCTGAGATTGAGGCGGTGGAAAACTACGTCTATGGCGTCAAACCCCCCTCGTTAATGGAATTACGGGTCAAGGCGAATTATGCACCCTTGGCGATCGCCGTCTTTGCTTCCGAATACCGTCCCGCCTCGGACACCCCCCACCAGAAACACGCGGATTTGTGCTTTTCCCGGACTGGGGTCGCCCGAGTGGGAACTGCAGAAGCCCTGTATGACGGGAAAAATCGAGGCTTTTTACCCTTTGTAGAAGATGACGCCCAAGCCATGCGGGTGATTCCCGCCCGGTATAGTGCCTATATTGCCGTCATCCGTCGAGGCGATCGCCCGGGATATAAACCCATGCGCGTTCGCGATGGAGACGATCGCCGGTTGTTCTGGTTTCCCTTACACAAACTATTTAGCGGTCATGAATGTATCCGTAATTTTAACTTAACCCTCAGCCTAGAAGCCAACCATCTCAACGAAAAACTCCGTCGCATCCATCTCCAACTGCAAAGCCAAGGGTATGACACCGGATGGAGTGAACCGGATCTCAGCAATCCCCCCTTTATCTTTACTGAAGGCATTGCCGAATTCTCACAAAATCCCGATGATGGCATGGGAACTCTCACCCCCATTGTCCATCCCCTTCTCGTCGAAGCAGCAGAATATCAAGGCAAACCTCTCACCTATCAAGTTCCCGCCAACTATGGCTTAACCCTCTCCTCCAGCTTGCTGATTCCGTCAGACAACGAAGCCCGACGCGCCCCGGAATATGTCCACGCCCGTCACCAAGTGCTACCCAACGGGGCGATTGCTGACCTGAATGAACGCCCCAATGTTGCCCGTATCGTTGCCCAAGGCGGATACAATGCCTTACATTACCTGGATTTTACGGCAGATGGCTGGGTTGAAGCCCTCTGTCCGGAATTAGCGATTCAAATCCCCCGACGGGTTCCCGCTTATTCCCTCGTTAGCGCCCCGGATTACTTCCCCACCTGCGATCAACGGCAACTGATGGATTGGTGGGAACAATCGGTGCCAGAAGCGGTGAGAAACAGCATTTGGCGAATTCCCCCGGAAACCTTATCCGATGAGCGAATGCCGCCAAATTTGACGTTAACTGAGGCTGACTTTCGCCCGGAAGATGCCACCGTAACGGCGATCGTCTCCTTACCCACCGAGCCCTTTGTCAAACAGCGTCCCCTAGACCGTTTCATCGTCAATCGTCAATCCTACCTCCCGGATTCGGCTGCGGGAATCTACGCGCCCGGATGGGATGTGAGCTTTGACCGCACTCCAGAAGGCTTAGATTTCCTAGCTGCTTATGGTCTGGGCAGTCCCTTCCCCGAAGATTCCAAACTTTGTGCCGCACTTAGTGCTTTTTGGCCTGCGGTCTCACCTGATGCCGCCCGCACCTTTGAACCGATGCGAAATTGGCCCACCGTCAGCCCTCTAACTGATGCAGAAATCGGGCAAACTGGGGAACTGCCTTGGGATGGGGTTCCGGGACCGCGCCTGGTGCAATTGCCCGATCGCCAGGTAGTGGAATATGAGGCGATCGATCATGTGGATTATGTCACCAATGCCTTACAGGGTCAATTCACCTTAGCCCTAACCGGACAAGTTGATGTGCGAGAATACGAGGCGAGAGTGCTCACAATGGCTTATGTGTATCGCGCTTTAGGCATTGAAGAGGATAAATATTTCCGTCCCGGACAGTCGGAGGCGCAAGACGCTGCGGCATTTGGACGAATTGTCAATGAGAAATCCAAATGGGGTGTTCTCTCTTTCCGGGAAGTGACTCCAACGGAAACGGAACTGCAAGAGGCACAAACCCAAACAAGGCAACGCTTACGGGGGAAAATCTATCGGTTTGAAATGTATCGACATGGCAATATAACGACTCCGGAAGACATTCGGAAACGCTGGGTGGAAATCCAGGAACAGGTTACCCTGTTTGTGGATGGACTGCGGGTGTTGATGAAACGGGATTCTGGAGTCTGGGAATCAAAAATTGTGTGAGGTTGACGTGGCGATCGCCGGGAGTGGTCCGGGAGGAACTGCTGCCGCCATTGCCCTCGCCCAGCAAGGGTTTCGGGTGGCGATCGCCGAAGCAAAACCCTTCCCTCGCGATCGTCCGGGGGAAACCCTCCACCCCGGCATCCAACCCCTGTTACAGCAGCTAGGAGTCGGCAGTCGCCTCTTAACTGCTGGATTCCTACGCCATCCCGGGAACTGGATACAATGGGAGGGCAATCGCCGGTTTGAACCCTTCGGGTCCGATGCCACCGGACCTTGGCAGGGATTTCAGGCATGGCGGGCGGATTTCGATACAATCTTGCGCGATCGGGCGGTAGAATTAGGCGTCGAAGTCCACCAACCCTGTCGCGCCTTACATCCGATTGTTAGCCAAAACCGAGTTACAGGCATCGCCACCAACCAAGGTGAAATCAAGGCAAAATTTGCAATCGATGCCACCGGCAGCAGACGATGGTTAGCCAAACAATTAAAGTTAGCAATTAACCCATTTTCTCCCTCCTTAATCGCCCATTATGGCTATGTCCAAGGAGACTGTCCTATCCGAGATGATGCACCGGCGATCGTAGCAGGCGAAGGGGGATGGATTTGGACTGCCAAAGTCCGTCCCCAACTCTACCAATGGACCCGCCTTGATTTCACACACAAACCCCTAGAAAAAAACTGGCAACCCCCCGAATTCCAAACCCTAAAACCCTGGGGAAAACCCGCCGTTGCTGATGTCACCTGGAGACAAGTTTCTCCCCCAGCAGGACCCGGTTATTTTCTCGTGGGAGATGCCGCCACGGTTCTGGATCCAGCCTCCTCTCATGGCGTCCTCAAAGCAGTCATGTCCGGCATGATGGCCGCCCATTTAATTACCCAACTCTTGCAGGGTAAAGCCTTTGAGGGTCAAGTGATGGCAGCATACAGTCAGTGGATGGAGACTTGGCTTCAGAAAGATATCGAAACCTTAAAAACCCTTTACGCCTTACTCCCGAATGCCCCAGATTGGGTAAGATAATAGGGTAAAATACAGCGATTGATTAGAGGAGTTGAAAAATTAATGACTATCACCAACCATTTTATCGACATTGAAACCGAACCGGGAATCAGCATTCATAACCTGAATCCCTACATCAAAGACTTGCTAGAGGCAAATCCGGTTAAAAATGGTTACGTTTTGGTATTTGCTCGACATACCACAACGGCTTTATTTATTAACGAGTTTGAAGAAAGATTGCTGGATGATATCAAGGTTTATCTGGAAAAATTAGCCCCTCCCGATGCCAAATATCTCCATAACGATTTGCATCTGCGCGTCGTCCCTCCCGATGAACCCATCAACGGACATTCCCATTTGATGGCAATCACCCTCAACAATAGCGAATACATTCCCATCGTCGAGGGAAATTTAGCCTTGGGGACTTGGCAATCGGTGATGTTAATTGAGTTAGATGGGCCCCGAAAACGCAATTTGCTGATTCAAATTTGCGGGGAATGAGGAGGACCCGAATATGGAAGGTCTATAAAAATCATTCTCAAAACCGAGGTCCTTTAGGAATCCCGAAACCATTTCTTTTAAAAGTTTTCACTCCTATGTTTTTCGCTGGAATGAAGAAATATTGCACTCCTCGGTTTCTTTTGAGCGATCGCCACTTGAATTGGGTATCATAAGCTAGAGTCTGCGAGAAAACCTATGCCTAGAATTAAACCGCCCTCGTCAATGCCGCCAAAAATGAGTTCCACGCCTCGCAAGAACTGTGAGGCGGGGGAACAAGTTGAACTTTATAAAATGACGACGAAGCGACAGCGGATCCAGCATGAGCTTCAGATGATGAAACAGCGGATGGAGTTGTTGAATTCTCAGTTAAGTGTATTGGATAGTCAAATTCAGGCGAAGGAAAAGGCAATTCAGGAGTTGCGGCAATCTTCGGGTCAGGGTGTGGCGGCTATTTCTGGAGAAATTAAGCCAATTCAGGACCGTTCACCTCGGTCTCAAACTTCCATTTCTGAACCGATTAATCGGGGGAATTCTAATCAGTTTAAAACGTTTCATCTGGAATATTAAAGTCAGGCTGAAGTGGGGGTGGAATATCCATCCCCGTTGTGCTATTTTTAACGGTTGCCAAGGGTTCGGGTTAATAAAACTCTGGCAAAATACCGCGTTGATCCCCCCAACCCCCCTTGGAAAGGGGGGCTTTAAATTGATCCACCCAATCTCTCTTAAAAAAAGGGGCTTTAAAAAGTCTAATCGAGGACGGTGATGGAGAACGAAGATAACCCATCCTCGCTGATGAACTCTTCAGGTTCTATGTCTTCTTGTTCTTCTTGTTCTTCTTGTTCAGCCTCTTCTTCCATTGCTTGAATTTTGAGCAACAGTTCCTCTTCCTGAATTTCAAAGTCTTCTTCGGAAATGTCGCCCATGTCGAAGGCGAGTTGTAAGGCTAATAACTGTTTTTGGACATTTTGAATATCATCCAATTCGCTGGTTGCTCGTTCTAGAAGTTGTTCCCCTAACCAGACGATGCCGCCCAGGGGTGCTGAGATGGGAAAGGTTAACAGTTCAAATAGCATGAAATTATTCCTCTGATTCGAGTTGGGCAAAGGTATAAGGGGCGGTAAAGTTATTATACCGAATTCGCAGGCGATCGCAAAAGGTTTTATCGATCGCCTCTACTGCGTCACTAAACTCCGGTTCCCGGTCCCAAGGAATTAAATAGGCAGCATTATAAATCATCTCTTCAGTCATCGGATCGCTTTCGATGACTTCTTCCGCTAAGGGATTTAATCCGGTTTGAAATGCCGCAATCACTTCTTGTTTTCTAAACTTTAAGCTGCTTTCTATGAGTTGACCGATATTGATGACTTCTTCCATACTCAAGGCTTTACCTAAACTGGCATCGCGCATTTCTTTTAAGCTAGGATTCAAGTCGAGTAATGCCTCTATCTCGCTTTTGCTCTCCCAAAATACTTTGATGCTGACTTCCCGGCGTCCTTCCAATTTCTCAAAAAGGGCTTGAAGTTTCTCCTGATAGGGAGCAATTAAGTCTTGGATTACGCTGTCCCAAGTTTTGACAACTAATCCAAAGCGCAGGGGGAGTAAGGTGCGAAATCCGGCAGTCATCGCCTCTTCTAAGACTTTTTCATGGCCTAATAAATTGCGCCTGGAGGTGAGATATTTGGTCTGTTTGGCTTCGGAATAGAGGAAATGGAATCCCTCAATGGTTTGGTTATGAACAGGTTCGCGATCCAGTCCGGCGATCGCCAAGGTGTCTGGCAGGGGTTCTGGCAAAATTCCGTACAGATAAAACCCTAAACTCATGTTAATTTATGGTCTAATTGATTCAACAACAGTTACAGCGGTTGGGAGGTTAAGACTAACCGAAGTTTGGCCTGAATTAAATTCAGGTTAGCTACACCCAAATCTAGGTCACCTTGAACGACAATGCCGACATTTAAGAGTCGGTCTAGTAATTCTAAGATGGACGCTTCTTGACTGGGTTCGCCTGGATAGTAGCTGCCCGGTTTTGGTAACAAGGTTCCCACTTCTCCGAGGTCCAGGTTCAAATCATTGGGGTCAATCTCGAAGATATCGCACAAGCGCAGGATTTCTGCTTCTAGTTTTTGCAAACTCTCGGCAGCCGCATCTAACTCGGTTTCACTGAGCACTTGGTCGTCCATACGACGAATCACTTGGGCTTCCATCAATTGCCGAATTAGTTCCACGAGGGTTAAGACGAGGGAGGCTAACCCCGCTTTACTATTAATAGCGCGACGAGTGGGGAGAATTTCGCTGATTTGAGACGGATCGGATGGGGGTTTAGCTGATGCCATGAGGGTGCGGTTTTCTTATAGGTTTGACCGGGTTTAAATCTCCCCCACGCTGCCGCTGGGTTCGGGGTGGGTTTCGGGGATGGGGGGACTGCTGGTGAGGGCTTTAAGCGATCGCATTTCGGCTTCTAAGACTTGCAGGCGATCGTGTAATTGGCGGTTTTCTTCGATTAAGTCTTGATTTTTACTGCTCAAATAAGGGTCATTTTCCCACCAATTAATTCCCATTTCTCGCGCTTTATCTACGGAGGCAATTAGTAAGCGAATGCGAATATGGAGTAGCTCGGTTGTGGCAACAGAAATGGAAATATCCCCGGCAATTACTATTCCTTTATCTAAGACTCGTTCGAGGATATCGGCTAAAGTCGAGCCTTGGGTGGATGTGGCAATGGTGCGATTTGAGTTGGATTGAGCACTTTTCGGCTGTATCGGGTTAGAAGACACGATGAATTTAACTCAGTAAAGGGATTTAATTAGAGTTTTACAGGGTTGGCTAGAGTTGGCTGCATTCAGCCGTTCTTAAAACATTAGGTCCAAGAAAGGCAATTCCCGGGATGGGATTGATTGCGATCGCCCTACCATCCAATCTATCAGAACAATCCGACCGAATGAATATCCTCTGCTATTTTTCCCGGTTTAACCTGCGATCGCCCACCTAAATCTCAGTTTTTTTCAGTTTAAAGTGACCCCACTTTATTTAGATATTCTAACACGCCAATTCCCTTTAAACCGCTGCATCCTTGCTATCTTTTGTTAAATCTTTAATCCGCCTGACTGTTAATGGTCAAAGGTCTAAACATTATAAATCAAAATCCGTTACACCGCTCATATATTTTCATAAACATTCCTAAAGAAATATTGCGAAATTCCGGGTTCGTAGTAACGACTTCAGTCGTTTCCCCCATTTCTCCATAAGGAATTCAGCCATTTTCAACATCCCATCCCTCTCATTCCCCCTCTCTTGACAAAAATCCCCAAGCATGATTTAAAAATAAGCCCTGGGATAGAGAAAAAGACTTAGAGAGCCTTCCTAGACCCCTGCGGACGCCCAGACCCCTAAAAATCTCTCTTTAAAGTTTTGTTAAATTTGTAATTTCCTTGATAATTGAGGTGGCCGACTGAGGTACGATAACAACAAGTAGATTTCCTCAACAAATCCCCCATCGAATCAGGGTGTGGAACTCGTGGCAAACTGAGGAGACGATTTTGCGATCGCCTCTAACCAGAGCCATTAAACAAACACCCCTAGGGGAAGGATAAAACTCAGAGAAACTCTGGGCTAAATCCGCCTAAAATCGGTGGGATAATGAGTTAGAAGGGGGTGGAGTTCATCAAAACGGTAAAACACCGGAAAAATGAAAGAAAAAACTGTTGTTTCAGTTCGACTTGTACAGATAAAAATCAAGGCGAACGGACCCTGTTCTTCATCTAATTTTAGGGGTTAAACCGGAGGAGGGGGGTTCCTTTTGAATGTGGCTTGAATCGGGCCGCACGAGGAGGAAGAGAACCATCGCTGACATAAAAACCAAGTATTTTTATGTTAAATGGACTCAATCAAATCATTAATCCACCTGAATCAAGGGGTGGGAAAGTCCAAGTTTTTATTTACACTCTGGAGCAATCATCATGGCAGTTGAAAAAGTCAACTCATCTTCCAGTCTAGCCGAAGTGATCGATCGCATTTTAGATAAAGGCGTCGTGATCGATTTATGGGTGCGGGTATCCCTGGTGGGAATCGAACTGCTGGCGATCGAAGCTAGAATTGTCATCGCCTCGGTAGAAACCTATTTGAAATATGCCGAAGCGGTAGGGCTGACTTCCCAAGCGGCTGTCCCTGCGGCTTAATCCCTTGTAGTGGATTTAAAATAGCGATCGCCCGGAGATCTAACCTGCTGCCTGCGAAGAAAACCAGCAGCAGGTATTTCCCATATATTAAAACGGGAAAATTCACCGGAAAGGGAAAGTCAAACTCGGCCATGTCTTGAACATTTTGCCCAGGATTTAAGTGGGATTATACCCGGAGGAAAAGTCGTGTCTTTGCGAGAACAATGGAACGCTGCTAGGGTGCAACGTCAGCAGGAAATTCAACTTCGGCAACAACAGATTTTAGAACAGCGCTATGAGACTCAAATCAAACTAGAAGAAATCGCCGCCCATCGAGTCGAAATGGCGGCAGAAGTCAGCCAAGGGTTGCAGGACTTTTATGCAAACTTAAAAGCCGATATGGCCGCTTTTCGAGAAGAAACGCGATCGCAACAAGAACAAATCTGGACTGCCGAAAAACAGCAGCGAACTGCTTATGTAACCAACCTGCAAGCGTATGTTTGGGGGACAGCGCCTACCCCAATTAAACCTCGTCCCAAACCCAGTGGAGTTTCCCTGAATTCCCCTAAGCGCTAACTCAACGGATGTGATGCAAAGAGGTTATTTGTGACCACAGTTTTACAAGCCACTTCCCAGAATTTTGTCGATACACCGGCCATTCATCGTCTGACTAAACGCGCCTTGCGCTATCTCCATGCGGGATTTTCCATCCACCTGCGCGGTCCTGCTGGCACCGGCAAAACCACCTTAGCCATTCATCTAGCCAATCTGTTAGAACGTCCAATTGTTTTAATGTTTGGGGATGATGAATACAAATCATCCGACTTGATTGGCAACCAACGAGGATACAACCGTAAAAAAGTCGTGGACAACTTTATTCACAACGTGATTAAAGTCGAAGATGAATATCGCCAATCTTGGGCCGATGCCAGATTAACCACCGCCTGCCGGGAGGGATTTACCCTCATTTATGACGAATTTAATCGATCGCGTCCCGAGGTGAATAATGTACTGTTGTCAGTCTTAGAAGAAAAACTTTTAGTCCTGCCAACCAGTGCTCAACAACCGGAATATATTCGGGCGCATCCCCAGTTTCGCGTAATTTTCACCTCCAATCCCGAGGAATATTGCGGAGTGCATGAAACTCAGGATGCCTTAATGGATCGGTTAATTACTTTAGATATTCCTGAACCCGATGAACTGACTCAACAAGAAATTGTTGTCCAAAAATCGGGATTAACCCGAGGGGATGCGGCAATGATTGTGCATTTGGTCAAGACCTTTCGAGAACGGAGTACGACCCATGAAAAATCCTCGGGTTTACGCGCTTGTCTAATTGTGGCCACAGTCTGTCACCAAAATAATATTCCCGTCGTCCCAACCAGTGCTGACTTTAGAGAAATTTGTAGCGATATTTTGCTCTCTCGGGCAAAAATCCCTCATGCTGAGGGCCTCACCATTCTCGGACAACTATTTAAAGAAGTCCTGGCGGCAGACAAACGTTCGGCTCCTGCGGAGGTTGTAACCCATAGTAAATTAGGATAGACTCCCCCGATTCTATCTTTCTAGGGCAGTCGGTACAGAATGGGTTAGAAACCGGGTTTCTTGACAATATTTTTGCCTATTCCTAACCACTCTAGGCCAGAAACCCGGTTTCTTGTCCCGATCTCTAGGCAAGTTTAACCTGAATGCGATCGCTCAATTAGCAGCTACGAATCCCCCAAAATGATTTTCAACGAATCTGTTGCCGTTCCACCCACCGCTCAAGAAGTTGACCTCGGCTATTCTTATCCAGATATCCCCTCATTCAATGGGACTAGCGACTGGATTGAAATTCCCTATTCCGGAGATTTTA
>JAABSJ010000221.1 GCA_011390515.1 Oscillatoria sp.
GAATCAGAGTCATGACTGCGGGGTAGTGAGGGAATCAGGCCGATCGCCCCTGAATATCAAATCCGGTTGTCTCAAGTCGATTTTATCTCTTAGCCCGCGCAGGCGGGCTTCGTCCGTGTAGCCCCACCCTTGAGGACTCTGTTGGCGAATCAAGAAAGAGACCTCTCCCCAAACCCCTCCCCTAAGAGGGGAGGGGCTTTCCGGCTCCCCCTTCCCTCTTAGGGAAGGGGGTTGGGGGGTTAGGTCTCTCGATCGCCAACAGAATCCTCAAGGGTGGGGCTACACGAACGAAGCGGTGCCTGCGCGGGCTCACCCAGGAAATCGACTTTTACCAACTGGATTGGGTATGAGTAAGACCGATTCTAACTAGGCGCTTCCCCCATCGTCTTTCCACTCTTCAGTTCTGGAGTGCTTTGTTAACAACAATGAACGCAACTCAAACTTTTTCCTCCGTCTATGGACCCGTCTCCTCTTGGCGGTATGGCCGATCGCTGGGAATTGACCCCATTGGCAGTATTTCGACTTGTTCCTTTAATTGTGTTTACTGCCAACTGGGAGAAATTGAACAGAAAACTGGCGATCGGGCCATTTATATTCCCACCCAACAAATTCTCGATGAACTGGAAGAATTTGCGCCTTGGGATGTGGATGTAATTACCCTCAGTGGCAGTGGGGAACCGACATTAGCGTTGAATTTAGGGGAAATTTTGCAGGGAATCGGCAGTCGCACCCATCGTCCGACATTAGTGCTTACTAATGGCACAACCTTGGGGGATCCGGAAGTTCGGAATGCCTTGGCGATCGCGGACCGGGTTTCCCTTAAACTCGATGCCGTATCAGAACGCCGATTTCAAGGGGTAAATCGCCCCATTGATGGGATAAATTTGGCAGATATTTGGGCAGGAATTGAGAAGTTTTGTCAAGATTATCCGGGAGAAATTGGCATTCAAACCATGCTGTTGTCCCCGTGGGATGATCAAACGAAAGCGGAATATATTTCTCGGATGCGATCGCTGGGGGTGGATGAAATTCAACTGAATACTCCCACCCGTCCCAAACCCGTAAACCGGCAATTAGATGGACGGGGAAATCATCATCCCCAGGAATCTCGCCCCTATCCGGTGCAGGTTTTGCCCTGTCTCAATCCCGAGGTTTTACAAAACTTGGCCCGGGAGATTGCGGAGGCGACGGGAATTGCGGTCCGATGTGCGCCAGCGTAATAATGAGGTAGCAGTTCATGTTTGCCCTTGAACTCATTGCATTCAAGGGAAACTAAATTCATGGAATTTCCCAGTTATAGACAATTCAATGATACCCTAAACTCAATCATCCATTGATATCACTGAATTTATGAGCCTGATTCCAGGGTATTCCCAAATCCAGGAAATTCAATCCGGCCTGAGAACGGTCATTTACCGCGCCTACAGTAAACGGACGCAACAACCCGTTATTATTAAAATCCTGAAAGCAGAATTTCCGCCACATCAAGATACTGCCCGATTTCAGCATGAATATGAACTGATCAGTGCGCTGAATATTTCAGGCATTGTCAAACCTTACAGTTTAGAAAAATATCAAAATGGTCTGGCCTTAGTGTTAGAGGATTTTGGGGGCCATTCCCTCAAAATCCATCGAGAAAACCAGGACATTGACCTCACGGAATTTTTACAAATTGGGATCCAAGTCGCGAAAACTTTAGCACAAATCCATCACAACCAGATTATTCATAAAGATATTAAACCCCATAATATTATTATCAATTCGGAGACTGGGGAGGTCAAGATTGCCGATTTTAGTATTGCGGTTTCTGGGAAAAAAGACACTCAGGAAATGATTTCTGTCGATGCGATTGACGGGACTTTGGCTTATATGTCCCCGGAACAAACCGGGAGAATGAATCGGGCGATCGACTATCGCACGGATTTATATTCTTTAGGCATTACCTTTTATGAACTGCTGACGGGACAGCTACCTTTTAAAGCGAAAACACCCTTAGAATGGGTTCATCAACATATTGCGAAAAAGCCGATTTCTCCGGATTTTCTCAACCCGGAGATTCCTCCGGTTCTTGCGGAAATCGTGATGAAATTAATCGCGAAAACTCCCGAGGAGCGTTATCAAAGTGCCTGGGGTGTGAAGGTCGATTTGGAAATTTGCCTGAACCAATTGCAAACCCAAGGCAGCATTGATCCGTTTGTGATCGCCCTTCAGGATCGCACAGGAAAAATTGCCAGTCCCCGCAAAATTTACGGACGCGATCGCGAAATTGCAATTCTCCAATCTACCTTCACTCGCATCAGTCAAGGTCCTCGGGAAACCCTCTTAATTGCCGGACATTCGGGCATTGGTAAATCCGCTTTAGTCAAACAAGTTCAGCCTTGGATCCGACAACAGAATGGCTATTTTATCTCCGGTAAGTTCGATCGCTATAAACAAAATATTCCCTACCGGGCCCTACTGAGTGCCTTTCGCGAATTAATTCGCCAACGGTTAACGGAACCCCAAGACATTCTGGAAGAGTTTACTGAAACCCTCCAACAAGCGTTAGGAAGCAATGGTCAAATCATTGCTGATGTGATTCCAGAAATTGAACTGGTAATGGGTGAGCAATCGGCTGTTTCAGAGCTATCTCCCACGGAATCTCAAGGGCGATTTCATCGGACTTTTAAAGCATTTGTAGAAGTTTTTACCCAAGAGAAACATCCTCTAGTTTTGTTTTTAGATGATTTGCAATGGGCGGATTCCGCTTCATTAAAATTAATTCAACTTCTGATGACTGAACCCGAGAGCAAATATCTACTTTTGGTGGGGACTTATCGATCCAATGAGGTGGATGCTACTCATGGGTTAATTTTCACCCTAAATCAAATGCAAAACAATGGGGCGGTGGTGAATGAGATCCCGTTGGGAGGATTGGAACTTGAGGATATCCAGGAACTCCTCCGGGATACCCTGAATGTGGGAGGCGATCGCATCGCACCTCTAGCTCAATTTATTTACAATAAAACCGATGGCTATCCTTTCTTTGCCATTCAATTACTCCAGTCTTTAGCCCAGGATAATTTATTAACCTTTGATTTTGCACAGGGCGAGTGGCAGTGGGAACTCAATCGCCTCGAAGGGACAGAAATTACTGATGATGTCATCGAACTCACCCTCACCCAAATTCAGAAACTGCCCGAACCCACCCAAGCGCTTTTAAACTTAGCAGCTTGTATTGGCAATCGCTTCGATTTAAACTTGCTCACCTGGGTTAGTGAAGGCCCAAAATCTGACACAATTCAGCACTTATATCCCGCCCTCCAAGACGGGTTAATTTTCCCCATCAATGAACCGGAAATTATTCCTGAAATTGTCCCAGATGTAGAGAGAGCAGTTTTAATCGATGTAGAAGCGGTAGAAACTTCCTACAAATTTATTCACGATCGCGTTCAACAAGCAGCTTATTCCCTGATTTCTGAAGAACAAAAGAAAATTGTTCATTTAAAAATCGGTCGGTTGCTTTTGCAAAATGTCCAGGTGGTAGACTTGGAAAACAAGATATTCGATCTCGTCGAACATCTCAACCTGGGTTATGAACTGATCAGCGATCGGCAGGAACTCTGCAACTTAGCCCAACTCAATCTCACTACAGGTCAAAAAGCAAAAGCCGCAACCGCTTATGAACAAGCCCTCCGATATTTTAATTTTGCCCTACAACGCCTCGGTGAACTCGGGTGGCAGGAGGAGTATGAACTCACTCTAAAATTGTTCATTGCTGCTATAGAAACAGAATATTTACAAGGTAATTTTAACCGAGTTACTGAGCTTTATGAGTCAGCTTTTGAACAGGCAAAAAACCTATTAGATAGGGTAAAACTCTATGAATTAAATATTCAAATTAATATCGCAAAAAATCAGCCTAAATTAGCTTTAACAACTGGATTAAAAGTTTTAACGCTGCTTGGAGTGGTCCTGCCCAATCAAGATAAAGCGATCCGCTCTTATGCCAAGCACCTGTTTCAAGAACTTCCCCAAGATAGTCATGAAATTGAAGCCTTAGCCAACTTGCCCGTGATGACTGATCCGCATAAAATCGCGGCAATGAGGGTACTGGTAAGTATGACTCCTGCCGCTCATCTCATCAGTCCATCTTTATTCCCCGCAGTTGTTTTTACAATGGTTAAACTCTCAATTGAATGGGGCAATTCCCCCCTCGCCGCTTATGCGTATGGGATTTATGCCATGTTGTTATGCGGGATGCATTTAAAAATTGAGGCTGCCCATCAATTTGGACAATTATCTGTGCGGGTTCTCAGCCAATTTAATGCTCCTGAATTTAAAAATAAAATCACTTTACTTTATAACGTTTTTGTTAAAAAATATAAATTTCCGACCATTTTATCTCTTCAGCCCCTAGAAGATAATATTCAAAACTGTCTGGATACGGGGGATATAGAATATGGCTTTTATAGCGCCATTCATCATGTCAATTTTATGTTTTTTATTGGGGAGTCCTTAGAGCTAATCAACCAGAAACAACAAGAGTATCTGGAGAAAATGCAGAAGCTTCAAGTCGAATTTCATATCTCTTATATTCAAATCTGGCGACAAATGATCCTGAATTTGCAGGGAGAATCACCGGAACCCTGTGATTTGGTGGGGTCCAGCTTTAATGAAAGAGAAACCCTAGGACTTTGGATTGAACAAAGTCAACTGCTGTTACTGTTTGTGGCATCTTTTTGTAAAACATTTTTATGTTATCTATTCCAAGACTATTCCCAAGCCGTTCAATCGGGAAAATTAGCCGAAAAATATGGAAAAAAAGGAGCCGGGTTACCCTATTGGTCTGAACATAATTTTTATTATTCTTTATCCCTGTTAGCCGATTGCGATCGCCTCGATAAACGGACCCGACAAACCACAATCCGGAAAGTCACCCAACACCAAAAACAGATGCAACTCTGGGCCGAATTTTCCCCTACAAATTTCCGGCATAAATATGACCTCGTAGAGGCCGAAAAAGCCCGAGTGAAAGGGCAAACCTTACTCGCAATGGAATATTATGACCGCGCCATTCAAGGGGCTAAAAAATATCGATATATCCAAGAAGAAGCCATCGCCTACGAACGCGCCGCCCTCTTTTATTCTCACCTTGGACGCGATGAAATCGCCCAAACCTATTTGAAAAAAGCCCATTATAGTTATGGACGTTGGGGTGCAACCGCTAAACTCAAAGCCCTAGAAGCAAAATATCCAATGGGGATGTTGCAATCAACTCCCCTAGATGAATATGCCCATTTCGGCCAGATTACCAGTACCTCCACCAGTACCAGTAGCAGTAGCAGTATTCATAATCGTGGGTTAGATTTAGCCAGCGCCCTCAAAGCATCTCAGGCGATCGCCTCAGAAATTGTTTTGACCAAGCTGATTGAAACCTTGATGACCATTCTCCTAGAAAATGCCGGTGCTCAAACCGCTTTCCTCATCTTAAAACACAACGGCCAACTCGGATTAAAAGCCACCGCTTCCGTAGAAACTTCCGAAGTTATCCTCCACGACTATACCCCCCTATCCCAGGATTTAATCCTCCCATTATCCGCTATTAATTATGTCATCCGCACCAAACAAAGCCTCGTTTTAAATGATGCCCGCTATGAACTCACCTTTAGCACCGACCCCTATATTCTTAAAAATCAGCCTAAATCTATTTTATGTACTCCCATCCTTGATCGCGGACAACCAATCGGACTACTTTATTTAGAAAATAATAGTGCCAAAAGCGCCTTTACCCCCGAACGTCTAGAATTTTTAACCGTCCTCTCTTCCCAATTGGCTATTTCCCTAGAAAATTCCCTGCTTTATGCCAATTTAACCGCCGCCAGCGAAGAATTAAAACGCGCCAATGAGCAATTAGAAGAAGCCAACCAAACCCTGGAACTAAGAGTGCAAGCGCGCACCCAACAACTCAAAGATAAAAATCAGCGCTTAAAACAGGCGATGCAGGAACTTAAACAGACCCAGACTCAACTGATTCAAACTGAAAAAATGTCGAGTCTCGGCCAAATGATTGCCGGAATTGCTCACGAAATTAACAATCCCGTTAATTTTGTCTATGGCAACATTACCCATGTCGGGGAATATATCCAAGATTTGCTGAACTTAATCGGACTGTATCAAGAACACGCCCGCGAAACTCCTGCGGATATTCAAGAAGAAATCGAGGCGATCGAACTTGATTTTATTTTGACAGATTTGCCTAAACTGCTCTCTTCTATGAAAATTGGTGCCGAACGGATTCGGTCCATTGTCCTCTCCTTGCGGAATTTTTCGCGCCTGGATGAAAGCGAAATGAAACAAGTCGATATTCATGAAGGGATCGAGAGTACCCTGCTGATTTTGCAGCATCGTCTCAAAGGAAATCCGGGACATTGCGCCATTGAAATCATCAAAGACTATGGTGAACTCCCCCAAGTCGAATGTTTTCCCGGCCAACTGAATCAAGTGTTGATGAATCTATTAGCCAATGCGGTTGATGCCTTAGAATGCTATCGAAAAGAGGATACAGAGGCTACATTATCTGAACGCCAGGGGAACTCTGAACCCAGTTCTCGCCGGTCCCCAACCATTCAGATTCATACGACAAAAGTCAGCCCGAATTCCGTCTCAATTCGGATTGCGGATAATGGACCGGGTATTCCCAAATCGGTCCAAAAACGCTTGTTTGACCCCTTTTTCACCACGAAACCCGTGGGGAGTGGTACGGGGTTAGGGTTAGCTATTTGCTATCAAATTATTGTCGAAAAACATGGCGGTCAAATTCGCTGTACTTCCCACCCTCCCGACGGTGCAGAATTTACCCTGGAAATTCCAATTAAGCAACCCCTACATCGTCGGGTAGACTCGTGATGTAAGGGTCGGAACTGGAGTGGTGGGACAAAGAAAAGATAAACCCGGTTTCTGGTCCCCTCTTAATCGCGGTTAATAACGGGGAGTCTCATCGGAATTTCCTTCCTCAACAGGATACAGGTCCTCTGGTAATTGCGCGATTTCTTCAATCCTTTGCAACTTCACCGTGTTGTAAGTCTTGACCAAATCTTGCAGGGTGGCATATTCCGTCGTCATTCCAAAGGTAGCGGGACTCACCGGGTCCTTATAGGTAAAATGGCGATAAGTGAGACAGAATCTGTCCCAAGATGACATCTGAACCCGAAAAATTTTGATAAATAGATCGACGAGAAACCCAGTTAGAGGAATGCGGAAGATAATATTTTTATTCAGGGTGGCGCAGATTTCTTCTATAGCGCGGTTAACGGTGACTGCTGGATTTCCTAATACAAAAGGTCCGGCAGGTTCGGGGGGATTATCTACCAGATGAACCACCACTTTTGCAATATCGCGAGCATGGATGAAGTGAAAACTACCTTCGGCTTTAAAGAAGCGAATCAGATTAATATGTTTAAGGATTTCTGGCATTCCAGCTGCAACGTGGGAGTAGGGTTTTTGTTCATCTCCCCCAAAGACCAGGGTTGGATATAAGGTGGTAATCCGTGAGGCGATCGGCAAGCGAGTGAAGCGGCGTAAACAGTCAAATTTAGAACGGATATATTCCGTTCCCATTTGTCCCGATTCTTTGAGTAATTCGTTATTTCTATCCAGAATACTGGCGGTGGAAAAATAGATTACCTGTTCACAAACCTCGGGGTCTAAAAGCTCTAAAAGTCGCAGGGTTTTGAGCACGTTCACGTCAAAAACTTCCTGTGCTCCTCCCCAGGCAGTGGCGACTAAAATCGCCATATCCATTGTTTTGAGAAGATCCCCATACTTATCAATCTGGCGCATATCCGCTTGGACGATGGAAATACCGGGTCGAGCTTCTAAATCAACTCGGAGTTTCTCCGGGTTTCTGACTAATAGAAACAGTTCATGGTCCGTTTCTTGAATTAAAGCCTCGGTTAGGTAGTGACCAATACAGCCACTTGCGCCGGTTATGAAAATACGCTTTTTGGGTCGATAGTAATTTGAATACACTGGAGATATTGCGGCTAGGGTGGTGTGGGAGCGTTAGATTCTCGAACGTCGATTTTAGATTTTAGAGTTTAGACGGTTTTTTGTCAAAAAGGAGGATGCCAGGAAGGGGTTGACCCCTTCCCCTTCCGAGAAAAGGGCCGTTAGGACTGGAGTGCTGTAGCTGTAGGGTGGGCATTGCCCACCTGACTGTAGGGTGGGCAATGCCCACCCTACAACTACTACATTTAGTCTTTTGGGGATTAGCTATGAACTGCCAATAATTTATCCGCCTGCTTTGCGGTTTCAAAGAAGAACGCCACATTTTCCTCGGGGGTGCCTTGTAAAACACCATGACCCAGATTCAAGATATGACCTTGGTTGCCCGCTTTGCGAATCGTATCCAGGATGCGATCGCGGATGAAATCCTGGGACCCAAATAAGGCACAGGGGTCAATATTCCCTTGCACACCCATATTTGCGCCGAGTCGCTGCCGCGCCTCCTTCATATCAACAGTCCAATCTACGCTCACGATATCGACGCCGGACATCGCCATCCGTTCCAGAATCCCCGAACTGCCATTAATGTACAGAATCATCGGGGTTTCCGGATGTGCTGCCTTCACCTGTTCCACCACCCGTTTTTGATAGGGCATAGCAAAGGTTTCGTAATCTTGGGGACTCAGTTGCCCCGCCCAGGAGTCAAACATTTGCACCAACTGAGCACCGCAATCGATTTGATAGCAGGCATAACGGGCGATCGCATCAGCAATTTTTGCCAAAAACGAATGCAACATCGCCGGTTCTCTAAAAGCCATGCCCTTAATCACGGTATAGTCCTTAGAAGACTTACCCTCGATCGCATAAGCCGCCAGAGTCCAGGGCGCACCCACAAACCCCAACACCGTGGATGCCGTCCCCACTTCATTGCGTAACGTCTCCAGAATCGGACGAATAAACGGCATCGTCTCCTCGGGTTCCAAGGGATACAGTTTATCAATCTGTTCCTGAGTCCGAATCGGGGGGTCAATAATCGGTCCCCGACTTTCGATAATGTCGAAAGGAATGCCAATTCCCGGCAAGGGAGTCAGGATATCCGAGAACAGAATCACCCCATCCGGTTGAAACGCCCGCCAGGGTTGCAGAGAGATTTCGATCGCAATCTCCGGATTTTCCGAACGTTCCCGAAACGAGGGGTATTTATCGCGCAGATCTCGATAAACCTTCATATAGCGCCCCGCTTGGCGCATCATCCAAACGGGGGGACGCTCTAATTTTTCCCCACGCGCTGCTCTTAGTAGATAAGGAACTGGGCTAGAACCAGCCATTTAAACTTCACCTTAAATTTTACTTAAATGCCATTGTTCAGCTTACCATTTTGCGTCCATTATTTTTGTTTTTTTGCAGGGACTCCCGCAAGGGACCAACAGGATTTTTTCCGGTTGGGGTAACTCAATACCATATTATGCTAATTTTTAGATTATTCTTAATATTTTGTAATAGTTCCTCCCCTTCCCCTCAAGATATTGCAGATTGGCAATATTTAAAATGGGAATTTAATCATAAATAGGGATAAAAAGGGAAAGATTCCGAGTAAAATGATTCCTAGCCCATCACTAAGCTCATAAAAATTAAACGTTAAATTCGGATTTGGGGGCAGATGACTTAACTTGTTTGATTTTTATACTGTTTAAATCATGATGCAATTACAATTAT
>JAABSJ010000022.1 GCA_011390515.1 Oscillatoria sp.
TATGATTAATGGAGTTGCCCGTTTGTTTGCCTAGCAATGATCCCAGCCCCTCCCTTGCGATTAGCTCAAATCACGGATCTTCATTTATTTGCCCGCCCCGATCGCAAATTGCTTGGAGTCCCCACTCTTTCATCCTTTCAGGCAGTTTTAAGAGGATTGCTCTCCCTGAATTATGCCCGAGATCTCCTCCTACTCACCGGAGACCTCTCTCAAGATGAAACCCCAGAATCTTATCAAGTTCTCCAGGATTTAATCCGTCCCTTGCAAATTCCCACCTACTGGGTTCCCGGCAATCATGACAATCTCTCCGTGATGGAGTCTGTTTTAACCGACAGTCCCCTTTGTGCGGACAAATCCTTTGAAATGGGCAACTGGCGCTTTATCCTGCTCAACTCTCAGATACCAGGGGCCGATGGGGGACGACTCTCTAGGACGAGTTTGGAGTGGTTGGACTGGGAATTATATAAAGCTGGCAACCAGCCAACCTTGATTGCCCTGCATCATCCCCCGTTTCCTGTGAACTCAGAATGGTTGGACCAAATTAATCTGGAAAATGCTGAGGCATTTTTTGGGATTTTAGACCGTTATCGCAATGTGAAATTGGTAGCTTGCGGTCATGTTCACCAAAATTTACTGTTTTATCGGAAAAATGTCGCTTATTTTGCGACCCCTTCGACTTGTATCCAGTTTATGCCGAAAAGTATTGAATTTGCTCTGGATGATGCGGCCCCAGGGTTTCGCTTGTTTAATCTCTATCCCAATGGCACTTGGGAAACGAAGGTGGAACGGGTGCCGATCGCCGCGCAACCCGATTTAACCGCCCTGGGATATTAACAAAAACCCGCACCCTCAAATGTTTGTAGTAACGACTTCAGTCGTTACCGCGTGATGAAAGCTTAAGCTTTCGTCACGCCCCACCTCGTTGGCAGATCCAGCCCCTAAACCGGCGATGAAGCCGCTGATGGTGCGTGTCATGGCATCATCCATGACACTCTTGGCAACGACTAAAGTCGTTACTACGAACGTGAGCAAGTACCAATGTTTGTAGTAACGACTTCAGTCGTTACCGCGTGATGAAAGCTTAAGCTTTCGTCACGCCCCACCTCGTTGGCAGATCCAGCCCCTAAACCGGGGATGAAGCCGCTGATGGTGCGTGTCATGGCATCATCCATGACACTCTTGGCAACGACTGAAGTCGTTACTACGAACATGAGCCGGATTCTGTCTTAATCATATCCAGCTTGGATCAGGTACGATCGCAGCCGAGGACTTAACCCTTCATAATATTGTGGATAAACCGGCGATCGCTCCACTAATTCCCACCCTGCTGGTTCTAAAATGCGTTTCAGTCTATCAACCTGGAGATGAGGATAGTCCGGATTGACTTCATCCGTGGGTCCGATTCCGCCTAAATCTCGGCATCCCGCCTCTAAGCAAGCTAATAAAATCTCCGGTTCTTCGATTAAGTTGGGGGGGACTTGCAGGGCGACTGCCTCGGGTAAAATTGCTCTAGCTCTTGCTACTTCTACGGGTAATTCTCTCAAGTCGAACCCAGGGGCCTCGCCGCTTTGGTGGGTTCCGGGACGATAGGGTTGGATAATCACTTCCTGGATATGGCCCCAGCGCTGGTGAATTTGACCGATCGCCTCTAAAGTCGCTTGGCGATCGCCTGGAGTCTCCCCAATTCCCAGCAATAATCCCGTGGTAAAAGGAATTTTCAGTTCTCCCGCCCATGCTAATTGTTGCAGTCGCACTGCTGGCACCTTGCTGGGGGCGTGACGATGTACGGTTTCCCCCAAACTCGGGGTCACCTGTTCCACCATTAATCCCATAGAAACATTAACGGTTTTCAGTCTTGCCATTTCCTGAAAACTGAGCGGACCGGCATTGGTATGGGGCAGAAATCCCAGTCCTAGAGCCAATTCGCATAACTCATAAAGGCGATCGCACCAGTCTGAACGCTTCTCAGAATTCGGATGCACTTCGCCACTCAAGATTAAAATTTCCCGAATCCCCGTCCCAATCAGAGATTTCAAGATTCGTTCCGCTTCGGGTAATTCCAACCAGGGGCTTTTTCCGGGGTCTTGGCGAAAGTTGCAGTAGCTACAGCGGTTAAAGCATTCGTAGGTTGGAACCAAGGTGTAGGCGGGACTGTAGGTGATTTGGCGGGAGGGAGAAGTGGTCAGCATGGCAATTGATAAGAAAATCTAATAGCAATAATCAGGAAAAATTTTTATGAAAACCCTTTACAAAGCTTAACAAGTTGTGTAAGGTAGTAAGCAAGGTAGAGAAACCTCTACCGACTACCTTGAAAACCTCATAGCAATCATAAGAAATATGACGACAACCTTACAGCAGCGCGAGAGCGCTAATCTGTGGGACCGCTTTTGCGAGTGGGTCGCTTCTACCGAAAACCGCCTTTATATCGGCTGGTTCGGTGTGTTGATGATCCCCACCCTCTTAAGCGCCACCGTTTGCTACATCATTGCCTTCATCGCGGCTCCCCCCGTTGACATCGACGGTATCCGGGAACCCGTTGCCGGTTCTTTGCTGTACGGAAACAACATCATCTCTGGTGCTGTTGTTCCTTCTTCTAACGCAATTGGTCTGCACTTCTACCCGATTTGGGAAGCAGCCAGCTTGGATGAGTGGCTCTACAATGGTGGCCCTTACCAGCTCGTGATTTTCCACTTCCTCATCGGCATCTTCTGCTACATGGGTCGTGAGTGGGAACTCTCCTACCGCTTAGGTATGCGTCCTTGGATCTGTGTTGCTTACTCTGCACCTGTTGCAGCAGCTTCCGCAGTGTTCTTGATCTACCCGATCGGACAAGGTTCTTTCTCTGACGGTATGCCCTTGGGTATCTCTGGAACCTTCAACTTCATGTTGGTGTTCCAAGCTGAGCACAACATCCTGATGCACCCCTTCCATATGTTGGGTGTTGCCGGTGTGTTCGGTGGTTCCTTGTTCAGTGCCATGCACGGAAGTTTGGTGACCTCCAGCTTAGTTCGTGAGACCTCTGAAACCGAATCTCAAAACTACGGTTACAAATTCGGTCAAGAAGAAGAAACCTACAACATTGTCGCCGCTCACGGTTACTTTGGTCGTTTAATCTTCCAATATGCTTCTTTCAACAACAGCCGTTCCTTGCACTTCTTCTTAGCGGCTTGGCCGGTTGTCGGGATCTGGTTCACCGCTTTAGGTGTGTCCACGATGGCCTTTAACTTGAACGGATTTAACTTCAACCAGTCCATCATTGACTCGACAGGTCGTGTTGTGAATACCTGGGCTGATGTGATTAACCGGGCTAACCTGGGTATGGAAGTGATGCACGAGCGGAATGCTCACAACTTCCCCCTTGATTTGGCTGCTGGTGAAGCGACTCCGGTTGCTTTGACTGCTCCTGCTATCAATGGTTAATCTGAGAAAAGATTAAAAAAAGCGCCTCCAATTTGGGGGCGCTTTTTATTTGGGGATTTTTCCGACTGATATCAACTCGCACTCCGTGGGATGAATTCGGGAATCGTGCGGTTGTGGGTAGCGGATACTCAGGGGGTTAGAGTTTCCGCAAACAGGGTAAACGGCGACGACGGCGATCGGGTCGGAATTCTAAACCAAAGGTTTGATAATCGGAGGCACTCAGTACCCGGAAGCGATTTAATTTGACGGTGCGATCGCCATCGATACTAGAAATAATCGATTCTGGGTCACTGGCATCGCCGCCTAGTTTTTCAAATGCCTCTTTGACCGTGAGCCATTCTATCGTCCCCCGCTTGTTTTTTGTGGCAGCAGGGGTAGTGACCTCTGGAGTAGATTTAGCGCGAGTTCTGCGTTTAGTGGGAGTGGGTTCCTCTGCCGGAGGCGCAGAAGCGATTGTTTTTGTTTTAGAGGTTTCTTTTGCTGCGGGGAGCTTTTTTTCGGCTTTAGCCTGACGCCGCCGTCCATTGGTCGTTTTGGTTGTGGTTTTAGTTCTAGACTGCTTAGAGGCTGGGGGTTCAGCGGGT
This sequence comes from Oscillatoria sp., assembly GCA_011390515.1. Classification (GTDB taxonomy): domain Bacteria; phylum Cyanobacteriota; class Cyanobacteriia; order Cyanobacteriales; family Laspinemataceae; genus Laspinema. The sequence continues at coordinate 4,005 of JAABSJ010000022.1, forward strand.
TCTTTGGAGGCCGGGGGTTCCGAAGGTTCTTTGGAGGCCGGGGGTTCGGGTGGTTCTTTGGAGACCTTGCTGGCCTTGGTTTCCTTGACCGTGGTGGTTCTTTTTTGGCCTTTGGTTGCAGTTTTGGTGGTACTCGGAGTCTCGACCGGGGTCGGAGGTTCGGAGGAACTTAATCCTTCTTCTAAGACGCTGACTCGTTTGGTTAGACGGGAGAGAACATCAGAATCTAAGCGATCCATGACGCTAGAGATTTTGACCTCTAGTTCTTCGAGTCGTTTTAGGAGGGTGGTATCGGGAGTTGTTGCAGGGGTTGCAGTTGTTTCAGGAGTTGTCGTCGGGGTGGGTTGATCGGCTTCTCCGGAAAAGACTTGTTGGAGAGCTTTAACCACGACTTCAGTGCGATTGGTATCGGTGGAGGCAACAATCTCATCGATCGCCTCTAAGAGTTCTTCGGGTAGTCTTAAGGTAACTGGTTTGGTTGGCATTTTCTATAACGTCATACAGGGTTATCCCATCCTATAGCGTCTTGGGGACGTCATACAGGGTTGATTTGGGATTTATAGATCGAAAATACATCGAAGCGCGTCCACTTTTAGCAACGAATATTACTAGAAGGCTTAGATCGCGTTTACGAATGTGATCAAAGGTTGCTCTGAGTTGGCAGCCGATCGCGCTTGTAGACGGACGTTCTCCCTTGGGAGTGCGCCGTTCTGTTAACCTTTATAACACGACTAGAAAACAGTTTCCTACTGACAAGTCTAGTTATTTGATTGGCCCGATCGCCCTGGCGTTGAAGACGTCAGGTCAAACAATCCGGTAGCAAAGCACTTGGGGAACCCTGATCCAATCTTTTTGTCCGTAAGACCGTCTGTCTTGCGCTATTGATTGGACCGATCGCGATTCAGCCGATTGTCCCTACTGTGGTATTGACATGGCTCTGCATTACCAATCCTGTTTTTTATTGTAAAGTCAAGCTGTTGATTTCGTCAAAAACTTTTGTTTTTTGATTCGCCGATCGCCACCGGAGTGCGATCAACTGGTTACTTCCCCTACTCTACCCCGCTGAGTTGACTTGAAAGAAAGAAGGCTTTTATTAAAAGGAATACCCTCTAGGAGTAGCTGGTTAATTGTACAGAATGGAACGGTTCGCTATTCTTGATCCGTCCCGGAATCCTTACCCCCGAGGATGCCGGTAGAGTGGTTGAACACCGGGACAAGAAACCGGGTTTCTCGATGAGATTGGTGGCGAATCCGCAGAGATTTTAAAAAGAAACCCGGTATGTCTTCCCCTTACTGGATCGCTGCTCTCTTTTGAGGCGATCGCCGGATGAACTGTGGCTGTACCGCTTGCCAAATACTTTAAGTTGGATAAAATAGATGGGTTGCAAATCCCCGGGTGCAGGCCGTCCTCAATCCTAATTTATACCAATTTGGGTTTAACCGGACTCCATTCCCGGACTCCAACTCAGGGGCGATCGCCTCAATCAAATGTTTCCCCCTACCCCCTAAAATAAGAGCAGGATTCCCTCGATTACTGATTTGGGCTTAAACCCATCAAACATCGGTTGAATCCCATCAGGAGTTGCCTAACAGTCGAGGGCGATCGGCCCCTTGCACTGAGGCTGGGATGGATCTTCAATCCCATGCGATCGCCATAATACGACTCAGAGCACTCCGGTGAACATTCGGCAATCAAATCCGTTCAAACCCCTCTAGTATTTGTACCGTAGGTCCCCCGTCCTTGTCCTAATCCGGTTGACTCTTCAAGGGATAGCTACCCTTTACCCCAGGGAAAAAACCCGCTCAGATTGAGCTAAAATTGAGGGGGATTTGATATCAGGAATTTCCCCCGGAGGCAAGCTGTACCCAGAGAAGAGATCCAGGAAGTTGGCAGTTGCCTGATCCGGTCACACTTGTCATATCCGGGAACTCTAACCCCGATCATATTCCCATTGACCGGGCTCAGGACAAGGCTGTACCTTATGCCTCCTTTGAAAAATAGGAGAATTTTTTTCAGAAAACCCCGATTTGGGGAAGCTGATGCGATCGCCTCCCCACATCAGGTCTTAATCCGGGGCAATAACTGCTGAGACGCTCAAAACTATCCCCCTGAGAAAAGCGCACATTATTGTAATATTTCGCAATATTCATGACAGTTGGGCGGTGGATAAATGGGGTTTGAGAATGGAAACCCAGAAGGGGTGAAGTGGCGATCGCTGACGATCACAAAGACTCTCCTTTGCGCTAAACTCCACGGTTGTCAGCGGGGAAAGGGCCCCTCCCATCTCACACCCCGGAGAATGGTGACCCGAGTAAAACCGTCACAAATCCCTAGGTATGGATCACTACTGTTCTTTATACAGAGTGGCAATTCATCAACCGTAGAACCCCGCAGAACCCCGTTAAACCCTTAAAACACCAATCTTTTCCGGGAAATACATCGTTTCCAACTCCGGGCAAAACCCTGGAGAAATATAGGCAATTAAAAGCCGGTGGATAGCCTTGCAATTGCACCCGGGTGAGGCAGTGAAATCTCCCCTAACCCAGAAGGGAGTGACCGGATGACCAGAAAGAAGAAAGATTCAGGTGTTCCTAAAACTCTAACCGACTGCCCCGAAATTGAGGGCAACTCAGGGGCGAACCTTGACCACTCGGCCTGCGATCGCCCCTAAAGCCTTCCCCGCTTCCAACTCTCGGGTTAGACTAAGGCAGAAGTGACATTAAGCCTGAAATTGAGTTGGGCAACTGCCGAGCCAAACATCCCGCCATCCTCTAGCCTGGAAGCAATTCAGTATTTTTTCTGGGCCAAAAAATAAAGAAACCATTAAAATCACCAACAGCATAGTAACTTTTCCCGGGAAAGGTTGAATCTTAGAATAGTTCACTCCAAAATTTAAAGTCGAAATAAAAAAAGGTATATCAAATGGTCATTCCCGTAGAACCCACCCCACTCTCATCCTCAAGAACTCGCCAATTGACTCCGATTAAATCCGTAGAGTCTAGTCAACCCAGCGCATCGACTCGCAATCCAGGGATTGTGTTGGAACTGCTCGATCTCGCCTGGAATCAGGACGATGAGACTATTCCTGAAACCTTTGAGGGGAAAACCCGTGCTACATCTGTGCAGAATCAGGAAAGTCATCCCCAAGGACAGTCTAAACCTGTTCGGGTTGAGGTGAGTTTTCGCCTAGATTCAGACCACTGGAAAGAGTTGATGCAATCAATGGCGATCGCCATTGAGGAACAACAATCCTGGCAATGGGAAGGTCGCCTGATCAGTGCGAATCCTCAAACGAGTCAGCAACAGTCGGTAGAAACTCCGGCGCAAACCGACCCTCCGTTGACCCGGGAAGTTGCCCGGGTCAAGGGTTGCTCAAACCGGAGTTCGTTTCATTCACAAAGCGATTTCTCTGGGGGATGCCAGGGGGACCTTGACCCTGAACTGGATCATCCCAGTTCTGATTCATCCTACCTCACGGCGTTGGTGGAGATTCAGGAACAGTTATTGATGGCTGTAACCCCTGATTTCGAGAGTGAAACTCAGCTCTATCAAGAGATTCTACAACGACTGGCCCAGGTGTCTGGTGCAACGGGTGCCTACTTCTGGGAAACCCAGGGGACAGGGAATGGGGGGGGGACGGGTTTACGATCGCAGTGGTATGCGGACAATTTCCCCAGTCCGGGGATGGTCCCGAATTTACCGGATTTAGAGCAGATCAGCGCCTCGGGGTTCCAGGCGATTTCTCTGGCGGTGGCGGAACTGCCGGAATCAGACCGGTCTTTTTTTGCCGATCGCCCGATCGCCTCGATTCTGCTAATTCCCGCCATTGCCGATGACTGTTGTCGGGGATGGATGGGGTTGGAGTATCCCCACCAAAACCCGGTCAGTCCGGGGGAAATCTCGATATTGCAAACCGCAGTCCGGGCGATCGCCGCCGATCGACGACAGTCTCAGGGAGATATTCAGGGGAGTGGTTTATTTTCTGTCCCAGAACCCTGGGGGGCGATCGCCCTGCTAGACCCCGAGGGAACCCTTCTGGAGATTGAAACCCTGGGGAACAGAGGCGGTGGTGATTCCGGGATGGCAGAGGACGTGGGTCTGCCCTTTTGGAACAATCGAGGGTGGAGTCCTCCTGAATGCCAGGAAACTTGCCATCAGAGTCACGAGACACAAGAACAATTAAAGCAGGCGATCGCGACTGCGGCGGAGGGGAAATTCGTTCGCAGTTACTTTGAACTCGACTTACGCAACGGCAGCAGCAAGGGGGTGAATTTTTCTATCAAACCTGTTTTTGATCGCCATCATCAAGTCTTGTTCTTGATTTGGAAGGGACTCAGGGCGATCGCACCGGACCGGGTTCAGACATCGGAAGAATCATCGGAAGCACCGGAGAGTCTGACATCGGATCCGAATCCTCGGGATTGCCCGGGAGTAGAACCGATTCCATTACAATCCTCGATGTTATTAACCGTCGAATTGAGACAATCGCGGTCCTGCATTCGCAAACCTCATCCGACATCCGCTCATCGGGACGCCTCAACCGGATTGTTCCTCAAACATCCCAAACACCCGAAGCACATTCGGGTGAGGATTCCCACGCGAACTCAACGGAATCTTGAGGGGGAGCCGATCGCCTCTGGATCGTGGCTGGAGCGGGGTGTAAATGAAGCCTCCGATGCCATTGCCATCACCGACCTCCACGGGACTCTCACCTATCAAAATAGAGCATTTCAGGAACAATTTGGATATAGTCGTGATGAAATCAATGCAGCCGGAGGGATTTGCCAACTGTACGGCACTCCCGAACTCGAACGCGAAATTTGCCAAAGCGTCCGCCGAGGGTATCGTTGGTGTGCAGAAGTCTTGTTACAAACAAAAGACCGAACCGGCAAGCGGGCCTGGTTGCGAGCTCATCCGATTCCCGATGAAACCGGCGCAGTTGTGGGGATTTTTAGTATTTATACCAATATTTTAGAGGCGATGGACGGGGATTGCGCGGGAGAACCCTGGTCGCAATGCGATCGGTCAAATCAGAAGTGCCTCGATCGCCTTCAGGAAAGTAACCGACGCTTGCAATTAGCCCTCGAAGGCAGCAATTTGGAATTATGGGATTGGAATCTGGAGACGGGAGATTTGTTTATTGGGAAAAAATGGCGGGCGATCGCCGACTGGTTGCCCGATGAAACCCTGAATCCGGTCCAATCCTGGCGCAGACTGATTCATCCCGATGATTTGCCTCGGGCGATCGCCGACTGGAACCACCATCTCAACGGCGGGGTTCCGGTTTGTGAAATTGAATACCGAATTCGCACCAAAACCGGGCAATGGCAGTGGATTCTCGACCGGGGTAAGGTGGTAGAACGAGATTCCCAGGGCAAAATACTCCGGATATTAGGGACTCACAAAGATATCACTCCCCGCAAACAGTACCAAGAAGCTCTGGAAAAGGAACGTCTGCAACTGCGAGAAATCATCAATCGCGCACCTGTGGCGATGGCAATGCTTGATCGCAATCTGCGCTATATTGCCCATTCTCAAAAGTGGTTCAGTGATTACAATGGCGATCGCTGCGGCAACCCTCCTTCCTGGATCGGATGTCACTTTTTTGACGTGATACCGGATCTGTTTGAACGCTGGCATCCCCTGTTAGATCGGGTTCTCGCCGGAGAAGCCTTTTCTTCCCGGGAAGATTGCTGGGAACGGGCTGACGGGTCTAAACTCTATCAGCGTTGGGCGATTCAGCCTTGGTACAGTCCCACTGGGGATGTTGGAGGAATTGCCATTGTCACGGATAATATTAATGAACTGGTGGAAGCTCGGGAAACTGCCCTAGAAGCAGCCCGAATCAAATCCCAATTTCTTGCTAACATGAGCCATGAAATTCGCACCCCCATGACTGGGGTGTTAGGCATGACGGGTTTATTATTACAAACCCCACTTTCTAATCAGCAACGGGATTGTGCTGAAACCATCCGCATCAGTGGGGAACATTTGTTGCGGGTCATCAATGATATTTTGGACTTTTCAAAGCTGGAAGCCGGAGAAATGAATCTCGAATCTTTAGATTTTCAACTGTCAACTTGTATTGAAGAAGTCGTGTATTTATTAGCGGCTCCAGCTCATGAAAAGGGGTTAGAATTAGCGGTCTGGATTGACCCGAAGGTTCCGCAACACTTAATCGGAGATCCAGCCCGCCTCCGTCAGATTCTGTTAAATTTGGTTAACAATGGGATTAAATTTACTCAGCGCGGGGAGGTGGTTGTTCAGGTCAATCAGTCGATGAAGCAGGAATCGTTAGATCCAAAAGGGCAAGAAGTTTGGCTGCGGTTTACGGTGCAAGATACGGGGATTGGTATCCCCAGTTCTCGCCAGAAAAAACTGTTTCAATCTTTTTCTCAAGTGGATACTTCCACCACCCGAAGCTATGAAGGGACAGGGTTGGGACTGGCGATTTGTAAACAATTGGTGGAACTGATGGGGGGCGAAATCGGGGTAGACAGTTACCCCGATCAAGGCTCTAATTTTTGGTTTGAACTCAAGTTTCGCAAACAGGGGACTCGGGTATCTGGTTCAATTCCCCGTTGTGCTCTGCCGATGGCTTTCTCTTCGGTTAAGGTATTGGTGGCTCACCCGAGTGCCTCGACTCGTCAATCGTTACGATATCTAGCTGCAGATTGGGGAATTGGTCTTGATGAGGTGGAAAATTATAGCAAGTTGTGCCAGACTGTGCAAGAGGCAGCCACCGCAGGACAACCCTATCAAGTGGCGATCGTTGACCTCCATTTGCTCTTAGGAATTGAGTGCGATCGCCAGGAGAACGGAGACTTTAAAGATGATTGTACAGATTGTAGCCTGAGTCACGAGTCTAATCCCGCCCTCGTCGAGGAATTTATTCAAAAATTATCCCCGTTTCCCCCAGAAACTTCCTTATTTTTGATGACAACCCTCCCCTATCGCGATCACGCCTTGGCACTGGTCCAATCCTCACAACAGCGGGGGTTGAGTTTTGTGGAAGGACATCTGGTCAAACCCGTGCGATCGTCCCAACTGTTGAATAGTCTGATGACTGTGGTCCTACGCCCGCAAACCGTGGAGGATCAATCCGGGGGAGGCAGTCCCCCCGTTTCTCAACCCGCCCAAACCCCAGTGGAACCCCGGACTCCTTCCACGGTGAATATTTTAGTGGCGGAAGACCACCCGATTAATCAACAGGTGATTCTCCACCAATTAGAGGCATTAGGCTATCAAGGGGAATGTGTGGAAAATGGTGTCGAAGCGATCGCCCGCCTCGGCCAAAAGCGCTACGATATCGTCTTAATGGACTGTCAAATGCCCGGATTAGATGGCTATCAAACTACCCAAGAAATCCGCAAACGGGAAGCAACTGGGTCCCTCTCCCCCTCTGCCGATGGCGATTCCTCGGACCCGTCCCCACCTCACAAAACCGTTGTCATTGCTCTCACGGCTCATGCCATGTCTGCGGAACGGGAGAAGTGTCTCTCCGCTGGCATGGATGACTATATCAGCAAACCCGTCCATCTGGATCACTTGAGTGCGCTTTTAGAACGGTGGATTGCTCGATCCGATCAGCCGATCAACCCATTGAGTCAACCCCCAGAACCGGATTCCTCGACTCCGGATCTACCTGCGGATCCTGCCGAGGCGATCGCTTCGGACGACCCCCCCTCAATCAACCTGAATCGTCTGGAAGAAGTCTCTCGCGGCAAAAAAGCACTCCAGCGCCGCTTGTTAGAGGCATTTGCCACCACAGCCACTGCGGATACCCAGGCGATCGCCTCCGCCATTCAAGCCAATGATTGTGTTAAGGTTGACCGGGTATCTCATCGACTCAAAGGCTCCAGTGCCAATGTCGGCGCGCAAGGGATGTCGGCCCTCGCTGAACAGATAGGCACTCTCGCTCGGGAAAATCGCTTATCTGAAGCCAACTCCCCTTTATCTCGCTTGCAAGCTCAATTACAGAGCGTTCGCGAGTTTATTGACACTCATCTAACCGAGTTACCTTAAATCCAAAGGTCAAACGGTTAACCCACCCCCTCCGATTTTTTAACCGGAATTGAGTTGTTAATCAGCCCCTCTTGTCCAGGGGGGTTTGGGGGGATGGGTTGAGAATTCAAACGACCAGAAACCGGGTTTCTAGTCCTCACAGACTGGAGTAGAACGTCCATGTTTTGGCAACCTCCCCAGGGGGAACATCTCAAGAAGGACAGTTGGCCCTCACCCTAAATCCCTCTCCCAACCCTTCGACTTAGCTCAGGGGGAGAGGGATTTAGGGTGAGGGCGACCCTTGAAGGAGATGCTCCCGAACCAGGTTATCAATGAGAATACCGATACTTTAACAGTAGCCGGTCTAAATTATCATAAAAATCAGGGTACATTATGTTTAGAGTTCCAGGGCAACGGGAAAAAATTAAACGCAAAAATTATCAATGATAACTAGATTATGGGTAAAATTTTAGCGATTGATGATGATATTACGGTACAGATTGTTTTGCAAGACTTGCTTGAAAGTGAAGGTCATGATGTGGCGATCGCCTCCGATGGGGAGGAGGGTATCCACCAAGCAGAGCAACTCCGTCCCGATTTAATTATTTGCGACTGGATGATGCCTCAACTGGATGGATTAGCTGTCTGCAAGCACGTCAAAGCCAACCCCGCTTTATCCAGTACCTTTTTTATTCTTTTAACCGCCCGCGAACTGGTGACCGATCGCGTGATTGGTTTGGACTCCGGGGCCGATGATTTCCTCTCTAAACCCATCGACACTGAGGAACTTATGGCCCGGGTTCGCGCCGGTTTACGCCTGAGTAAAACCCTCAAGGATTTACAACGCGCACAGTCTCAATTAATCCAAAGCGAAAAAATGTCCAGCATTGGTCAACTTGTCGCTGGAGTCGCTCATGAAATCAACAATCCCGTTACCTTTATTTACAGCAATCTCAGTCATCTCCAAGACTATACCCAAGACTTAATTGACCTGGTGCAGTTATATCAACAAGCAGTCAATCAACCCAGTGATGCGATTCAAACCAAACTCGACTCCATCGATTTGAATTTCATGTTGCAAGATTTACCCAAAGTTATTGGTTCCATGCAACATGGGAGCGATCGCATTCGTAAAATTGTCCTATCTCTCCAAGAATTCACCCATTTTGAACGCTCCGGACTCCAGTGCATTCAAATCAATGAAGCCCTGGAAAACACCTTGTTAATTTTAGGTCATCGCTTGCAATCCAACGAAACTCATCAACAGATTCAGGTGATTAAAAATTACGGAAAATTACCCTCGATTGAATCCTACGCCGCCCAAATCAATCAAGCCTTTTTACAAATCCTCAATAATGCCATTGATGCCATAGAAACGACTCCTCTGCACTCCGCTTCTCATCCAGGTTGTTTGACCATTAACACTGAAAGTTTGAGCGAAAATAGAGTTTCAATTCGGATTGCCGATAATGGTCCGGGAATTCCCGAATCCGTTAAATCCCAAATTTTTGACCCATTTTTTAGTACAAAATCCGTCGGTTCAGGAACCGGACTCGGATTATCAATGGTTTATCAAATTGTCGTGCAGCAACATCAAGGAACCATTGAATGTATTTCTCATCCCCAAAAAGGAACCGAATTTAAAATAGAATTACCCATTCGGATTCAGTCGGCTAAAGCGAGCGATCGGCCAGGTATCAAAACTGAAGATTTTCCCTTGCAGCAACCCGAGTGAGAAATAGTAAATCACAGGAAGTTGTAAATTTATCCCCCGCCTGTAGGGGCGATTCGAGAATCGCCACGACTCCTAAATCCCGTCCATAGTTCTAATTTCAGACGAATTTAAGTTAAGCTAAAACTAGAACCTACTCTTTCCCCTAACAGTGCTGATGTCCGATCGCCCCATTTATCTCGACTGTCATGCCACCACCCCGGTAGATCAACGGGTGATGGAGGCGATGTTGCCTTATTTTACCGACTATTTCGGGAATCCTGCCAGCATCAATCATCAATATGGATGGGAAGCAGAAGCTGCCATTCAACAAGCTAGAGAGACCCTAGCGGATGCCATTCATGCCTCCCCAGAAGAAATTATTTTTACCAGTGGTGCAACGGAAGCTAATAATTTAGCCATTAAAGGGGTGGCGGAAAGTTATTTTCAAAAAGGACGGCATATCATTACGGTTCAAACGGAACATAATGCCGTTCTCGACCCCTGTGCCTACTTGGAAACTTTGGGATTTGAAATTACTTATTTGCCGGTTAAACCCGATGGATTGCTAGATTTATCCGAATTAGAAAATGCCTTGCGTGCGGATACGGTGTTGGTATCTGTAATGGCAGCAAACAATGAAATTGGCGTTTTACAACCGTTGGCAGAAATTGCGTTACTCTGTAAAGAAAGAGGGATTATTTTTCATACAGATGCCGCCCAAGCGATTGGTAAAATACCCCTGGATGTGCAGGAGATGCAGGTGGATTTAATGTCATTAACCGCCCATAAAATTTATGGACCAAAAGGGGTGGGTGCACTCTATGTTCGTCGGCGTAATCCTCGGGTGAAAATTGCGCCTCAGATTCATGGGGGAGGACATGAACGGGGATTGCGATCGGGGACCCTGTATGTGCCTCAGATTGTCGGATTTGCCAAAGCGGTGGCGTTGGGATTGGCAGAAATGGAGTCAGAATGCGATCGCCTGATGACATTGCGACAGCGGTTATGGGAACAATTGCAATCTTTGGAGTCGGTGTTTTTGAATGGTCATCCCACCCAACGATTAGCGGGTAACTTAAATATTAGTGTGGCGGGAGTGGATGGTCAAGCGTTGTTGTTAGGACTACAATCGGTGATGGCAGTGTCATCAGGTTCCGCTTGTACTTCGGCAAAAATTGCGCCATCTCATGTGTTGGAGGCAATCGGGCGATCGCCAGAGTTGGCATTTGCTTCAGTGCGATTTGGCATCGGGCGATTTAATACGGTGGAGGAGATTGATAGAGTGGCGCAACAGGCGATCGTCACGATTGAATCGTTACGGAAAGTGCGGGGAGGATTGGTGAGGTAGAGGGATGAACCACTGATTTCACGGATTTTCACTGAGGGATTTGGGGATTTGATTGAGAGTGAGCCTAAAACTTGACAATTGCCACACAATACTTGAATATTTCTAATATTTTCTATTTCCAGATAATTAAACCCCCAAAACCCTACAATTTTCAACCTGATATCATTTCACACCCTAGCCACCCCTGAACATTATGTTTTCACGAATAACATTGGAGAACTTTTTCAGTTTCCGAGGTCCAACCACCATAGAACTGAATCCCGGTCTGAATATTCTGTTGGGAATTAATGGCAGTGGAAAATCCAATTTACTCAAAGCCATTCAGCTATTATCCCAGTCGATTATTGGGAATGGCTTGGAATTCATATTTTTAAAGACCTGGGGCGGATTTCCCACGGTAGCAAATTTTAATGCCTATGAGAAAGACTATATTAAATTATGTTTTGAATTTAATAAAGAAGTCATTAATAGCATAAATAATCACCAAGGGTTTCAATTTCGGCAGAATCCCATTTATGAACTAACGATTTATAAGGTGGGGTTAACGTCTTATGGGGTAGCCGAAAAATTATATTCTAAAAATTTTCCTAACCCTGATTTTATTTTTATGGAAATGAATAATGCTCAGGGAATAATTTCTACAAGGGAAGAGGGAAGGGTTGGCATCCAAAAATACCCCCAAGACCATCAAAAAGTTACTTTCAAATCAACTGAGCCGGTTTTGAGGCAAATTTCCGATCCAGAAAGATTCTATCCCCTGTTTACCCTGAAAAGAGCCTTAGAATCTGCTGCTGTCTATTCTGATTTTGATACAACTTTTTCTAGTCTCATCAGACAACCTGCCAACTATGGCACAGAGACCAAGTTATTGCCTGATGGACAAAATTTAATAACAATTCTTAATAAAATTAAAAATATTCATTCGCTCTCCTATGAGAAAATTGAAGAAGCCATTCAGAAAATCAATCCCTTTTTCAAGGATATTAATTTTGATTTTATCGGTTCCAAGTTATATCTAGTTCTTCGGGAAAAGAATTTAAGTCGGTCTGTTTCTATTGACCAGATTTCCGATGGAACGCTGCGCTATCTTCTGTTGTTATCTGTATTATTTAACCCCGAACGGGGCAATCTAGTCTGTCTTGACGAACCGGAAACTAATCTTCATCCGGACATGATTAATACGGTTGCGGAAGCCCTGAAACAAGCCTCAAAAGAGACTCAAATCATTCTGACGACTCATTCACCCTTGCTCCTGAATTTATTTGAGCTAGAGGATGTCTTGGTTTTTGAAAAAAACGAGGGCAATGAAACGGTCGTCAATTACAGTTTTTCGGATGAAGTGGATGAAGATGTTTTGGTGGGACAAGCTTGGTTACAAGGGTTGATAGGTGGCAAGCGATGGTAGTCAATGTGACAATTTATATTGAGGGGGTCTACTCAGAAAATCCTTCGGTATTAACTGTTGATAATACGGCTGTTTTTCGGGAAAACTTTTATAAATTATTATCTCAAAAGCTATCCCCTGACGACTTTAATCTCATCATTCAACCCTTTGGAAGTATCAGCCAAACCAAAAAATATCTTGAATTGATAGAAAAGCACCATTCTAATGCAGTTATTCTCATTGATTTAGATGGGCCAAAAGAAAAAATACCCGAAAGATTGGCGCGATATCAACCGTTTGATACAACCCGGATTTTTTTTATGATCCAGGAAATGGAAGCGTGGATACTGTCTCAAGTTGATAAAATTGAAGAATTTGGGAAGAGTGAAGGATTGACTCGAAAAAAAGAAAATCAAGATATCGGCAGCAATCCTTTACTTAAAAATAAACATCCGGAAGAGATTGACAAGCCTAGTGAAAAATTAAAAACTCTGTTCGGCCAATATTTTGAGTCGGTAAAAGTTGTTAGGGGACAACAGAGAACAAAAAAGAAACAATACTCGAAAGCTAAGGATGGACCAAAATTAATAGGATTGCTGGATTTGGAACGGTTGATGGAGGATTTTGATGAAGTTGAGCGATTAATTGATTATATCGGCTCAATTGAGGTAGAGGGATGAACCCAACCACGGATTTCACGGATTTTCACGGAAGGATTTGGGGATTTGATGGAGGAAAATCGGGAGTTTGGTCGATTAGCCAGTAGGTGATCATTTGTCCTTTTCCTTTGATGGTGATGGGTCCTCGTTTTTGGAATAGAAATTTGTGTTGTAGGCGATTATAGGTTTCGGTGGTGACTTGAATTTTACCGGGAAGGCCGGAGGATTCCATGCGGGATGCGACGTTTACGGTGTCTCCCCAGAGGTCGTAGATGAATTTTTTGAGGCCAATGACTCCGGCGACGACGGGTCCGGTATTGATGCCGATTCTGATTTGAAAGTGTTGGCCGGTCATGATGCAGAAGTCTTGGACGGCTTGCTGCATTTCTAGGGCCATTTCTGCGATCGCCTCGGCGGAATCAGAACGGGGGACGGGGAGTCCCCCGACGACCATATAGGCGTCGCCGATGGTTTTGATTTTTTCTAATCCATATTTTTCCGCAAGGCGATCGAAGGTGGAAAAAATGTGATTTAGCCATGAGACTAATTGGATGGGAGAGACGCGAGAGGAAAGGGTTGTAAATCCTACAATATCGGCAAATAAAATGGTGACATCGGGGAAATAGTCGGCGATGGCGGTTTGATTGTCTTTTAACCGTTTGGCAATGGCGGCAGGGAAAATATTGAGTAATAATTGTTCCGATTTTTCTTGTTCAGCTTGGAGTGCTTGGGTGCGATCGCGGACTTTTCGTTCGAGCGATCGCGAATATTCGGCCAGTTGTTCATGAGAGGATTTGAGTTGAGCACTCATCTGATTAAAGGCTTTGGCTAAGGTCCCCAATTCATCGGACCGATCGACCCAAACCCGGCGTTCAAAATCCCCATTGGCGATCGCCATACTCGCTTGACTCAGTTGCCACAACGGATAGGTAATCCATCGCGCCGTGATTAACCCCACCCCAATCGCGACAATTAACGCCACCAAAGATAACTGAATGGTGGTGCGGGTATTCACCTGAATTCGTTCCATAAAATCGGATTCGGGCACCACTACCACAATCAACCAATCCAAGTTTTCCCCATCGGAAAATGGCACAACTTGGACAAATTTGAGGTCCCCTTTTATCTTAAAGGCTAGTTGCTGGGGAGCGTTAATCTGAGTCAGGTCTCCAAAATAAGTCTTTAAATACTTCGCGCTTTCCCGGATTAACAAATCCTCGACCTCTACTGCGGCAATTCGATTCACCCGATCGCCTTCGATTTGATAGGGAAGTTGTGGGACTGAAGTCGCCACCAACAGTCCCGATCGCTCCATAATAAAGGTCTGTCCAGATTTGCCAATCTTAATCGTTTCTAAAAATTCCCGAATATGGGATAACACAAAATCCACTCCTAAAACCCCGCGCAAAATTTCCCCCTCTTGATAAAGCGGTTGTGCCAAGGTAATTTTCAGCCTGGGGTCTTTAAAATCCACATAAATATCACTCCAAATCGGTTGATTGGCCTGCACCGCTTTCTCATACCAGGGACGAATTCGCGGGTCATAAGGATTACCAGACTCTAATAATTCCCCCGGATTGCCGAAATTGTCAACGGCGTAACTGTGAAAATTTCCCCCAGTAGAACGACCGGCGCGACCAATTTCCCATCGGTTATTATTTTGAAAGCCTAATCCGATAAATTCCCCATCAGCACCTCCTAAATAAATCGCTGAAACTGTAATGCGATCGACTAAATTTCGCTGACGCCAAAATTGCCGAGTTAGACTGCCTGTATCTTGGGAATTCAGGTGACCTAAATCGAGCGCATTAGCATTAATTTGATTGATCACCCGAGGCGCTTGCAAATAATCCCGCAACTGGGTCTCAATCCGTGCGACAATTTCAGCGCGTAACTGCGCTGCCAGGTCATTAACCGCTTGTTGTCCATTTTTTAAAGATAACCAACCCGTCAATCCCACTGCCACGGAAATTTGCAGGACAAATGGGACGACGAGCACCAGACGGATTGGGAATTTCCAGGTCTGAAACAGACGTTTGGGATTCAATCTTAAATTGCGTGTCACGCTCATAGTTGACCCCTTAGCGGGAAGAATTGCGGACCCGTCTTTGACCCTCGGGTTGGTCTGGAAATAGTCTAATATAGACTCTCTCAAGTTGTAAGCTGTTCACTGTCTAAATTGGGAAGCAGAAAATCATGAAACCTTGGGAGTGCGAGCATCTTGCTCGCTAACAGTACCCAATTTAACTGCCGAACAGCTTATCTATTTCCCAAACCCGAGTGAGTAGGTTATCCAGTTTCGGCTAAACAAGATAGAATCAATCTGCCTAATTTATTCCTTAATACAGATTAACTCGATGTTTTACCCTAGCCGGTATTCCCACTCGCATTACCAAACCATTTGCGATCGCTCATTTACCACGCGATCATAAACCGCTTCGGTTTGTTGAGCCAATTTCGGCCAACTAAATCGCTGGTTTAAATCCGCATAAGCATTATCAATCAACCACTGAACATACTCTGAATTTTTCAAAACATCGAGGATTCCCCAGGCAAGGGAGTCGGGATTATTGGTCCAGGTGACCACGCCGGTTTTGCTATGTTGGACCACCTCGGGTAATCCTCCGGTATCGGAGACAACCACAGGAACCCGGGCGGCAAAACTTTCTAAGGCGACAATGCCAAAGGGTTCATAGAGACTGGGGAAAACGGCACAATCGGCGACGGTTTGAAATTTGTGCAGGTCATCCTCAAACATGAAGCCGGTAAAATAGCATTTATCCCAGATATTTAAGGCCGAGGCTAATTGTTTGAGGTGGTCAGTATTGCCACCGCCCACAATGGCAAATTTGACCAATCCTCCCATTTCCCAGAGAATTTTGGGGGCAGCTTTTAATAAAACTTCGACGCCTTTTTCATAAGTCATCCGACCGACATAATACACGATTTTTTCATGATCGCCTGCAAACTGACGGCGAAAGGTTTGGGCATCAAAATCCTGCCACCGGGGTTTTTTTTCGGCCCGGATGCCATTAAAAATGACGTCGATTTTATCCCAGGGACAGCCTAATGCCTGTTCCAGTTCTCGCCGCATATAATCGCTACAGACGATGGTCCGCCAGGAGTTGTACACCAAGTCTTGCTCTTTCTGGGCGATATACCCCTGGATCTCGTTATGAATGCCGTTGTTGCGGCCATGTTCGGTGGCGTGGATGGTGGCAATCAGGGGAATTTTAAAGTGGTGTTTGAGGGCGATCGCCGCATCGCCGACTAACCAATCATGGGCGTGAATCAAATCGAAGGGTCCTTCTTCTAAAATCAATTTGCCCCCATGAAGTCCCATACTCTCGTTCATGTTGGCCACCCAGTGGAAGAAGTCATGTCCATGTTCGACGGGGACCCGATGCACGTCAATCCCTTCGAGTTGTTCATACATCGGGGCATGACCAAATTCCACGGTGATTAAATGGACGGAATGGCCCAATTTCACCAATTCCGGATATAATTCCGCAACGTGCCTTGCAATACCCCCGACAATCCGGGGAGGAAACTCCCAAGTGAGGACCAAAATTTTCATCGACGCAGTTTACACAAGTTTAGATTTAGATAGAACTGTCATTTTGCAGCAGTGGTAACAACCGGCGGGGTGGCGATAATCGGCGGGGGTTAAAACCCCCGCCGATTATCGCTTACGCATCCGGTTGCAATAATGGCTCAATCTCTTCACGATACCGTTGCCATGCCGCTAATGCTGCTGAATTTGAGGGAGTTTGTCGGCGCATTAAAATCACCCCCTGTTCAAATCCAATGATGCCATATTGGTTTGTGGCATGGAGTTGTTCGATGAAGGGGACTAAATCCTCAAAGAGCTCACGGTCATGTTTGAAGGCGGGGAGATATTGCTGGAGTTTCCACAAGTCGGCGATCGCATATTCGACGTTGACCTCTTCTGAAGCATCATTGCGGAACCTCATAAACGGAAAGCGCAGAATCTCTCGGCGTCCAGAGAGGGAAGGCACTAAATAGGTGGTCGCTGAAACACTGGCATCCGGGGGAATCTGGGAGGTTAAGTTGCGGATGTGGCGACTATGTTCCCACTGCTGCGGCAGGGAAACGTACACCCAGGGGTTGATGGAGTCGGGAATAATAAAATAAAAGGTGCGATTGGGGTTGGAGGTAAAGGTAAACAATAGGGACAACCCGATGCAAATGGCCCAAAAGCGCTGCATGGAAATTTTGAGCAGTTTGGGATGGGTTTCCCACCAGTAGTCGGCTTTTTTGCGGAGGGGTTCGAGGATGGTATTCAGGCGATCGCCCCAGGAGGCAATTTTGCCGGTTAATAAATTGGTGTCCGGTGTGTGGTGGGGTTCATTGATGGGGACGGGTGGTGGGGTGGGTTTATTCCAGAGTCCCTGACGAATCACGTCCCGGACTGGGGTTTGTAGGGACTGTTGCCGGTAGGACCACCAAAGAATTGCCCCATAACACAGACCCGGGACGACGGTCATGGCATAGCGGATATTAATGGATAAGGCGGTTTGACCTTGTTGTAAGAAAATCGCCAACAGGGGAAATCCGGCGATCGCCCAGGCACTGGGGGAGAAGGCGGGAATAAAGGCCAAGGGCAACCATTGTCCCAGGAGATACTTAATTTTTCCCCCGATTGGGGTAATAATCTCCCAAATCACTAATCCCGGTTGGCTGATGAAGGCCCAGAGAATCTCCAAGGTGGTCGCTTCTTCTTTGTCTACATACTGCCCGAAGCGTTCAATGGTGAACCGGCGAGAAATATCGTCGGAAAATAGGGGCATGATCAGGTTGGTCAAGAGGGCGATATAGGTGAAGCTGAGGGTGCAAATGAGTAATCCCTGTTTGGGATAGCGTTTGCTGAGGGTCATGTAGACGCCGACGCCAAACAGGGAGATGCCGCCATCGGCGCGGACGGCGAGGATGCAGAGGGCGAGGGGCCAAAAGAGCCACCACCAGCGTTTTTCCATTGCCAACAACAGACTGAAGACAAACAGGGGCATCTGGAAGTTGTCATGGAAGTTGGAGAGGGTGGGACCGGCGATCGCATTGGCGGCATAGTAGCTAACGGCAATCCAACTGGCGATCGCCGGTTGCAGGTAGACTCGGGCGAGGAGATAAAGCACCCCTCCAGCAGCGGTGACCAGGGTAACATGGAGCACGCTCAAGGTGACTGGAGAGGGAAACAGGCTGTAAATCGGTAGCCAGAGTAAGAGGGCCGGGGTAAAATGTTGTCCCAGACGGTGATAGGAAACGTCTGGGACTTCTTGATCGTGAACGACATTGGTGGACAGACCCGAGGAGAGCGAACTTTGAAACAACCGTCCCTGGGTGCTATTCCAAAAGACTTGGTTGAAAATTCCTTGGTCAAAAGAGGCGTAAAAGGTGTAGTAGCGGTGGAGGGTGAAGACTAGGGTTACTACAAAGAAGGCGATCGCAACGGTCACCACCCACCGCGCCCCTGAATTTTTCTGCAAGTTTGACAACATTCCTCGCTTAAGTATTAAGAAAATGTTAAGGTTTGACAACTAACGCTCTGCTGCTTCAACAGGTTGAAAGTTGAGGTTCCGTTGAGTGGGTTTAGACCAGTCCGGAGGCCCTAGCTTTTTTCCTCCTGGGCAGTTAAGTCGTGACGAGAGTCGAATCCTTTGTACTCTTTCACGAATCGACAATAAACAGGATAATTTATAAATATAAAGAAAAACCAAAGAACTGCTAGGGCGATCGAGTTACTTGTCTCCAGATCAAAATCAGTGTTACTTTTTTAGCCGCATTGCCGCAAGGGGATTGCATGAGGGCAGTTCCGGAAAAAACCATGCATCAGAACGATGAAGTACCTTTACAGCTTGTCCTATTTGTTGATAGGCGTCCAAGATCCAGTGAACAAATTCGCCAAATCCGTAGTTATTTTCAGAAACTGCGGACAGGTATCCCCTTTGACTTGGAGATCATTGATGTCAGCGAACAGCCTTATCTAGCTGAACAGTTCAAACTCGTAGCGACTCCAGCTTTGATTAAACTTCACCCAGGACCCAGACAAGTTCTAGCCGGTAGTAATTTAGTAGCGGAACTCGATAAGTGGTGGGATCGCTGGCAGAAGTCCGTGGAAGAGTATCTCAGCAAGCAGGCATCATCGGAGGCGATCGGACATTATCCCAGGAAACCCATCTCTTCTCAACTGGCACATTCGGCTGAATTAATGGAACTCTCCGATGAAATTTTTCGCCTGAAGCAGGAAAAAGAAGAACTGCTGGACCAACTCCATTTTAAGGACCGTCTGATTGCCATGTTAGCCCATGAGTTGCGAAATCCTCTAACGGCAGCTTCCCTGGCTTTAGAAACCCTAGAAATCACTTACAAACCGGAAAAATCTCTCAATCCCGAGGCGGCATCAGCACTGCGATCGCGATTAATTTACCATGCTCGCACTCAAACCCGCCTGATCGATCGCATGATCTCAGATATCCTCGTTGCTGCTCATAGCACAAATAGTGCCGACTTTCACATTCATCCCCAGAAACTAAATCTTAAAACCCTGACTTTGAACATTCTGGAAAATTTCAAAGACCGCCTATTGGCGAAATCCCATACCCTCAAAACCGACATTCCCAACGATTTACCTTCAGTTTATGCCGATGGAGAAAGGGTGCGCCAGGTGATTGTCAATCTGGTGGACAATGCTATTAAGTACACGCCTCAAGGCGGACAAATCGAAGTCTGTATCTTGCACCGCACGACACAAAAGGTTCAAGTTAGCATAATCGACAACGGTCCCGGGATTCCCGCAGAAAATCAGGAGCATATTTTTGAGGATAAGTTTCGTCTCCAGCGCGATGAACAAAAAGATGGATATGGCATCGGGTTAGGCTTATGTAAGCGGTTAATTCGAGCTAATTGTGGGGAAATTTGGGTGGATTCTTCTTGCAATAAAGGTAGTGCATTTCACTTTACTCTACCCGTGTATCGACAGTAGAAATGAGCAGATTAAATTAAGTCCGGCAGGATGGGAGTATCTCAATTTTGAAAAGAGACCTATAGCGTTTCTCATGTCCATAAGGTACAGCCCTCACCCCAAACCCCTCTCCCAGAACGGGAGAGGGGCTTTGAAAAGTACCTCATCAGTCCGGGAACCGCTATAACCCCCAGCCCTTACAAGAATAAATTTTTTACGCTTAAGGGAACTCCAAAAAATAAAATCTCCAATACCCACACCCTCAAGGGTGGGGCACTCGCAGACGAAGCCCGTGGTTCGACGGTGCTCACCAGAGCCCTGCGCGGGCTAAAAGAGACTTGTTAGTTCCTTAATCATCGGATGTGGACGATTTATTTGTTGGAATACCCCAATCAAAACTCCCACAATCGCGAAATAGACTAACAAGTTTTAAGGTCCGGACTGTTCCATCGCTTCACCAAGGTAACGCGGACCCGGGGGGTAGAATCGCGACGGAGAATTTTGATTTTTGCTCTGAGTTCTAATTCATTCAGGGCACATTTAACTTGGGTTAACGTCAATCCTGACAATTTAGCCAAGTCTTGGGGGGCGATCGCATCTTGTTGTTTCAGGGCTTCAAGTACAGCCCGAATATGTTCGGGCCGGGGTTTTAGGCGAAAATATCCAAACGACGACATTTTCCAACTCCTCGGAATCAGGTTTTAACGTCGATTCAGGACTGACCTTCCTCCAGCTATCCGTCCTGAATCAACCCGAAATGGGTCATCAACCGTACCCTTTGTACGGCATCCAGGAAAGAAACCCAGAAGCGGTCAGTCTCGCCCCTCACACCATCAATTTTGCTGCTTACCTGCCAATCTCCTCCACCGAGGCGATCGGCAACACTCCTTAATCTCTAGTTTAGCCTCCCAAACCCGACTCCCGACCAAAAGTCAACTCCCTCAAGCTAGACAGGACTGACGCAGATTTGGAGAACCCACCCTAAATGTAGGGGCGATTCGCGAATCGCCCCTACATTTAGGAGGTCATGGTACAGATTGCCTAAGTCCTGTAGGGGGTTTTCCCAGGCATCCTGTAGGAGAGTCATGGAGACTGAGGCCAAAACCCCTACGGTGCTGACGCGAGATAGAATAAAGTCAGAAAGCAATATCCTGAGTATTGCAACTTAGGGTTAACTGTTATGTCGTCACTATTCGTGGCGATCGCTTCTTGTAAAAAGTTCCAACGAGCCAACCAACCCAAAATCAGTTGAATTGTTAATCCAAGCAGTAAAACACGAGAGGTGGAGACAACAGCATGGGCAAAGTAGTCGGCATTGACCTGGGGACAACCAACTCAGTGGTCGCAGTTATGGAGGGAGGCAAGCCGGTGGTGATTGCCAATGCAGAAGGAACGCGGACAACTCCCTCCGTGGTCGGTTTTAGCAAAGAAGGGGAACAGCTAGTCGGGCAAATGGCCCGACGGCAAGCAGTGCTTAATCCCCAAAATACCTTTTATGCCATCAAGCGGTTTATGGGCCGCCGCTATGGGGAACTTTCCTCGGACTCCAAGCGAGTTCCTTACACCATCCGACGGGATGAAGAGGACAACATCAAAATTAAATGTCCTCGTCTCAAAAAAGACTTCTCTGCCGAAGAAGTCTCGGCGATGATTTTGCGGAAACTGGTAGATGAAGCCAGCCGCTATCTGGGAGAACCCGTAACCGGCGCTGTGATTACAGTTCCGGCTTATTTTAACGATGCCCAAAGACAGGCCACCCGCAATGCCGGACGGATTGCCGGGATAGATGTCAAGCGGATCATCAATGAACCGACAGCCGCCTCATTAGCCTATGGCTTTGACCAGCTAGATTATAAAACCATTCTCGTCTTTGACCTAGGGGGTGGCACCTTTGACGTTTCCATCATGGAAGTTGGGGATGGGGTGTTTGAGGTCAAGTCTACCGCTGGGGATACCCAGTTGGGGGGCAATGATTTCGATAAAAAAATTGTAGACTGGCTGGCGGAGCAATTCCTGACCACAGAAGATGTAGACTTGCGACGCGATCGCCAAAGTTTGCAGCGGTTGATTGAAGCCGCAGAAAAAGCCAAAATAGAACTCTCTGGCGTCCAAGTCACCGATGTCAACCTGCCCTTTATCACCGCCACCGCTGAAGGACCCAAACACCTAGAAACCAAACTGACGCGATCGCAATTTGAAGCCCTCTGCGGCGACCTAATTCGACGACTCCGCATTCCCCTCAAGCGGGCATTCACCGACGCAGGAATGAGCCCCGCCCAAATCGATGAAGTCGTCCTCGTCGGCGGTTCTACCCGGATTCCCCTGGTCAAAGAACTGGTCCGCAGCTTAATCGATCGCGAACCCAATCAAAACGTCAACCCCGATGAAGTCGTCGCCGTCGGTGCCGCCATTCAAGCAGGAATTCTCGCCGGAGAAATCCGCGATGTCCTGCTGTTAGACGTCACTCCCCTGTCCGTGGGACTGGAAACCATCGGTGGGGTGATGAAAAAATTAATTCCCCGCAACACCACCATTCCCGTGCGACGTTCGGATATCTTTTCGACATCGGAGAATAATCAAACCGTCGTAGAAATTCATATTGTCCAGGGAGAACGGGAAATGGTTGCCGATAATAAATCCTTGGGACGGTTTAAATTGACCGGAATTCCGCCTGCACCTCGGGGAGTTCCCCAAATTCAAGTATCCTTTGATGTGGATGCCAATGGAATTTTGCAGGTGACTGCCTTAGACCGGATGACCGGGCGAGAGCAGAGTGTGGTGATTCAGGGGGCATCTACCCTCAGCGAATCAGAAGTGATGCGGATGATTCAGGAGGCCGATGAATATGCCCAAGTCGATCGCGAACGCCGGGAACGAATCGAAAAACGTAACCGAGTCGAGGCATTAGCCTATCAAGCGGAACGGCAACTCAGAGAGGCGACTTTGGATTATGGCATCCAATTTGTGGCCCCTCATCGCGGACGGATTGAAACCGCCATCCGAGATCTGCGCCAGAGTTTAGAACGGGGGGACGAACGGGGAATCGACTTAGCCCAGTCTGACCTTCAGGATGCAGTCTACGAACTCAACCGGGAAATCTATCGGCGCACTCAAGAGACGGAGGAGGAAGAGAGTATTTTTGGCTCAATCCGCCGTGCTTTTACCGAAGACCGACCGGAACGAGAGTCTGTGAGAGATGATTTCTTCGAGACTGCCTATCGGCAACCGCGAGAAATCTATCCCGGAGACAGTCGCGCAGCCCAATCCCGAGATATCTATTCCGCAGACAATCGCGGACCCCAATCCCGAGAAATCTATCCCGGAGACAGTCGCGGATCCCAATCCCGAGACTTTTATCCCGGAGACAGTCGCGGACCCCGACGTCGAGGACGGTCCTCGGTCTCGGGGACGAGTGGCCCAAACCGTTACAATAATCCCTACCAGGATGAAGATTGGGATGACGATGATGAAGAGTGGTTGTAAAATCAAGCGTGCGCGAACGATTTTGGATTGCGATCGCGCTTTGGTGAGGGGAAGGGGGGTGCGGTCGGGTCCCCTCGCGCCGTGGCAGGGGCAACCCAACCGCAGTCCCCTCCATAACTCCAAGGTCGTCCGTCCATCTAATTGATAACAATCCAAAATCTAACGTCTAAAATCGCGGATATGCAGAACTGGCGCAATTATTACGAAATTCTCGGATTGACGAAAGAAGCCTCTACGGAGTCGATTAAAAAAGCCTACCGGCGACTGGCAAGGCAGTATCATCCCGATCTGAATCCGGGCAATAAAGTCGCCGAGGAAAAATTTAAGGACCTCTCGGAAGCGTATGAGGTCCTCTCGGACCCGAACAAGCGGGCGCAATACGACGAATTTAGTCGGTTTTTGGGCAAGAAAGGTTTTAAAGGTCGCGCAGCGGTGCGACCCCCAAGCTGGAACAGTCGCAGCAATCCCTTTGCGGCAGGGTCGTCCCGGGAACCTCAGAACTCCAGCAATTTCTCGGAATATGCCAATTTTGACAGCTTTGTAGATGAACTGCTGGGCCGTCGGGAAACCCGGACTGCGGGGGTGGGGGTAGGGACTACGGCTACCGCCAGCGATCGCGATGCCTTTCAACCCCGCAGCAGCAAAACTGCCTATACGATTCCGGCGCGTCCTAATCCCCGGGATGTGGAAGCGCGTCTGACTTTACCTCTGGAAAAAGCCTATACCGGGGGTCGAGAACGGATTCGCCTGGAAGATGGCCGATCGCTGGAAGTGACGATGCCAACAGGCATGGTCACGGGTCAGCGGATTCGTCTGCGCGGTCAAGGCATGAATGGGGGGGATTTGTATTTAAAAATCACCGTTGCCCCCCACGGGTTTTTTAAGGTTGAAGGTGCGGATATCTACTGTGTACTCCCGATTTCCCCCTGTGAGGCGGTCCTCGGTGGGGCGGTGGAAGTCCCGACCCTGGATGGGTTGGTGAAAATGACTCTCCCCCCAGGGGTTGGACCGGGTAAACGGTTGCGTCTGGCCAATAAGGGCTATCCCACTGGGGATGGCAAGCGGGGTGACCAACTTGTGGAAATTGTGATTGCGGTTCCGAAACAGGTCACGGACCAGGAACGAGAACTCTATGAGAAATTGCGTCAGATTGAAACATTTAAGCCGCGTCAGGATTTGCTGATTTAGGGACAAGTGTCGGTGAGTGCGGAGGCATTTCGGGGGATTGCCTCCGCTGAAAATAGTAGCCTTAAATACAATACGAAACGGCCAGAATTTTTTATAGCATTGCTGTGAAATGATTTCTCTGAAATCTCTACAATCTCTTGGGTAAAATAGGATAAGCTAATTAATGAAGGGAAAATTTTAACGCCCTAAAACCGTTTCGGTTTAAAAAATGCCAACTTCTACAATCTCCTGATCTATCAGGGCAGAAGAGGCAAATCCCTGGCTCAGTTGTAGGGGCCTCAGATCCATCAGGTTTTGCTTTCGTAAAAATAGCTATCGCTGACTTGTGGGTAATTGAATAAATATGAGAGTGTGATGCGATCGCGATTGTCACCTTACATTGCTGCTGTCTGTTCGGCTGGCCTAGTTATCGCCGGAGTTTGGGCCCTGGCTAAGTCGGAAATCGAACGCAACCGTCAGCAAATTCGCACGGACGTCTTGCTCCAACTCAGTACCAAGCGAGCTAGACTCGAAAGCGCCTTAAACTCCCGACTGTTTATTACTCGGGGTCTGCTTGCCTACGTTTCCAACCATCCCAATGTGACTCCAGAGCAATTTGAGAGCCTTGCTCAAGTCATGGTTTCTGAGCAAACGGGGATTCTGAATATTCAGTTGGCTAAAGATAATATTATCAGTCATCTTTATCCGTTCGAGGGTCATGAAACTGCCCTGGGTCTCAACCTCCTGGAATATTACACCTCTCAACAGATTGTCCGACAAAGTATCGAGAGTAAAAGTACCCTCGTGGCCGGTCCGGCGCCGTTAGTTCAGGGGGGAACTGCCTTAGTGAGTCGCACCCCCATTTTCCTGAATTCCCCGAATAGTCCCGGGGAGGGTGCTTATTGGGGTCTGGTTGCGATTATCATCGATCCGCAGGTGCTCTTCGCCGATGCCGGAATCCTCCCCACCCACAAGGCGATCGCCACTCCTCCAGGACGCAAACCCACCCTAACTCAATCTCGCTTCAATACTCCCATTCCCGTCCAGTACGCCATTCGCGGAAGCGATGGCTTAGGGCCCCAAGGGGCTGTATTTTTCGGCGATCCAGACTTGTTTAATCGTAACCCGGTTCTCCTGGATGTTTCCTTACCCAACGGGTCCTGGCAAATGGCCGCTATCCCCTTGGAGGGATGGCCCGTGAGTAGACCCATTGGCTGGTTATACTCCCTCGGTGGGTTTTTAGCCTTCTCCTGTGGATTATCTACTTTTATCTGGGTCAGAAAACCTTGGGAAATGGAGTTGGCGGTGGAACGGGCCACCTTTGCCCTCCAAAAGAGTCAGGAACGCTATGCGATCGCCGTTGCCGGGGCCAATGATGGGATATGGGACTGGGATTTGAACGCCCAAGAAATCTATTTTTCTCCCCGGTGGAAGTCGGCGATCGGCTGCGACCCCGACGAAATCGGGTCCAATCCCGATGAATGGTTCAGTCGCATTCACCCCGATGACTTTGAACGAGTGGAAGCCGATATTCAGGCCCACTTAAAAGGACGGAGCCCTCACTTACAAACAGAATATCGGATCTTGCATACCAATGGGTCCTATCTTTGGATGCTGGTTCGGGGGATGGCGGTTCGGGATGCCGATGGCAATCCCTATCGGTTTGCGGGGTCCCAAACGGATATTACCGATCGCCGACGGGCGCGAGAGGCCCTGCGCGTCTCTCAGGAAAAGTTTTCTAAAGCCTTTCGCGCTTCTCCCGATGCGATCGCCATTACCACCCTAGAGGAAGGTCGTTATATTGAAGTGAACGATCGCTTCCTAGAAATGTCCGGCTTTGAGTGGGCTGAAGTCATCGGCAACAACTCAACCGATCTGAATATTTGGGTCTATGAATCCGAAAAAATGACCTGTATTGAGGAATTACAAACCTGTGGTCGAGTCATCGATCGCGAAATCCACTTTAGAATGAAATCCGGGGAAATTCGCGTCGGCTTATTCTGTGCCGAATCTATTGTCTTAGAGGGAGTTCCCTGTGTGGTTTCCATCACCCGAGATATCACCGAGCGCAAACAGTACGAAGAAAAATTATACCATACCACGTCGGAACTCCAAGCCATTTTCAAAGCCCTGCCAGATTTATACTTCAAACTCGATCGCCAGGCCACAATTTTAGATTATCAAGCCGGAAAAGTATCCGACCTTTACCGGCCTCCGGAAGAATTTCTAGGGCGGAAAATTAATGAAGTTCTCCCCTCAGATGTCAGTCAAACCTTTACAGATGCCCTGGATGAAGTCAAAGCTAATCGCAATTTAGTCTATCGCGAATACGCCTTAACCGTCAATGATCGCCTCAAATACTTTGAAGCCCGACTTCTCCCTCTGCTGGAAAACCAAACCATCGTGATTGTCCGAGACATTACCAGTCGCAAACAAGCTGAACTCATGCTCTACCAGGCCAAAGAAGCTGCCGAAGCGGCCAATGAAGCCAAAAGTATGTTTTTGGCTAATATGAGCCATGAACTGCGAACCCCCCTGAATGCGATCGTCGGCTATAGTGAAATCCTCGAAGAAGAAGCCGAAGAAGTGGGCATCCCGGATTTTATTCCCGACCTGAAAAAAATTCAGTTTGCCGGAAAGCATCTATTGAGTTTGATTAATGATATTCTCGACCTCTCGAAAATTGAAGCGGGTAAAATGGATATTTACCTAGAACCCTTCGAGGTGGCCCCAGTGATCGAGGCAGCAGTGGCGACCATTCACCCCTTAGTCCAGAAAAATGGAAATCACCTCCAGGTTAACGCTCCCCCCGATATGGGCCAAATGTATTCGGATTTAAACAAAGTTCGGCAAGTGCTGTTGAACTTATTAAGCAACGCTGCTAAATTTACCGAAAATGGGACCATCACCTTGGAAGTGAGACTGATTTCCGACGGGGGATTTGCCCCGGATCAGCCCCCGGACTGGATTGAATTTCGGGTGATTGATACCGGAATTGGGATGACATCACAGCAGATGGAGCAGATTTTTAATGCCTTTACTCAGGCTGACCCCAGTACCACCCGCAAGTATGGAGGAACTGGATTAGGACTGGCGATCGGTCAGCGATTCTGTGAAATGATGGGAGGGGAAATCACCGTTTCCAGCGAACTCGGGTCCGGATCGACCTTTACGGTCCGCCTGCCTTACCGCTTTCAGTTTCCGGCTAACCTAATGGAGTAACAAAACCACCCAAAACCACTCACGAGTTCAGGCATTGTTTTGAAAAGTACCCAGTTTAAGGAGGGAAGGATGATCGGGTTTAAAACTAAGTTTGGGTTACGAAAAGAAAGCGGGCGTATAATAGCACTTCCCCTTGCCAAGACTAGCAAGGGACAGCCTGATGTGCCCCGACTCATAATCAATCCGATTGTCAAACACCTACTTGATTTACTTTACTCTGTAGCCCGCGCCCGCTGGCTTTGTCCGTATAGCCCCACCCTTGAGAGTGCGGGTTTTTGCTCTGTAGCCCGCGCCTGCGGGCTTTGTCCGTATAGCCCCACCCTTGAGGGTGCGGGTTTTTACACTGGGTCAGTATTTTCTGGATCAGTATAGGGAGGACCACAAGCGTGCTTTATCCAGAACAAGACCAGCTAACCCTGGATTCAACCTTGGCGGATTTACCTTCCCATGATTTTCAAGTCCCCGCCTCCACCCTCGGACAGGTTGTCAGCCAAGCCTTTCAAACTCACCTGGAGTTACCCGGCGTGATGATTATCTCCGATGAACAACCCCTCGGCATCATTTCCCGTCGGAAATTTTTTGAATGGCTGAGTCGTCCCTACGGATTAGAAATTTATCTCAAACGTCCCATGTCCGTCCTGTGGAGCATAATCCAAGCGGTGGAAACCAAATCTGGCATCTATTCCCCGCCGCTGCATCTCCCCACATCCTGTAAAATCAACGAAGCGGTTGATGTGGCCCTGGCCCGTGACCCCCATCAAGCCTACGAACCGATCGCCCTAGTCTTCCCCGATGGACAAGTGCGATTTTTAGATTTGCATATCCTCTTAGTCGCACATTCTCGCCTATTCCAACTGGCGAATCAAACCATTGAAGAGAAAAAAGATGCGGCGATCGCCGCCAACCGCGCTAAAAGTCAATTTTTAGCCAATATGAGTCATGAACTGCGGACCCCTCTCAATGCCATCCTCGGTTACAGTGAAATGTTACAAGAAGATGCCGAAGATATGGGTCAAGAAGACTTGAGCTTGGACCTGCAAAAAATTCACGGCGCTGGAAAGCATTTACTCGGGATTATCAACGATATCCTCGACCTGTCTAAAATTGAAGCGGGTCGCATGGAACTATACCTAGAACCCTTTGACATTGAATCCACTCTCCAGGAAGTGGTCGGTACCGTCCAACCCCTAATCGAAAAAAATAGCAATCAGATGGCGGTCCGATATGCGCCGGAACTCGGCTCAATGTGGGCTGACTTAACCAAAGTTAGACAAAATTTATTTAATCTGCTCTCCAATGCCGCTAAATTTACAGAAAATGGCACAATTTCCCTGGAAGTCACCCGCATCCCGAACCCCCAACCCCAAGATTCTGCCCATGAGGTCCTCTGTGCAGTTCTCGCACAACCGCCGGAATCTGGCTATGTAACTCCGGGACTTCCTCACTCTGAATCCGATTGGATTTGTTTTCAAATCAAAGATACGGGAATTGGGATGACACCGGAGCAAATTAATCGGTTATTTGAGGCATTTACTCAAGCGGATGCCTCCACCACCCGCAAGTATGGTGGGACGGGTCTAGGGTTGGCGATCGCCAAGCGATTCTGTGAGATGATGGGGGGTGATATTACCGTCACCAGTCAGGAAGGAGAAGGGTCTACCTTTACCATGCTTCTCCCCGCACAAGTTAAGGCACTTCCCAATCCAGAACAGGAGTCTTCCCCGATGACAGAATGGGATGCTTTACCGGAAAGTGGCAAAACGGTGTTGGTGATTGATGATGACCCGACAGTTCATGAGCTGATGCAGCGCTTTTTGACGAAAGAAGGCTGGGGGGTGGCGATCGCCTCCACGGGCGATCGGGGATTAGAACTCGCCAAAGAACTCCACCCCGATGCCATTACCCTCGATGTGATGATGCCCCATCAGGACGGCTGGTCCGTTCTCTGCGCCCTCAAAGCAGACCCCGAACTCGCTGATATTCCCACCATTGTCCTCACCATGATGGATAATAAGCCGATGGGGATGGCTCTAGGCGCTTCGGATTACATGACTAAACCCATTGATCGCCAACGCTTGATTGCACTGTTGCATAAATATCAGCAACGCCAATCAGAATCCTCCCCAGACAATCCTCCAGTAGAATCGATTCTGGTTGTGGAGGATGATCCAGCGACTCGGGAACTCCTTCATCGGGTCCTGGAGAACCACGGCTGGAAAACTTTTGTGGCCGAAAATGGTCGGCGCGGTTTAGAGGCGATCGCCGCTTATCCCCCGGATTTAATATTACTCGATTTGATGATGCCCGAAATGGATGGATTTGAGTTTTTAAATGCATTAAAACAATATCCTCACTGGCGAGCCATCCCCGTCGTCGTCATGACTGCCAAAGATATTACTCCCCAAGAGTATCTACAACTCAAAGGCTCAGTCCAAACCATTCTCCAAAAACAAGGATTAAGTTTCGAGCGCCTCTGCACCGAAATTCGCACCATGATAGCCGAAGCTTGTCAGCATCAAAAAGTCGGATGAAACCCTCACGTTCTGGGAGCATCTCAATTTGGCCTCAAAGGGGAATTTATACGTCTTGCTCCCCCTTCCAGCAAAGACATTCATTCCTTATACCAAATCCGGTTGTTAAAAGTCGGTTTTCGCTTTTAGCCCACATTCCGCAGGTTTCATCAAGTCAGTAAATAATATTTCTGGCAGGAGGCCCCTAGGAACTGAAGGATCCATCGCCGCTCATCAGTTAAATAGGTGATTTTCTTCACCCCATCAACCGTCAGCAAATGAATGGATTGAAAACATTGAAAAACCCATCGTAGAGTTGGGGTACTGGTGGGTTTACCTACTTGATTCTTAATCGACTTTTTTGCTTGAGCCAGGGCCTCTCTTAATGCTCTTTGACCTAAACTATACACTAACAAACACAAGCCCATCACCATTGCCAGGGCTTCTATTCGTTCGGGATTTTTTAGGAATACACTATCGGTAAAAAACATCGGGTCTTTTAAAAACCGAAATCCTCTTTCAGTCGATTGTTGGTTTTTGTATTCTTTTAATACCTGTTCATCACTCAGTT
The DNA here is from genome assembly GCA_011390515.1 of Oscillatoria sp. Classification (GTDB taxonomy): domain Bacteria; phylum Cyanobacteriota; class Cyanobacteriia; order Cyanobacteriales; family Laspinemataceae; genus Laspinema. The sequence continues at coordinate 35,047 of JAABSJ010000022.1, forward strand.
CATTAACATCCAAGACGTTCGTAGCTAGGATAAATCTTCCCGCTCGGATTTTCTCTTGTTCTATGGCTGACTCGTTCTCGGCCAAGTCGGCTTGGATTTGATAATGATACCCAGCAGGCTTGGCTCCCTTGGGTGGTCTTCCGGGTTGGGGATAATAGGGAACTGTTAATATTTCAACTCCGGTGATTGTATGATATCTTAGCTTCTTGTTAAATTGCTCAACTGCTTGTTGTGCATCAGGTTGACAAGCGAATTTTTGTTGGGTTAAGCTCTTAAGTTCTGAGCGAGCTTTTCCTTCCAAATTTTTAACTTTTTTCTTTAATTGCTTTAAGTCAGACTCTTTTCTTTTTTCACTTTCGACTAGCAGCCATCTTTGTTTAATTTCTTCATAAGTGATTTCACAACTTTTTATCCGGTATCCCTCCAATTGACAAGTTTGCAGGTCTTCTTCGGCGGGTTCGCTCAACAATTCTTTAGCTGCTTTTAAAGAAGCCGGAACTCTCGAAACCCAGTTCAAATGATTAATTTGTCTTAAATTTTCTTGATTATAAAGGGCGGCATCGGCTACAAATAATCCGTCCATGTCCCAATTTTCTCTAAATTCTTTCATTAATTTAGCAAAAATGGCTGAGTCAGATTCATTGCCCGAGGCTACTCTTAAATAGAGCGGAATATCCCCGTCTGAAGTGCAAATTAAGTCTACGATAAATTGTTTTAAGTCCGGACGGTGGTCTCTTGAGTATCCATAAGTAATCTCAATCGGAACGGGTTCTCCTGTTAGGTTAGGTTCGCGAAAATATTGTCCATGAACATGAAATGATGTGGAATCAAGGTGCTTGCTCTGGGTATTTACTCGGAACTTTTTAGCCGCAGCCAAGGCTATTTTGACAAATAGTTGAGTGATGCCTACTTTATAAAGTTCATCTAGGACTCTACCTAATCGGTCATCATTGAGCAGATCTGGGGTTATCCCTTCTCCCAGAAGATGTTCTGTCGCTTTGCCGACAAAGAATTGGGGAAATAAGTACAATGGGGCGCTCACCAACCCTAAACCATTGAGAATCATTGCTTTGACAACGATTCCTGGACTCACCAGAGTGAGGGGGTGAGGCTCCAGTTCCCGGTTAATCAGCTCGACAAGCCCTATCTCATCAATGATGCCCGAGACTATGCCACAGTGGTCAATATCTTGTACTATGATGTCAGATGCTATGTCTGTCATGGTTTTATAATATTCCGAACTTTCTTATTTTATCTGCGGAATGTAGGCTCCAGAAGTAAGATTGTTGTTATAATACCCAGTTTTTCTAGTGAAAAAAGAATATTCTTGTACACATTTTTATGAAGTTTTGGTGAAGAAAGAATCACAGATTATGTAGGGGCGGTTTAAATGCCCCTATATTGCCGATCGCTTCTGGTGGGGTCAACACAAACCGATTCACGGCATCCAGCACTTAAGTGAGGCATTTCTGCGGGATATTGGCTAACAAGGGCCGGGTTGTCGGTTAAGACGACCCAGTGAGCAACCCGAAGCGAGTGGGTTGTTAACCTGGTTTCTGAGTGATTGTATTTTCAACGGGCGATCGCCTTCTTTTTCACTTAAGTAAGAACCTCTGCATTAATTATCTCACAGAACTTTTCACGGTCCAGTAAATTACCAGAGGCGATTAATGCCATAATCGTCAAATTTAATGTCAGCACTAATGATGGGAATGTTTTCTGAGATTGCTTGAGATACCAACAGTCTATCAAATGGATCCCGGTGATGTAACGGGAGTTTCGCGACGGGAGCATCTCAAGAAGGCAAAGAGACCTAACCCCCCAGCCCCCTTCCCTACGAGGGAAGGGGGAGCAAGATGTGTAAATTTCCCTTTGAGGCAAAATTGAGATGCTCCCTTCGCGACAATGTTTAAATGCGCGATCGTCACCGGCATCATCTGAATAGTGTTTTTGGCAATTTGTTCGGGAATAAATTTTTCATAGACATCGGGCAAAGTTAGTTTTTTCAAATTAACTTTAATGGCAATTTCCCACAGGCTGGCAATACTCAGCAGTATATCCGTATCCGATTCTAATAAATCAACGGCATTCTGACTGAGATGAGGGCTATCGTTGATGAACCATAGAAATATATGAGTATCGATGAGGAGTTTCATTACATATATTCCTGAAAATCTTCTAAGGGTTCATCAAAATCTGGAGACATCCAAATTTGACCTTTGGCGCTGCCCCTTTGCCGCTTTTTTGCCCCTTGGGGAAACTGGCTCAGTTTCAGAATCGGTTGATTGTTTTGAGTAATGATGATTTCTTCACCCTTTAAGGCAGATTGAAGCCAAGAAGAAATCTGGGTTGTTGCTTGGGTAATGTCAACTTTCTGCATTGTTTATTCCGGTAAAGAGCAACATTTAGTGCAGCTTTGGTCGTTGCACTGTGATTATGGACAGGGGTATTTTTTCTCCCCAGGGTTGGAGCGGGTGGCGGCTCAAAAATTGCTAGAACAATCCCCTCGGTGGTAAATCGTGACCCAGTTTCTTAATCCGACTTTTATGCATAAGTTGGTAATTTCGTCAAGGGTTAAAATAAATCATCCAGAGACGAGGGGAAATCGTCTCGGGGCGGGACTTGGCGATCGGCAAACTCCGAAGGGGGGCGATCGCTACTCCAGGCCCACCAAACACAACCACAGTTCCCACACTCGTAAAACTCCTGCCACTTGCGACGGTGGTTTTCCGTATAAACCGGCGATCGCCGATTAATCCAAACCCGCTGCGCCTGCATAGAGGTCGCATGGCAGGAAGGGCAGTAGAACTCGTGAGCGTGAACTGCCTTCGTTATCCATTCCGGTGGAATTGGCTCAAAAGCTTCCATGTCTTCAACTTCACTCATTAAAATGGCCGATAGCTCCCCTAATATTCCCTCGAAGGGCTGGTTTGGTGTCCACCCACTCCCAAGGAGAAACGAATCGCACTATCGTATTTTATTGTAGGACGCTCTGGGCGTTTCTTTGCGAGTTCCTCCAAACTCTAACTATCCCCACTCTCAACCTGAATCAGCCTATCATGGATCCATCACCCGAAATCTTCCGCTTATTAGACTTGATGCCTGCATCGGGTCGGATGCTGTGCAAAATCGTCAATAAACCGCAACAATCCACGGCGATCGCGAGTTCCTTTCCCCTGCCTTGGGCGAGGGAACGCCCGATTTATATTAACTTTGACCTCTGGCGCAAATTATCCAGACCCCAAAGAGACTTGTTACTCCTGAGAACCGTTAGCTGGTTATTGGGGGTGAAATGGTTTAAACCGGACTTATATCAAGGGGTGGTGATTACTGGATTGTTAGGGACTCTAGTCGAACTCGTCCAAGGAGATGCGGTGGGAGTTGTCACCGCTGGGGGGTTAACGGCCCTAGCCGGGGCTCAAATTTGGCGGAGTACCCACCGCAGCGATCGCGAAATTGAGGCGGATCAAGGGGCGATTCAAGTTGCCCTGAGAAGAGGCTATAACGAACCGGATGCGGCTAGACATCTGTTGAGTGCGATCGAAACTGTTGCCACCTTAGAAGGCCGACCCGGGTTAGATTTTATGGAACTGATTCGCGTCCAAAATTTACGGGCGATCGCCGGACTTTCCGCCGTCGGCATTCCCGAAGATGGGATTCGAGAATAGGAAAAAGAACGAAGGATAAACCATCAAGGTAGCGGGTTAGAAACCGGGTTTCTTCACCACATCTCTAGCAATTTGCCAAAAATTTAGGCTATATAGCAATCCTAAATCAGTTGTGGAAGACCCTCACCCCCAACCCCTCTCCCAGAACGGGAGAGGGGAGCTAAAAATGTTACAAATCATTTAGGATTGCTATAGCAATCCTAAATCAGTTGTGGAAGAGGTCGGCGGCCCCCAACCGTCGGCGACGTCTTCCACAACTGCTGCAAGGACTGCTATAGCTTGGTCTTAAAGCTCTTCACTAACTTTTTTTAACTCCTCAACAATCTTTTTATTCTTGTCACTTCGGCTACCATAAAGACGAGCAGAAAACACGGTAATGATTTCTAAAACATCGTTAGCTAAGTCTTCCTCAAAACTGGCATCCTCAGTCCGGTTTATAATGACAATCTCTACACCAAACTGCTCACAGATGCTGAACACCAGTTCAGCGCCGAATCTAAGTAACCTATCCTTATGGGTAAGAACCAGTCTGTCGATTTCACCCGATGTGATTAACCTAAGAAGACGCTTTAACCCACGCTTACTGTAATTCATCCCAGAGCCTAAGTCTTGGATAATTTCATGCTCCCAACCATTTTGAGCGCAAAACAATTCAATAATGGACTTTTGACGTTCTAGGTCTTGTTTCTGGTCGTGGCTACTGACTCGTGCATAGCCGATTGTGTAAGCTCTATGAGATTCAACACCGAGCAATTGAGACATCGAGTATCTCCGGTGACCAGACGCTGTGCGCTCAGGGATTAATTTCCCTTCTGATTCCCAACGTCTTAATGTAGATGGTGATACTCCTTTGATTTTGGCGGCTTCGGAAATACTAAACTTACTCATAGCCTTACGATAGCATAAAAAATGAGTAAGTTTAAAAAACTTTGGTTAGAAATTTAAACCCTGTCTCTTGCCCTAAATCAGTTTGCCAGGGGACCCTCACCCCCAACCGTTGGCGGCCCAGAACGGGAGAGCTTACAAGAGTAGGTTTTTTACGCCTAAATGCATCTCCAGTCTCCTCTCCTTGGCAAGGGGAGGGGACCGGAGGGGAAACCTCTTCTTCGTGACGTGGCAAAGCACGTCACGACGACCCTACACCCACCCATTCCTCCGTGACGAGCGATCGCGCGTCAATGAGGACCCCACCCTAACCCGGACCAAGACACAGGGGAGGGGACCGGAAGTGATTTTAAATGTGAGGCAAAGCCCCCTGAACGTAAAAAACCTATCCTTGTAAGGAATGGGAGAGGGGAGCCGATCCAGGTGTCAAAGTGATTTAGACTCGCTATATCGTGGCGCGGGTTCAATGACTTCCCGAATCCGATAAATCGGGCGTTGCTGAGATTCATGATAGGTTCGCATTAATAACTCCGCCAATAGGCCAAAACTAAATAATTGCACCCCAGCCAAAAGCAGGACCACGGTCAAAATCAGTAAGGGGCGATCGCCAATACTTGCCCCAAATCCGAGTTTGAGAATCGTTAGGTACAATCCTAATAGAAAACCTAAGACCATAGAAATAATCCCAAACCCGCCAAAAACGTGCATCGGGCGGGTGAGAAATTTCTTCATAAAGAAAACGGTCAATAAATCCATCAAGACCCGAATTGTGCGGCCTAATCCGTACTTACTTTGACCATAGCGCCGCGCATGGTGACGGACTGGAATTTCGATAATTCTCGCCCCTTCAATAAATGCCAAGGCAGGTAAAAACCGATGCAATTCACCGTACAGATTCATATCCGCCACAATTTCCGTGCGGTATGCCTTCAAAGAACAGCCGTAATCGTGCAATTTGACCCCGGTTACCTTGCCAATCATGGCATTGGCAATTTTAGAAGGAAGCAAGCGAGTCAGGGCCGCATCTTGACGATTTTTACGCCAACCACTGACGAGATCATATCCCTCATTTAACTTCATCAGCAGTTCGGGAATATCGGCAGGGTCATTTTGCAAATCCCCATCCAAGGTGACGATAATCGGCGATCGCGCCGACTTAAATCCCGCCGCCATTGCCGCCGACTGTCCATAATTGCGGCGCAAAATCACCGCTACTAGGTCATTTCGCTTTTGCGCTTCTTGTTTGAGCAGTTCGGTGGAGCCATCGGTGGAGCCATCATCCACGCAGATCAGTTCATAATGAAGTTGAGCATCACTTAGGGCCTGGGCGATCGCCCCTATTAGGTGAGGCAGACTTTCCACCTCGTTGTGAATAGGGACAACGACGGATACATCTAGGGGGGGAAGCGCCGGTTCGATGTGGGACGGGTGCAAAGCGGGTGAAATTTCCATTTATCTGTAATAATCAAACTCAATAGTGGAATTTTACCTTCGGGGTAAAATCGATGAGCAAGTGGAATCAATCTGGATTACAGGAATATCGAACCCCAAGGAGCAAGTATCTATTATGACGCAGGGCTGGGGTTTTGGAAAGGATCGGTAATTTTATTCCCATCTCATCATGTCATGTTTTGGGAACATCGCCTCCCAGTCTACCCGAATCAAAATTTTACCCTCCACTGGACTCTGGCTACTCTTCCCGAGGACGACGCTCCAGTAAAGGTTAAAAACTGATTTTTTCACAACCCACTGCCGTAAAAGCAGCCAATCTAGGCAAATCCTCAATGTTTTGTCCTGGCAATAGAGCCAGTCTAAATGAATTTGACCTAGAGAAAGCCAGGTTTCTGGCTCCCACTCCCCGATTATCAGTTTGAGATCCATTGCCAGAAGGATTAAGGTTCGCTCTATGATAAAACTGGCTCGATACTTTAGAAAATCTTGGGGAAAATTTGAACGGGGAAATTCTACCTGGAACGAAAATTAATCCCAGACCTAGTGACTGGTATTGCAATTGTTAATTAAATTGGAGATACATTCTTTATTAAAACTGTATTTTTAAACAATTAGTCAATATTTTGCCGCCCAACTTTCTACTATGTATGTTTGTTAACTTACCTTAATTCCATGATTTTAAAACCTATTGATTCTATTCTATCCAGTGCTTTAGGGGGAACCGATATTTCTCCAACAGAAGCGGTTATATTGCTCCAGCAAACTGACCCGGAACAGGTGACTGCCATTGCTGAGGTTGCGGACAAACTCCGGCAGAAACAATCGGGCAATTCGGTTACTTATGTGATTAATCGGAATATAAACTTTACCAACATTTGCGAACAACATTGTAGTTTCTGTGCCTTTCGTCGCGATGCGGATGAAGAGGGAGCCTTTTGGTTGGATTGGGGTAAAATTCTGGAAAAAACCACCGATGCGGTGCAACGGGGGGCTACAGAAATTTGTATGCAGGGCGGTTTGCATTTGGAGGCTAAAATTGATGGGAAATCTTTACCCTATTATTTGAAGCTGGTGGGGACAATTAAAGATGAATTTCCGGATTTGCACTTGCACGCTTTTTCTCCTCAAGAAGTGCAGTTTATTGCCCGAGAAGACCAGATTACTTATGAGGAGACGATCGCCGCTTTGCAAGAGGCGGGAGTGGGTTCTATGCCGGGAACTGCGGCGGAAGTCTTGGACGATCGCATCCGCAATATTATTTGTCCGGAAAAAATTAATACTGAAACTTGGCTAGAAATTGTCAGTACAGCCCATCGTTTGGGATTACCGACAACGAGCACCATGTTGTGTGGACATATTGAAACGCCGCAGCAACAAATCGACCATTTGGAAAAATTGCGATCGCTCCAACAAACTGCCTGCGATCGCCACTATCCCGCCCAAATTACCGAATTTATTTTACTCCCCTTTGTGGGAGAACAAGCCCCCGCCCCTTTGCGCCATCGCGTCGGTCGAGATCAACCCATTCTCGCGAATACTTTGCTCCTCACAGCAGTTTCCCGAATCTTCCTCGGCAACTGGATTTCCAATCATCAACCCAGTTGGGTGAAACTCGGATTAGACGGTGCAACAACAGCCCTCAACTGGGGATGCAATGATATTGGCGGCACTTTAATGGAAGAACATATTACGACAATGGCTGGTGCGAAAGGGGGAAGCTGTATGGAACCAGAAACCCTGCGATCGGCGATTACGGGAATTAACCGCCCATACCAACAAAGAAATACCCTGTATCGCCCGATTACTGTCCCAATTTGCCCTTAAAAAATCTGACAGTTCGAGTCAAAATAAAATCACCGGGTTGAGGTCAAATCCGATGAAACCAACCGGAACAGATTTTCAATTGACTTCCGTCTATGGGGTCAGTACAGTAGGGGGAAGACAACCGGGCTCCTGGAGAAAATCTGAAAATTTGTAGGAATTCGCCGTTTTCTGTGGGCGGTAAAACCGGGTTTTTCTCCTTTTTATCGAATACTGTACCCCTGGACAAAGAATTCACCCCAGGGATGTAATACGGAATTCGGTTGTCAAAGGTCTATAAAAACCCGCACCCTGAAGGGTGGGGCGTTTGCGGACGAAGCCCGCCTGCGCGGGCTAAAAGCGAAAACCGACTTTTACCAACCGGATTTGGTATAAAACAGTCCGTGAAATTTCTACTTAGGGGATTGCAAAATATAAATCCTCCAAACGTTGCACTGGAAGGAAGGTAGGTGTCGGAGTAAATGCTTGCGCCCCAGGGCGCAAGCATTTACTCCGACATTGACGGGGCTATTCCGTTGATCCGTCACTACGAACGAACGTTTTGGAGATTTTATTTTTTGGAGTTCCCTTATACCAAATCCGGTTGTTAAAAGTCGATTTTCTCTCGCAGCCTGCGTAGGCAGGCTTCGTCCGCAAACGCCTCACCATGCACGGGTGTGGGTTTTGACAGACCTATCACAACGGGATTCCGTATTAAAAAAATGGCTGTTCCTTCCCTTTGATTCTTCCCCCAGCTTATTTCTGTATCCCCCGCCAGCAGGGGTATGGCGCTGGGCGGATCCCCCATTTTTGAGAATTGAGGAAGGATACCCGAAAGAAAGTAACAGTTTGCGTTAAATTGTCAATTGCACTCCTGACGCTCGGTAACATCATGTCTGAGACTAACCCTGAGATCCAAGACAGTAAAGAGACCCCAAAAGAGACCCCAGAAATCAAACTGGAGAAACAGAAAGTTTCCATCGGGATCGCCGCTGTTGCTGCGGTCCTGTTAATCGGTGGCGCGATTACGGCATTCTGGGCGATCGCGAACAAACGCCCTTTACCCGAGATTCCAGTGGGTGCCGAACTGATTCCTGAAGATGCTTTGATGACGGTTTCCCTGACTACCGATGGGGGACAGTGGCAAAGAATGCGCGAATTTGGCACCCCGGAAAGCCAACAGATGCTGGATAATTACCTAGTGCAGTTGCGCGATCGCTACCTCACCGCCAATGGATTCCAGTATGAACAAGACATTCAACCTTGGGTAGGGTCCGAAGTGACCCTGGGGTTTTTACCGCCCTTCCCGGTGAATGCCGCTGGGGAAGATAACGAAATAGTGCCCTCTCCGGCAGCATTTTCGGGTCGCCAGTCTCTGCTGATGGTGTTACCGATCGCCAATCCCAGTCGCGCCAAGGAAATTCTAGAATCCGCCCAACCTCCACAAGGCGGCAGATGGGTCCCTCGAACTTACAAAAATATAGAAATTAAAGAAACCCAAGGGGTGCCGGATGAGAATCGCTTTTCAGTCACTGTCATCGATGGTCGCTATTTAGCGATCGCCAAGGATAGTGAAACCATCAACCGCGCCATCGATACCTTCCTCGGCGCACCCTCCATCGTCGATGCACCGGGCGCGATCGCTGCATGGCAAAAAATCGAAACCCCCCGACCCTTTGGCCGTTTTTATGTCAATGTCCCCGTCGCTGCTGCCGTTGCCTCGTTAAACTCCGAGCTCCCGGTTCCTAATGAAATTGCCCAGCAGCAACAAAACCAGGGATTCGCCACCAGTATCACCCTCCAACCCGAAGGGATTGCCTTTGATACCGTAGCATGGCTCAAACCGGATAGCGAACGGAAATATGCCGTCGAAAATAATGCCAAAACCATGACAACGCGCCTCCCTGCGGACACCTTAATGATGATGTCCGGAGGAAATTTACAGCGAGCTTGGCAAGATTATAGCCAAGGGGTGGCAACCAATCCCCTGGCACCGATTAATCCCGAGTGGTTGCAAACTGCCATCCGCAATACCACCACCCTCGATTTAGAAAAAGACTTACTCCCCTGGATGCAGGGGGAATTTTCCCTAGCGATGCTGCCACCGGCAGAAAACAATACCTCGTTTTTTCCCGTCGGGGTGGTATTAATGGTCCAAGCCAGCGATCGCCGTGCCGGGGAGGCGACGCTCTCTAAGCTGGATCAGGTGATGAGTGAACAATATAACTTTAGTGTTGAATCGGTCCAAATTGGCGAACAGCCTATGGTCAAATGGACGGCTCAAAATGGTTCCGTGAGCGTCAACCACGGTTGGTTAGATGGCAATGTCGCCTTTATCAGTGTTTTGGCCCCGGTTGCTGAGAGAATCGCCCCCAAACCTCAAACTCCCCTGGGGATGAGTCAGCAATTCCAAAGCGTGGTCCCGTTAGAGTTGACTCCTAACAATGGCCATTTTTTCATGGATATGGAACGCACCCTCAATCAGAATACTCCCGCCTGGTTGCAACTGCCTCCCCAGCAACAAATCGCCATTAATGCCATGCGCGCAGTCGGGGTGACTGCTGCCATTGAAAACCCACGCACCACTCGTTATCAAGTGTTTGTGGCGATGAAAAAAACGGGGAGTAGACCCGAACCTCTCCCCCCTGCTACCCTTCCCAGCGCACAACCGACGACCCCCTCTCC
>JAABSJ010000222.1 GCA_011390515.1 Oscillatoria sp.
GTTGGTGTTCCAAGCTGAGCACAACATCCTGATGCACCCCTTCCATATGTTGGGTGTTGCCGGTGTGTTCGGTGGTTCCTTGTTCAGTGCCATGCACGGTTCTTTGGTGACCTCCAGCTTAGTTCGTGAGACCTCTGAAACCGAATCTCAAAACTACGGTTACAAATTCGGTCAAGAAGAAGAAACCTACAACATCGTTGCAGCCCACGGCTACTTCGGTCGTCTGATCTTCCAATATGCTTCTTTCAACAACAGCCGTTCCTTGCACTTCTTCTTAGCTGCTTGGCCGGTTGTGGGTATCTGGTTCACCGCTTTAGGTGTGTCCACGATGGCCTTTAACTTGAACGGATTCAACTTCAACCAGTCGATCATTGACTCCACTGGTCGTGTGGTCAACACCTGGGCCGACGTGATCAACCGCGCTAACCTGGGTATGGAAGTTATGCACGAGCGTAATGCTCACAACTTCCCCCTCGACTTGGCTGCTGGCGAAGCAACTCCCGTTGCTTTGACTGCTCCTTCGATCAACGGTTAAGTTTTAACTGAAGATTCAGACGGACTCTATACGCGACATATAGTCAGTCTGTAACATTAAAAGCGTCCCTATACAGGGGCGCTTTTTTATTGGCTAAAAATAATGACAGCGGTTTATATTGAGGGAAGGACAGGGGGTGTTCAGAAGATTAAGGGTTAGAGAAACGTCAAAGCATGGTGAGGGAGAGTGTTGAATGAGTCGGATTTTTGATGAAATTCAAGAAGGAATTTTATTTATTAATGTTCGGGGCGATCGCCTGGATTATTTGAACCCTGCGGCAGCGCAACTGTTTGGGGGAACAGTGGCAGGGTTTGAGAATCAGCCGGAATTTTGGACCGAGGGAATTGAACCGCAATGGCGATCGCAGGTGGTCCATGCTTTAGCGCGGGTTTGGGAAACCGAGACAGTGGAGGTGAACTACTCCATTGTGGGAATTGACGGTCAACGGAGGGACCTGCACAGTAAATTTTGGGCGATCGCCGATGACGACGGGACGCCAGTGCGGATTGAAGGCATCATCAAGGAACGTTGCCGATCGCAGGAATTGGAAACAGCGAGCGCACAATGGTTCAATTTATCTCTGGATTTACTCTGTATTGCCGGAACCGATGGTTATTTTAAACAATTAAATCCTATATGGGAAACGACATTAGGATATAGCACAGAGGAATTGCTCTCCCTGTCATTTTTAGAGTTAGTCCATCCCGAGGATGTCGCCTTGACCCTTGAACAAGTGGCGAAACTCTCCCAAGGCAAAAACAGCATTTATTTTGAAAATCGCTATCGGTGTCGAGATGGTTCCTATAAATGGATGGGTTGGACTTCCTCTAGTCCGGGAGGGGACCTGATCTATGCGGTTGCCCGGGACATTACCGATCGCAAACAGATGGCAGCGCAACAAGAGCGTTTACTCGCCTCGGTACAAGAAAGCGAAACCCGCTATCGCTCAGTGTTGAGTGCCATGAGTGAGGGGGTCGTCATGCAAGATGCCAATGGCATTATTTATACTTACAATCAAAGTGCCAGCCGAATTTTCGGTTTGAGCCTAGAGCAGATGATGGGATGGACCGCCATCGATCCGCGCTGGCGGGCAGTCAGAGAAGATGGTTCGCCATTTCCAATGGAAGAATATCCCCTCGCGGTTACCTTACGGACTGGGGAATCCTTTCGCGATTGCATCATGGGAATTCACAAACCCGATGGGAGCTTAACCTGGATTTTGCTGAATACAACCCCCTTGTTTCGTCCCGATGAAACCCAGTTGTATGCAGGAGTCGCTACCTTTACGGATATCACGGACCGCATTCAAGCCGAAGCCTTATTACGAGAAAGTGAGGCAAAATTCCGAGCGGCGTTTGAGCAGGCGGCAGTCGGGATTGCTCATCTGGGATTAGAGGGAAATTGGCTAGAGGTGAACCCCAAATTCTGTGATATCTTGGGATACTCTCGGCAAGAGTTGTTTAATCTCACTTATCAAGACATTACCTATACTGATGATGCGAGTTTTGATGTAGAAGCCGAAGCCCAATTATACGACCCCGCCATCAATACGGTTACCTTAGAAAAGCGATACTTTCATAAAAATGGGTCCCTCGTGTGGGTGAATCTGACGGCTTCGATGATTAGAAATTCTTTGGGAGAACCCCAATATTTTTTGGCAGTTTTTGAGGATATTAGCGATCGCAAGCAAGTCGAAATCAGTCTGCAACAAAGCCAACGAATCCTAGAAGAAGCCCAACAAGTTGCTCATGTTGGAAGCTGGGAAATTGATGTACCAACGGGCAAAACAATTTGGTCCAAAGAATTATTTCGGATTTTCGATTTTGACATTGAACAGCAAGAGCCTTCCTTGCCAATTTTTTTGCAAAAGCTTCATCCGCAAGATGCCGAAGCCCTGAAAAATCGGTTAGAAAAAGCGAGTACCTTGGGAATTCCTTTTGAATTAGAGCATCGGATTATTCACCGAAATGGGTCGGTCCGGTACGTCCAGGGAAAAGGAAAAGTTGAGCAGAACTCTCTAGGGCAAGTTGTGCGATTGTTTGGGACCGTTTTGGACATTACAAGCCGCAAAAAAATCGAACAAGAGTTACAAGAACGGGAGCAGTTTTTGCGAGCGATTTGGGAAGGGGTGGATTACAGTATTTTCGTTCTAGAAGTTTTAGAGGGTGGGGAATTTCGCTTTGCCGGAATTAATCCAAAAATGGCCCAAACTGCTCAAGTTCCCATCGAAAAAATGCTCGGAAAAACCTTGGCTGAAGCCTTGCCACCGGAGATGGCAGACTTGTGGCGTCCTCGTTATCTCCAGTGCGTCCAGTTGAGGACAACCCTCTCCTTTGAGGAGAGTTTTGTGGCGGATGGCATCGAGAAATGGTGGCTGATGACTCTGAGTCCCTTGCAAGATAGTAGCGATCGCATTGATCGGATTATTGCCACCACCATCGATATCAGCGATCGCAAACAAACTGAACTCGCCTTGCAACAGAGTGAAGCTCAATATCGAGAATTAGCTGAACGGGAAGCCTTGCTGAATCGGATTGCCACCCAAATTAGAAACTCATTAGACTTGGATACCATTCTCGATAATGTCGTCCTAGAAATCCAACAGGTGATGGAAATTGACCGATGTCACTTCCTCTGGTATCGAGACAATGGTAAAGAACCTTTTTGGGAAGTGGTTGCAGAAGCTAGAAATCCTGGATTAATTAACTTGATTGGCTGTTATAGTGTTGAACAAGCCGGACCGATGGTTGAGAGGCTCTTAAACCGAGAAGTTCTCAATTTTGATGATATCAACTTTGTGAGTGATTCTATCCTTCAGGACTTTTTAAGAACCCTGGGATATCGAGCAATGTTGGCGATGCCGATGCAAAAGGAATCCGGGAGCATTGGCGTGATTTCCTGCATTTGTCACAACCGCACTAGAGCTTGGAAGACGGAAGATGTGGAACTGTTATCAGCCGTCTGCGACCAACTGGCGATCGCCCTCAATCAAGCAGAACTTTATACACAAGCTCGGCGATCGGCCCAAATTGCTGAAGCGAAAAGCCACGAATTGCAACAAACCTTACAGGAACTCCAACGCACCCAAAGCCAATTGATTCAGACCGAAAAAATGTCATCCTTGGGCCAACTGGTGGCCGGAGTTGCCCATGAAATTAATAATCCGGTTAATTTTATCTATGGAAATCTCAGCCATGCCGATGATTATATGCAAGATTTGTTGAATCTTTTGGAGCTTTATCGGGCCCATTATCCCGAGCCAACTCAGGAGATTGAGGAAGAAATTGAGCGGATTGATTTGGATTATTTAGTCGAGGATTTTCCGCAAATCCTCGCTTCAATGAAATTAGGGGCGAATCGCATTCGAGATATTGTCAAATCCCTGCGGACTTTCTCACGGCTTGATGAATCGGATATGAAATCCGTGGATTTGCATGAAAATATTGATAGCACCTTGATGATTTTACAAAATCGACTCAAAGGCAAGAGCGATCGCCCGCCCATTCAGGTTATTAAAGAATACGGGCCGATTCCAGAGATTACCTGTTATGTGGGCCAAATTAATCAGGTGTTTATGAACGTTTTGGGGAATGCGATCGATGCAGTGGAAATGAAGAGAGAAGACTGGGTAAAGCCGGGGACCGATGCTCCCGTTCAAGCAACGGTGCAGTTGCCGGACCCATTAATTCGGATTACCACCACCCAGATTGAGGGAAACCGAGTTAAAATTGCGATCGCCGATAATGGAATAGGCATGAAACCCGAGGCAATTAGCAAAATTTTTGACCCCTTTTATACCACCAAACCCATTGGCAAAGGCACCGGATTAGGATTAGCCATTAGCTATGAAATTATCGTCGAAAAGCACGGAGGGACAATGCACTGCCTTTCCGAAGTCGGCAAAGGCACCGAGTTTATTATTCAAATTCCCCTCCAACAGAAACTCAATCTCGGAAACCCATCGGGCGAATAAAACCGGCGGTTAGAGTTCGGGACAGTTTCAAATCATTGCGCCGCTTGCCCCAGTCAGGCTAAAAATCCGGTACTCCTAAGACTGAAAAACCCTGGATTGGAGGGGAATTCGCCTCAACTCAAGCCAATTCCCCGTCCCTAATCCACCGAAGGGGGAGACTGACCCTGACGAAACGGTGCAGTTTCGGATAAAATACAAGTTCTAACGCCGTTTGAGCATCAATCATGGGAAACACTTTCGGGCATCTGTTTCGAGTCACCACCTTTGGAGAATCCCACGGTGGGGGTGTAGGGGTCGTTATTGATGGATGCCCACCCCAACTCGACATTAGCGAAGCAGAAATTCAAGTTGAACTAGACCGGCGCAGACCGGGACAGAGTAAAATTACCACACCGCGCAAAGAATTAGACACCTGCGAAATCGTCTCTGGGGTGTTTGAGGGGAAAACCCTAGGCACACCGATTAATATCTTGGTGCGAAACAAGGATGTCCGGTCCCAGGATTATAACGAGATGACGGACACCTACCGTCCCTCTCATGCCGATGCCACCTATGATGCCAAATATGGGATCCGGAACTGGCAAGGGGGAGGGCGATCGTCAGCGCGGGAAACCATTGGCAGAGTCGCCGCAGGTGCGATCGCCAAAAAAATCCTCCACCAAGTCGCCGGAGTGGAAATCATCGGCTATGTGAAACGCATCAAAGACTTAGAAGGCATCATCGACCCCAACCAAGTCACCCTCGCTCAAGTCGAGAGCAATATCGTCCGTTGTCCCGATCCCGAATGCGCCGATCGCATGATTGAACTAATCGAACGCATTGGCAGAGAAGGGGATTCTACCGGCGGCGTCGTCGAATGTGTAGCGCGTCACGTTCCCAAAGGGTTGGGAATGCCCGTATTTGACAAACTCGAAGCCGATCTCGCCAAAGGGGTGATGTCCCTGCCTGCGAGTAAAGGATTTGAAATCGGGTCCGGATTTGCCGGGACCCTGATGACGGGTAGCGAGCATAATGACGAATTTTATACCGATGAGCAGGGAGAAATTCGCACCCGCACCAATCGTTCTGGCGGGATTCAAGGCGGAATTTCCAATGGAGAAAATATTATTATTCGAGCTGCCTTTAAACCAACTGCTACAATTCGCAAAGAACAACGCACCGTAAACAGCTTAGGCGAAGAAACCATCTTAGCAGCTAAAGGACGGCATGACCCCTGTGTGTTACCCAGAGCCGTACCAATGGTAGAAGCAATGATGGCTTTAGTGCTTTGCGATCATCTTTTACGCCATCAGGGGCAAACCGGCACATTCAGACCCAAACTGGGTCAATCCGGGTAATATTTAGCCTTTTTAACGGGTTAGATTGAGACATCGAGGCATCGGGCGATCGGCATCCGTTTCCCCGGTCCCATCGTTGACACAGTTGACACAGTTTACATGAGTTCCACTTGTTCAAATACACAACCGTAAGAGCCTGTATGGAAACGAACCCTTCCTCTGAGTTTGTTGTCCAATTCTGGGGCGTTCGAGGCAGTATTCCGACCCCCGGAAAGGACACTGTTCGCTATGGCGGCAATACCTCCTGTGTGGAAATGCGAATTGGTGGAAAACGCCTGATTTTTGATGCGGGTACGGGATTGCAAGTTTTAGGACAAACCTTGCAAAAAGAAATGCCTATAGAAGCCTATATGTTTTTCACCCACTACCACTGGGATCACATCCAGGGTTTTCCCTTTTTTACCCCCGCCTTTATTCGCGGTAATAGCCTGCATATTCATGGCTCAGTTCCCCTGGATGCCGCATCGATGGAACAGCATTTTGTAGAAAGAATTCTCCATCCCAATTCCCCGGTTCCCCTAGAAGGAATGCAGGCGAATTTGAAATTTTCAGAAATGATTTGTGGTGAACCGTTTCATGTGGATGACATCTACTTTGAAACCGGACCCTTAAATCATCCCAATAGTGCAATGGGTTATCGAGTCACCTACAAGGGTCATACAGTATTTTACTGTACCGATACCGAACATTTTCCCGATCGCATGGATGAAACGGTTCTGCACATGGCACGCAATGCAGATTTATTGATTTACGATGCCATGTACAGTGATGATGAATATAATAATCCCAAATCCCCCAAACATGGCTGGGGACATTCCACCTGGCAGGAAGCAGTCAAAGTTGCCAAAGCTGCTGGGGTGAAAAAACTGGTGATTTTCCACCATGACCCCAGTCACAATGATGAATTTCTCGATAAATTAGATGGGGAAGTTAAAGAAGCATTTCCCAACTCAGTTCTCGCTCGCGAAGGATTAGTTTTAGATGTCTGAGAATCCGTTCTAGCTGCTGTGTAAAACCCAGGGTTAGCTAGAATTCAAGCAAATTGGGCGATCGGTCTCTAATCTCCCTGGACTTATTCACAAAAAATATGGGGCATTTTGACAACAATTCCCTCTCTATTTTAGGCGAGGGAATTTTATTAACTAAATGCCTACCCCACACCGAGTTAAAGTGTATTGACAGGAATAAAGCTATCCTGGAGGCGTATAAACTTTTTCAAAAGACTGCCACAAACCCGATTGGCTTATCAAATAAAACCCGTCTAAATCCATTCAATCCTGAGCCTTTAATCCGCTTTATTTTTCGCTTAAATTCAGGCGATTTAAAATAAAATTATTACCCCTTTTGCCGTTCCTGAAATTTCTCTCTACAATAGGGAGCAGTATCGCACCGAAACTCGACCCCGGCTCCAACAATCTTGCCTCAAAATTCACCCTAGGTTGCTAAGATGAAACTCCTCTGGAATTCCTGGCTCGTTACCCTTAGCTTGGTAGTCCCCATTGCAACACCTGCACTGGCGGAGATACCCGTTCCCTCCCCCTCCCGATTAACGCAAGCTAACACCGAAACCCGATCCACCTTACCCACCAGCGACCCGACCCCCGAAACCGCATCGGAGGAACCCCCACTAGCGGAAGAGGACCCGGAATCTCCCAACCCTGAAACCTCAGACGAAGCAGAGGATTTGCCACGGGAGGAAGAGGACCCGGAATCTCCCAATACCGAAACCTCAGACGAAGCAGAGGAGTTGCCACAGGAGGAAGAGGACCCGGAATCTCCCAATGCCGAAACCTCAGACGAGGTAGAGGAGACATCGGAAGCAGAATCCACTTTAGATCCAGAACAAGCGGCACAACAAGCGGAAAGACGCCACCATTTGGAACGCTTGGCAGAAGCCGATCGCCTGTTTGTCGCCGGAGACATTGCGGCAGCAGAGGCGATTTATCAGGAAGTGAAACCGCCTTTTTCCCCCAATGGCAAGCAAGCGGCAATTTCCACCCTTCCCCAACCCCTTACTGATCCCGAACAACTCTCTCCTGCCTCGCGGGTGTACTGGCGCGAAGCACAAGCGGGATGGGAAAATCAACTAGAATCTCGCATTTTCGTTCCCCTAGAATTCCTCGTGGAAGCGTCACCGGAATTTCTACCCGGACATTTATTACTCGCTGAAGCATACACCACCTACGAACAACCGGAAAAAACTGTCGAAGTTTTAGAAAGAGCAACGACTTTTTATCCCAATAATCCCGAATTGTTGCGGGTGAAAATAGCCGCCCTTGCTGCCACAGAACAATGGCTAGAAGCCTCGATCGCCGCCCGCCAATTTGCCATCCTCAACCCCGATCATCCCGATGCCGAAGAATTTGCTAATTTAGCCGAAGACAACTTCGGGAAATTTCGCGGATACATTCGGAAACTGATCGCCGGAAATGCCATTGGGAATGTCGTCACCGGGGCGATCGGTGTAGCCTTAACTGGCAATCCACTCGGTGCATTATCTGCGGTGGAAACCTTAGTCATGTTAGCCCGAGGAGAATCGGCGATCGGCAGAAGTATCGCCAATCAAGCCATCGAACAGTTAGAAATGGTGGAAGATGAAGAAATCGTCGCCTACGTTCAAGAACTCGGAGAAAGACTCTCCAAACTCTCGGGACGGGATGATTTCGAGTATGAATTCTATGTAATTAAAGATAAAAATCTCAACGCCTTTGCACTTCCCGGAGGTAAAATCTTCGTCAATGCCGGTGCCATTCTCCACAGTGACACCGAAGCCGAATTAGCTGGATTAATCACCCACGAACTCGCTCATGCAGTCCTATCTCACGGCTTTCAAATGGTCACTCATGGCAACTTCATCAGCAACATGGCAAGGTATGTTCCCTTCGGAGGAACATTAGCCAATCTGTTAGTGCTTGACTATAGCCGGGATATGGAACAACAAGCGGATGTACTCGGAACCCGATTACTCACCTCTGCCGGTTATTCTGCCGATGGACTGCGAAATCTGATGGTGAAACTTAAGGAACAATATGGAGAAGGCAGTTCCTTTTGGAAATTCATGTCCTCTCACCCCCCGACAAAAGAACGGATTGATTACATCGAAACCCTGATTGAACGGGGGGGTTATAATCGGTTCGCCTATGAAGGAGTAGAACGACATCAAGAAATGCGGCAGCGTGTGGCAGAATTGCTCAGAGAAGAACTCTCAGAGGAAGATTTAGTCAAGCTAGATATAGAATTAGAGGAGGTTGAAACTGAAGAAACTGAAGAGGAAGAGTTAGAGTCGGATGAGGATGAAGTAAACCCGGAAGGGGAAGAGTTAAACTCTGGAGATGAAGAGGAATAAGGATAAATTGTCTTTGTTCGTAGTAACGACTTCAGTCGTTCTCTTTCTTAGTTCGTAGTAACGACTTCAGTCGTTTCTTGGGCTGATCGTAAGTTTCATACCACAAGGGTATTAAATAATGCCTCTCACTCCTGTTTAGATATAGAATACACGGAGTGGGAGCATCTTGCTCCCTATTTGTTGTCGCATAGGCAAGGATACTTGATTTTAAAAAATTATTCTCAAGAGTGGTTTCCGGAAGAACGACTGAAGTCGTTACTACGAACTTGGATAAGATAACGACTGAAGTCGTTACTACGAACTTGGACAAGATAACGACTGAAGTCGTTACTACGAACTTGGACAAGATAACGACTGAAGTCGTTATAGCGTTTCTCATGTCCATAAGGTACAGCCCTCACCCCAAACCCCTCTCCCAGAACGGGAGAGGGGCTTTGAAAAGTACCTCATCAGTCCGGGAACCGCTATAA
>JAABSJ010000223.1 GCA_011390515.1 Oscillatoria sp.
ACAAATGATGGTTTGTGTTTTTTTGTCAATGGTCATGCCAATCCGATAGTCACCTACCCGGATTTTATATTTATCGGAATAGCCTGTCATTTTTTCCAAATATCCTAAATCAAAGGGATTCTCAGTTTCGAGTTCTTGAAAAATAATGGGTTCAACTCGACCTTGAACTTCTATTGGCAAAGCTGCCAATTATTTTAAAAATCGTTTGGTGTATTCAAGGTTCCACATTATTGGCTTTTAGAGATTCATAGTATTTCAGGGCTTCCTCTTTGGAGAGAGGTTTTTCGTCTTTCACTTCTTCCATCAATTTTGCCAAGCCGTAATTTTCGAGAATTTCCTCAATTTTCTCAAACTCTGCGATCGGAATTTGGACGGCGATCGCTTTCTGGTTTTCGTCGATGACATAACTTTTGTGGATTTCTAGCATTTGAAACGCTCCTCAATAGCGATTCCAGTTTCTGACATTTTACCTGATTCGCTAGATTGGGTCAAGAAACCCGGTTTCTTAATCTTTGCCTGGGGGTTAGAAACCGGGTTTCTGCCTCAATTTGGGTGGAGTGGCAAAGATTGGGTCAAGAAACCCGGTTTTTGAATCTTTGCCCGGATTGAATTGAGTTAGGCAATGACGCCTTGGAAGACTTTTTCAACTACTTTGGCTAAACGTTCCATGCCCATTTCTATGGCTTGATCACTGGCGGTTAAACTCAGGCGAATACATTCATGTTTGTGTTTCCAATCTTCGCGTAAACCGGGGAAGAAACTGCTGCCGGGAACGGCGATGACTCCGACTTTTTTCAATTCTTGATAGAGTTCCCAGTCCGTCATGGGTAAGTCTTGGAACCACATCCAGGCGAAAATTGCGCCTTCACCGCGATGCAAGAACCAGGGGAGGTCTTTCGGCATGGCGCGATCGA
Organism: Oscillatoria sp.; assembly: GCA_011390515.1. GTDB lineage: Bacteria > Cyanobacteriota > Cyanobacteriia > Cyanobacteriales > Laspinemataceae > Laspinema. The sequence goes on from JAABSJ010000223.1 coordinate 915, forward strand.
GGGTGGTTTCTAGGACGGTGAATTTTTGCTGATAGTAGGGACGAATGACGGTTTCGGCAATTTCGGCTAATGCTCCCGATGCGATCGCCCTTGCTGCGATCGCCTGTCCATAGCGAGAGGAGTGAATACACAAATTGGTTTGGAAGGATTGCAAAATCTGAATCGTGCGTTCATCCCCGATCGCAATCCCAATCCGTTCTCCCGGTAACCCCGCCTTGGACAAACTCATACAATGAATAATATTCCCCCCAAAAATCGGCGTCATATCCGTAAAATTCAACGCCGGATAGGGCGGTGCGTATGCAGAATCCACAAACACGGGTACATCATAAGGCGCTGCCATTGCGGCAATTTTCTTTACCTCGTCCTCAGTGAGCACATTCCCCGTGGGATTACAGGGACGAGAAAAAATCACACAACCGGCATTTTCATTAATCTCTAATTGGCTGAAATCGGGTCGGTACTTAAACCGATGTGCTGTTGCATCTAAATCTAAGGTGGGTTTATAGGCAACTAAAGATTCCGGCACTAAACTCACGCCCCCATACCCGGTATAATCCGGACTCAGGGGTAAGACAATTTGTTTGAGTTGTCCACTGCTGCTGTATCCACCCAAGGTGTTGGCGGCAAAAAAGTAGAGGCATTGACTGCCAGGAGTAATCAGAATATTGCGATCGCTCAGGTTTAATCCATAGCGCTTGTTAAAATCCGCTTTGATGACATCAATAAACGGCTGATACCCTTGGGATTCTCCGTAGCGACAGACGACTTCCCCATACTCCGAGGAGGAGAGTAAATCTGCGGTACAATCGCGCCACAACTGTTCCACCTCGGGCAAAATGACCGGGTTTCCGGCACTCATATTAATTAAATCCCGATCTGAAGAAGCGCGTAAGGTTTCGCTAATATCTTTCATGATGGCCCGCACGCCAGTAAGCTGGGACATCTGTTCGCCAAATTGAGTCAGATCGGGATTCATAGGACTTCTTCTATTAAGGATAAGTTTGCCGTGATTTTTACCGATTTTAGCTGATTTTTGGTATGGCGATCGCGGCCCTTGGCTCATCTTCATAATAGACCTCTTGCAAAAAAAAGGATTGATCCCCCCAACCCCCCTTAAAAAGGGGGGCTTTTTAGAATTTGGTAAGAAGCAATTGTAGGGTGGGCACTGCCCACCTACTCTTGCAAAAAAAAGGATTGATCCCCCCAACCCCCCTTAAAAAGGGGGGCTTTTTAGAATTTGGCAAGAAGCAATTGTAGGGTGGGCACTGCCCACCGTAAGGAGTAAGGTGGGCAGTGCCCACCCTACAATTACTTAGGGACCTAGCCCTGTTGAGGAGGGGTCATTCCCAATCCGCAACAGGGTGAGGTCCCTCAGTGCGGGATCAGCCAACCCACCCGGTGCGATCGCCCCTGTAGAGACTCAACGTCAAGAATTGCTCACAATTAATAACCCTGACGAACCGACCCTGACTCCCGAAATCGCTCAAGGAACTGCCAGGAACTCAACCCCTAGAACGATCAAAATTTTTCGGGTTGAATCAGGAATGAAAGCCTGTGCAAGGGTTACAGAGCAAGATATTGGCGGATTCCGGCTTTAGAGACAAGGGAACCCACAAAAGACGGGTCAAGAGGCGATCGCCCTCTGGGTCAGTTCACAGGCAATCTGAAGCAAAACTTAAAATTGTGTAATAAAACACCTATTTACCGGCTAAAGGCAATACATTTATAATTCATTCTAATGTTGCCAAAGGAGCAGCCCCAGGATACTCTTTGCAGCGATCGGTCCATCGAGAGTCTTCGGGGTCTCGCCCTTCTGTCATAATGTCCGACAACGGAAAACCTCTCGAAAGCATGGTGTCATAAAGTATGGTGATTGAAAATTACACGAAAGCCAGCCAACAGTTGCGGGAGAAACTACCCTTTCCCCTGAAACCCTTGGCAGAAATCGCTTATAACTATTGGTGGAGTTGGACCACTGAACGAATTTCTCTGTTTCGCAACATCGATCCCGAGGCATGGCAGCAGTGGAACCACAATCCCGTTGCCTTGCTGCAATTTGTTTCCCTAGAACGCCTCAGTCAGTTGGCGAATGACCCCCATTACATGAAGCGGGTGAAAGCGGTTTCGGAGCAATTTCACCGTTATATGGCGATTCGGGATACCTGGGCGAGTCGAGTGGCCCCTCAGATTACCAGCGATCGGCCCGTGGTGTACTTCTGCGCCGAATTTGGCATCCATGAATCCCTCCCCATCTACTCCGGCGGTTTGGGAATGTTAGCTGGGGATCACCTCAAATCCGCCTCAGATTTAGGCGTTCCCTTAATTGGAATTGGCTTAATGTATCGGCAAGGATATTTCCGTCAACGCATTAACGGTCACGGCTGGCAAGAAGATTACTATGTAGATAACATCTTCGAGCAGATGCCGTTGGAGTTAATGACCAATGCCGATGGTCAACCGATTACGGTGGAATTAGAAATCCGCAATCGGGTAGTCAAAATTCAAATTTGGCGAGTACAAGTCGGGCGAGTTTCCCTCTATTTACTCGATACCGATCGCCATGATAACGACCCCCTCGATCGCTGGTTAACCGGACACCTCTATGGCGGCAACCAAGACACCCGGATCGCTCAAGAAGTTGTCCTCGGCATTGGCGGTGTCAGAGCATTAGAGGCCCTGGGAATTAACCCGGCAATTTGTCATCTCAATGAAGGACACGCCGCCTTCTGCACCCTAGAAGTCGCCCGCATGGAAATGCAGCGCACCGGCAAGAGTTTCTATGATGTAGAACAGTCAGTTCGCGATCGCTGTGTGTTCACCACTCACACCCCAGTTCCTGCGGGTCACGATGTATTTTCCGGAGACTTAATCGAGTCTTACTTCTCCCACTATTGGCCCACCCTGGGACTAACTCAGGAACAATTCATGGCCGTCGGTGCAAGGCGTTTGGGAGACCCTTGGGAACCGTTTGGCATGACCGTACTCGCTTTGCGGATGTGCCGGACTGCCAATGGCGTCTCTGCCTTACATGGGGAAGTTTCCCGGAAGATGTGGCATATTATGTATCCCGATCGCCCGATGGAACAAGTCCCGATCGGTCACATCACCAATGGGGTACATCAGCGCACCTGGACTGCACCTTTAATCAGTGACCTTTATGCTCAATATTTCGGGGAGGATTGGTCCAATCGGATTGCTGACCCGCAAATGTGGGCCAAGGTAGATGACATTCCCGACGAGGAACTCTGGTGGCGTCATCAACTGCTAAAAGAGCGGTTAATTGCTCACACCCGGACTAAAATTAAACGAGCAAGGCAACAACGGGGAGAAAATCCTCAGTGGGTAGATGCGGCAGACCGGATTTTAGACCCGAATGTGCTAACGATTGGGTTTGCGCGCCGCTTCAGTACCTACAAGCGAGGGTATCTGTTGATGCATGATTTGGAGCGATCGCTACGTCTGTTCAGCAACCCCGAACGCCCGGTGCAAATCGTGTTTGCGGGGAAAGCACATCCAGCCGATGAACAAGGGAAGCGGATTCTGCAACGGATTTATGAATGGAGTCAACAACATTCCCTGTTGCAAAACCGCGTGATTGTGCTGCCGGATTACGATATGTACACGGGACGCAAGTTGGTTCAGGGTGTGGATGTGTGGTTGAATACCCCCCGTCGTCCCCTGGAAGCATCGGGTACAAGCGGTCAAAAGGTCTGCTTTAATGGCGGGATTAATTGCAGCGTGTTAGACGGATGGTGGTGTGAAGGCTATCAAACGGGTCCTGATGGGAAAGGAATCAATGGTTGGGCGATCGGTGAAGATGCTCATACCAGTGACCAAGAAATGCAGGATAAAATCGATGCAGAATCCCTGTATCGGTTATTAGAGGAGGAAATTGTTCCCCTGTATTACGACATCGACCCGAATACTGGTTTATCTCACGGTTGGATTAAGATGATGAAGGGTTCGATTAAGACCAATGCACCATTATTCAACACCGATCGCATGGTGGCGGATTATGTGGCAAAGGTTTATGCGCCTGGGATTCAGCTTGATTTAGAACCGATTCTCGCCAGCGTTTAGGTGTAATTGGGATTATCGGCGGGGGTTTGATTCCTAGCTGGGACAACCGGCGGGGGTTTGAACGTTCCGTCGCGACAACCGGCGGGGGTTTGAACGTTCCGTCGCGACAACCGGCGGGGGTTCAAACCCCCGCCTAATAGCTAAAGTCGGTTGAAACCGACTGAAAGTCTTATTGGGTGATGTTGTTATTCGGTTCTTAACCGACTGAAAGTCTTCTAATCTGGTATTTTTAGTCGGTTTTTAACCGACTTTAGCTGTTAGGCGGGGGTTTGAACCCCCGCCGGTTGTTGCTACTTTAGATTAATCCCCCGCCGGTTGTTGCTACTTTAGATTAATCCCCCGCCAGTTGTTGCTGTTGGTACTGATAAATTTGGATAGTAGTTGTGGTGATTTGGCAAGCAGATTTTTATCGTCGTCCTTTACAAAGTGCTACAGGGGAACCGTTATGGGAGTTGTGTCTCTGTGATGCAACGCTTAATTTTCAATGGAGTCGTTGCTGTTCCCAATCTGAGGCGAACTCGACTTGGTTAGCGGAACAACTGCAAATTGCCGGGGGAGGGAGATTACCGGAGGCGATCGCCGTGTTTCGTCCCCAGTCGCTGAGTTTGATGGTAGCGGCAGGGGAAAAGTTGGGGGTGAAGGTAGAAGCGTCTCGACGCACTCCGGCTTTAAAATCATGGTTGCTGCAAAAGGCGCAGGAGTATAAAACTGAGCCGAATTATACTCATGAACCTTATGAACCGTTAGTCAGCGATCGCCCGCCACCGGGACCGTTACCGGAAGCGTTATGGGGCGATCGCTGGCGGTTTGCTTCCGTGAGTGCCGCTTATTTGATGGAAGTGTTTGCGGAAAGAGCAATCCGGATTCGCCATATCCCAGAGGAATTGACGCCAGTTGCTTTGGGACTCCCTTCTAATGCGGTGATTCCGGGAGTGGTCCTCGATGGCGGACGGCAATCCCTGAAAATTGCTCAATGGTTGCAAGAAGCATCCCCAGTGGCGATCGATTACAATCCCGGACCTCCCAATGGATTAATTTTAGAGGCGGGATTAGTAGATCGTTGGATTATTGCTACCTTTGAGGATACAGAAGTTGCCGAGGCGGGTCAAACCTTTCAACAGCGCAAACAGGCAACTCAGGGGTTGCATTTCTTGCTCATCCAACCCGATGATTCTGGGATGACCTATAGCGGGTTTTGGTTATTGCAAAATACTTAAGACCGGATGGCTACAAATGGGGCTATGAGATTTCGTTTCGCCCTTTAAAATGATAGCGCCTGCTGGAGTGATTCATCCAGCAGGCTGCTTTTTATTAATAGACATTCATAAGTGCCAGTCATTAAGCTGGAAGAGAGTGGATTCACGGAAAACCGAACCGAGTTGCGTAGCCTCAAACTTGTAGCCACGAATGTTGTTGATATTTAAGAGTTCAATACAGAAGAAAAACTGCTGTAACCCACTTAGGGCAAGCATTTTCCATCCGCAATTACCCCATGAACGTTACTCGACAACCCGAATTAAACCGCGTTGGAGCGCATCAAAAACGCGACTAATTTGCGTATGTTCACGGTCATTCAGGGCATTTTTCGAGAGTAGCGTTGTCATCAACAGTTGTTGGTCAACGCGGGTGATTTGCCGTAGAGCAAAGATTCTCTCTACGATTTGATCCACTGAAAGTTTGGGTAAAGTTGTTTGACGTAGCATGATTGCACCCTATTGAGATCGACTGCACAACACTCAAGTTTTATTCTTAAAGATTTGGTGAATGACAGAAGCGATCGCCAACATAGGAAACCTGTGAAAAATTGGCAGAAGATTGGCGATCGGTATCATTGACAAAATTCAAAAAATAGTCATCGTTTCGGGAGAGTCCGAGGTTGCCGGAACTGAGGGACCTATTTTGGGGGCGACTGCCACCCCAGAAGATCCAGAATTTTCTTAAGGGCGATCGATGATACTCCGTATCAATCCAGGGGATACTTCCTAGATCAGATTTCTCCCTCCATAGTTCCTCCCTCCAGACCCCTCTCACCCGTCAACCTCCAGATTCATGGTAATTTGATGCGCTATAATAGCATCCATCAATCCCATTTAAACCCTTGCCATGAATACTCTAGTCGCCGATAAATTATGCAGCTTTGAAGACTATCTCCAGTATGATGATGGAAGCGCGAACCGATATGAATTAGTCAATGGGAAATTAGAGGTCATGAATCCACCCCGGTTAGAGCATTTTTTAATTGCCCGATTTCTGGAAAAAGCGTTAGAAACTGAAATTAGCCGCAAATCTTTAGAATGGATCTGTTTTAAAGATGCAGGAATTAGAACCGGACAACAGAAGTCTCGGTTAGCGGATATTTGCGTCGTCACTCTCGAACAAGCCCAGGAATTAACCCAAAAATCTTTGGTGTTCCAGACGCCGCCTTTATTAGTAGTAGAAGTGGTCAGTCCTGAATCGGTCAACCGGGACTATCGATATAAGCGATCGGAATATGCAGCCGCCGAAATCGTCGAATATTGGATTGTAGACCCCATCCTAAATAAACTATCCCTCTTGCGCCTAGAAGAGGGCTTCTATGAAGAAACCGTCTTAACCGCAAGTCAGCCCATAGTCTCTCAAATTTTCCCCGAATTAACCTTAACCGTGGACCAAGTGTTAGCCGCCGGAAACCTAGGCGCGTAATTTTTAGAAACCTGTCATCATAAACTTTCTTTAACTTGATGTAAATATAGTGTTTTTGAACCCTAACTATGATAAGATAATACTTAATAGACTTGTTGCAAAATCCTCTTGAGCCCCCCTTCTTAAGGGGGGTTGGGGGGATCAGATTCGGTATTTTGCAAGAGGTCTAATCAAAACATCACCCTGGAGTGCCATCGACTCCTGCTGATATGGAAACAGACCCGATATTTTACCGACTGTTTAAACAACAACCCAGTTGCTTCTTTGAACTAATTGGTCGTCCCGCCTCCGAAGCAGAGGCTTATGACTTTTCCTCCGTGGAACTCAAACAAACCGCCTTTCGGATTGATGGGTTGTTTATCCCCAAAGCTGAGTTTCCAGAAATGCCCCTGAATTTGGTAGAGGTCCAATTTTACAGCGACAAAAAATTTTATGCCAATTTATTTGCCGAACTCTTTCTATACCTCCATCAGAACAATCCCGCTCAAAACTGGCGAGTGGTGGTCATTTTTGGCCGACGCAGTTATGAACCGAAGGAACTGGCCCCCTATCAAGCCCTGCTGAATTCCAATCAAGTTCAGCGCATCTATCTCGACGAGTTAGAAGGGGTCCCCGAAACCTCGTTAGGAATGCGGATTGTCCAATTAATCATTGAGAAGCGAGAGGCTTCTGCTGCTGAACAAGCCAGACAGCTTGTGGTTCAGGCAAGGCAGGACATGACCGATGACGCCGATCGCGCAGAAGTTGTAGACTTGATAGAGACGGTCGTATTGTACAAGTTTTCTAAGTTAAGCCGCGAGGAGGTCCAAGAGATGATAGGCGTGAATGAATTCAAGCAATCCAAGCTGTATCAAGATATTAAGCTCGAATGCAAACTTGAAGTAGTTCCCCAGTTACTGTCCCAGGGATTTACAGTGGAGAAAGTAGCGCAAATACTGGGTTTAACTGTCGAACAAGTGCGCCAAGGGATTCAAGAAACCTAGGTTTGACGATGGGTTAAAATCTTGGAATTTGGGGGAGCGGGTTGACCCTATCCCCGGATTTTTTATCGAAAATAGGGTGATTCCGGAAACAACCGATGAAGCTAAACGCGCACCCGGCGTTTACTTGATAGAGACGGTGGTATTGTACAACTTTTCTAAGTTAAGCCGCAAGGAGGTCCAAGAGATGATAGATGTCCAGGGATTCAAGCAATCCAGACTGTATCAAGATATTAAGCTTGAAGGCAAACTTGAAGGTCTGATGGAAAGCAAACTTGAAGGTAAGCTTGAAGGTAAGCTTGAAGGCAAACTTGAAGTAGTTCAGCCCTTGCTAGACCGGGGATTTACCGTAGAGCAAACGGCCAAAATTTTGGGGTTAACTGTTGAACAAGTGCGCCAAGGGATTCCCGAAAATTAGGTTAGATGAAGGGTTTAACTCTTTCAATATGCGGTGAGAATCTAGCTTAAATGTAGAGGCGATTCGCGAATCGCTTCTACATTCTTTAGGGTTTCATGTTAAAGATTTCGTAATTCTTGAAGCTGGAGGACCAGAAACCGGGTTTCTTACTTTAATGAATGGCTGATTCGCAAAAAGTTGGTAAAGAAACCCGGTTTCTGGCTTTAATGGGGTTAGCGGGTCTCGAATCCGAGATATCCTCTGGGGGTAATCATCCAATTTTCATAGAGACTGGTGCTTTGATTGCCAATCAGAATGGTACTGAGCATATCGATGGGGTTTTCTAGGAGTTTTTCCAGGGTGGTGAGGGTGATTTGTTCGTCTTCTCGATACGCCGATCGCACGATCGCCACGGGAGTATCGGGTTTTCGGTATTTCAGAAAAATGGCTTGTGCAGTGGCAATCTGTTCGGTTCGAGTGCGCGATCGCGGGTTATAAAGCGCGACCACAAAATCGGCTGCTGCGGCTGCTTCTAACCGCTTTTCTATCATCGTCCAAGGGGTGAGCAAATCACTCAGGCTAATTGCACAAAAA
>JAABSJ010000224.1 GCA_011390515.1 Oscillatoria sp.
ATGAATTAAAATTTGAATCAAGGGAAACCACAGCAGAGGAACACTTAGACTGGTAGAGACTAAGAATCGTTGGATTCGCCGACGACGGCTCTCCTGTTTAATAGCCAGGGGGAAACAGGCCGCCAACCGCTCAATTTTAACGGTTTTGTGCAGTTGCAAGAGCCACACTAGGGTTTTAACCATCAGCCAATCAGAATGATTCAGTTGCTCGGATAAAAAAGTTTGATAGAATGTAGGTAGCATTTTTTTGTGATTATAGAGGTTAGCCATGCCCCAAAAAGGAGCCGACCTCTTTTTTTTATACGACAAATCGCCAAAACCGACAAGGGCTAAGCCTTGGAGCCTTCTTGTCACCCCTTCAGCTCCCATTAGGCATTCCTAGGCAGAGCCTAGGAACGAGTTTTGGGGGTGATGGTTAATTTTTATTGTTTTATGGATTTATTAAAGAAATCATGAGATTGATTGGGTCTATTTTTCAGGGTTATTAGAGGAAATAACTTAGACCGATCGCCTCTTATGCGGCTTGTTGTTCTTCTTTCAATACTAACCATTGGCCGGTGATGGGGTCGCGATAGGTGCTATAGGTGTTTTTCCGGAGTTGTTTGGTTTGGGTTGCCATGATGAATGACCTCTTGATTGCTTCTATATTTATAGTATCGGTGGAATGGAGGGGGTGGGGTGATGGGAGTAAACGGGACAGGCGATCGCGATCGCACCTTTGAGTTATCCCCCTCACAGACACCCTTCTAAAACCGGCAGCTTGGAATCGATGCACCCACCGAAACCCTGGATTAGCAAGCGTTTCCAAAGGGGATACCAAATCCTTTCCAGATGGCAATCAGGGTGACTATGGTCCAAAATAAGGCATTACCGAGGGCAATTTGACCGCTGAGGGTCATGTTTAATCCCATGATTCCTTGGAACAGCCAGCGATCTAAGGGGAGGGTGAGGGTCCACATTAAAAAGATGAAGGCCCCGGATAACCAAAACATTACCCAGCGCAAGTTACTGTTAAAATCTCGGAAAAAGGTTTGCGTGAATAAAAGCTCAAGGTTACTGGCTTCTGCTGATAGATAAAGTCCGTCAGTTAAGCGGGTAGCTTGTTGCAATTTATCCGATTCTGCACCGCCGACAATGACGGCATTGATTTTAACATTTTCTACTTGAGCATTCTGGATGACGGTATCATCAATCTGGGCAATTCCATCGGTAACGATCAGGAGTTCTCGGCAGCGATTTGGGATATTGCTTAGGGCGCGAGTTGTCTGTTGAATGGCTAGGTTTAAGTTGGTTCCGCCTCCGAGTTCTTGTTCTAGGGTCGGTTGTTGAATGGAACTGTTGAATTGAGTTTCGACTTGCTCGTTATCGGTGGTAAAGTCGGTGGTGAGGGCGCGAATGTCGCTGGCAAAGCCGAATACTTGGAGGGAGTTGGGGTTTTTGAGGTCTTGATTTTTATTGATGTAGGATTGGACGGCTTGAATTTCTTGTTGACGGACGATACCGGAAGTGCTGCCGCTATAGTCGATCGCGATCGCCACGGCAACGAGAGGTCTTCCGAAGCCGAATATCCCGGATAAAGCGGCGACGATGACACAGCCTACCATGAAGATTAAGGGAATTTGAAATAAGGGGTACTGCCAGATTTGACGACGGGAACGAATCATGGTATTATTAGCGGGTAATTGAGTGATATTTTTAGCCCTAAATTAGCGGGAATCGCTGTTTTAAATGGGTTCAAATTGATAGCGATATCCGGCACTGGTTCCGGGAACGGCTTGGACTAGGGGAATGCGGTCAAATAGGCTAAAATCTGTGGCAGTTCCGGCGATCGCAATGCCGTTTTGCAGCAGTTGTGAGGTTTCGGCCCTTGTCGGTTGTTGGGTGATGGCATTGGCTAGGGCTTGGGTGGTATCATAAGCAGTGGCAGTCCGCCAACTGACTCTCCCTTGCCAAATATTGGTCGCTTGTGAGGCAAACGCATCTCCTTCTTGCCAGCGCCAGGGGACAGCGAGGACTAAGCCGTTGATGGCGGCATCTCCGTCTTTGAGGATATTCGGATTATACAGTTCGTCTCCCCCGAGGAGGGTGAGAGGGGTTCCAGCGTTGGCATTGGCTTGGGCGATCGCCACGGCAGTTTGCACTTTGTTCTTACTCAGTGCTAAAACCCCCACATTGGCCCCGAGTTGCTCTGCATCACTCACTTCGGTTTCAGGATTAAATCCCCCTTGGGTAATATCAACCTCTTTCACCACTTGACCCGGAGTTTGCACTAAGGCAGCTTTGAAGGCATCTTTTAATTGCTGACTGTACGGACTATCCGAGTTATAAAAGACCACGACAGCAGGGGAAGAAACATTTTGTTCTGCATAGGTAGCGAGGGTTTTGCCGACTCCTTCTAAATAGTTAGCAAACAACTCATTGGCTTTTTGAGCAATGGAGATGGTTTGGAGAATGGATTGACCGGGAACGGTACTGGAAATACTGGTACTAATGGGGGATAAAACGGCTAATTGGGCGCGTTCATAGCGGGCGATCGCCTCCCGAGAAGCTGCATCCACTCCATGTCCCATCACCCCCAAAACATTGGGCGATTGAATCAAATCTTCTGCTAGAGAAGGAGCTTTTCCCGGTTCAGATTCGTTGACGATCACAACCTCTAACAATCGTCCTGGCAATTGCGGAGAATTGTTATACCGTTCTTGTTGTAACGCCACACCTCGCAATACTTCTTTTGCAGAATTTTCACTGGCAGAAATGGGGACAACCACCGCAATCGTCAGGGGATTTCCGGCTTGTTTAGCCTTAGAATTATTAAAATAAATTTTGGCTTCCGGGTCGTTGGGGTCAGTTTGTGCCGCTTGCTGATATTGCGCCACCGCTTCGGTCCAATTATCCTGACTAAATGCAGTCGCCCCGGCTGCTTTTTGGTTAAAATTAATCCCAGGATTAAAGAGAATCTTTTCTCCCTGACTAATTAGTTCGGCATTGACTGCGGTTTGACTCACCTTTGCTAACGGGTCGATCGCCCCGGGTGAGACGGCAACAGTCCCGGAATTGCTGTCTACAACTTCGGGATCACGAGTTCGTCCGAACAGATACCAGGCACTTGCGCCCAGTAATAACAGAATCAGGGCGATCGCCACCAATCCCGGCAGATTCGACCCCCGGCCTCCAGACAGGACCGTTTTACTGCCCCGGGAAGACTTTTTCCCCGCCATCGCCTCCCGAGGTAACCCACAAATCATACAGTCCGGGGTGTAGTTTTCCTGGGGAGGGTGGGGGCCAGAACAATTCGGATAATGCTGCCCATTTTTCGGGACTCCATCGCAGATCCAACTTTTTGCTGTACTCACCTTAGACAACCTCTCTACTCTCAATCTCTGTTCTTATTCTAAAAGTTAGAATCACCAAAATCCCCTCCTACTCCGCAATCAATCTCCCCCAAGGGTCCAAAACTGCGGCCCAAAGGGGAACTCTTGCCATAAGATAGGTTAAGGGATAAGGGCATCCCCCCCTTTCAAGGGTCCCGGACCACCCCGGCGTTTCCCTCAACCCCGATTCAGTTGTTGTTATTATCAGCCATTCTTATGGGTCTTAAAATTGTTCAAAACTTTGGGGGCAGCTTTACCCTCAACCCGGAAGCCAAATCGGTGCTATTTGAGTTATTAAATAGCCCGGAGTTTGTTCATCAGGTTGCTGAGACCGCCCACTGCCATCACATTGAGTTTACCGAGTTAATGTTCCAACCTGTTCCCTATAGCGAACAGACTCCCAAAGGAATGCCTCGGGAGTTTGAACCCTATCACGAATCCGAGGATTACCTGATAATTAATGTCCCTCCGAACTTTATGTTTAAAGCCAAAATTTTTAACCCCAGCCGGATCTGTGTCGTCTATCGTAAACTCAGTTAAAATCATCCCTGTACCGTGGGGATCATCCATTGGGGGAACGCCACTGCACCGATCTCCGGTGTTCCCTCTCGTCCAAATCAAAGAAATTTTTTCTGAATATCACTTATGACCGATATTTCATCCCTCTCTACTCTCGAATTTTTACCCTATCTGGATGACCAGGGAAACTGCAACAGCGATTTTACCGGCAAAGTGGGGGTTTATGCCATTTTTGATGGAGAAAAAACCTTACAATATATTGGATATTCCCGAGATATTGTCTTGAGTCTGAAACAACACCTGATGCGAAAACCGGACTGTTGTTATTGGATTAAAGCACAAACAATTGAACGCCCCAGTCGGACAATTTTAGAAGAAATCCGGGCCGCCTGGATTGCAGAAAATGGCCAGACCCCTCCAGGAAATGGCCCAGATGAAGCCCAATGGACGCAGGCGATCGATGTTAAACCCCTGATGACTGATGAGGAACGGGAAAAATATGAAAAATCCATCGACGAACTCACCCAGATGAAACTGTTAAAACAGGTGTCACGCCGTGTAGAAGCGGATTTGTTAGCCGTCCTGGACTCCCGGGGACTTAAAGAGGCCATTCGCTTTAATCCAAAACTCAAAGAAAGTGGTTTGCTAGACTTAAAATAATTCAGGGTTGTGCTGTATTATTGACAGCGACTCTGTGACTGTCGTTCTAACCCCTACTCTATCAAATTCCATGAACTCGGTACTGCTCAATAATCGTTATCGTATTCTACAAGAATTAGGGATGGGTGGATTCGGCCAAACTTTTTTGGCGGAAGATACTCAAATGCCCTCGAAACGCCGATGTGTCATTAAACAACTCAAACCCGTGACGGGTAATCCCGAGATTTATCAGATAGTACAAGAACGATTTGCGCGGGAAGCAGCGGTTTTGGAGCAATTGGGGGATGGAAATGCTCAAATCCCCAAGTTGTTTGCCTATTTTGAATTAGAGGGGCAGTTTTATCTGGTTCAAGAATGGATTGAGGGGGGTACTTTAACTAAAAAAGTCCAAACCTTGGGGACCCAGAGTGAGGCAGAAGTGCGATCGCTGTTGACGAAAATTCTGCCGGTCCTCACTTATGTCCATAGTTTCCGCATCGTCCATCGGGATATTAAACCGGATAATATTATGTTGCGGCCCTCGAACCCGGGCAGTTTTTCCCCGGGTGAGGATATACCCATCCTGATCGACTTTGGGGCGGTGAAAGAAACAATGGCAACGGCGATGAGTTCTTCCGGAGGCGTGACAAACTCGATCGCCATTGGCAGTCCCGGGTTTATGTCCGCAGAACAAGCTGCCGGTAGACCCTTGTATTCCAGCGATTTGTATAGTTTAGGACTCACAGCGATTTATATGCTTACTGGGAAAATTCCCCAGGAATTTCCCACGGATCCGGCAACAGGTGAGATCCTGTGGCGGTCCTCTGCACCCACGGTGAGTCCCGGTTTAGCGATGGTTCTCGATCGCGCTATTCGGTTTAATCCCCGCGATCGCTTTCCCACCGCCCAAGAAATGTTAGATGCCTTAAAACCCGACGTCAACTCTCAAGTCGCGACAGTCGCTGTCGCCCCGGGAAATCGGGCCCCCGTACCCCCTTCTCAAGTCGCCACAGTCCCCGTCGCCCCCGCAAATCGGGGCCCCGTACCCCCTCCCCCCTACCGACAATCCTCCCCTCAACCCTCGGGGATTTCCCCCAGGGCAGTCGGCATTGCTGTGGCAGTGTTAGCGGTATCCTTTCTCATCGGATTTGGCATCACCCAAAACCGAGTGTCATCGGATGCCCCGATCGCGACACCCCCTGCCAACAATCCCCCTCCGGTTTCTCCACCCTCCTCTAACCCACCACCCACTCAAACTCCACCCATTATTTCCCAACCCACCACTCCGGAAAGACCCCCAGTGGTTGTTCCCCCGGAGGAACCGGAAACGCCTCCAGTAGTTGTCCCTCCTTCGGAACCTGAACCTCCAGTGGATGAGATCCCGCCTGCGGAACCGGAAACCCCTCCAGAGGTTCTCCCCCCAACGGAACCCGAACCCCCGGATAGTACCCCGGAACCCACCGAACCTGTAGGCGATCGCCCGACTCCTGAAGAGTCTGTAATCGACTACTATGCTAATATTAATAACCGCAACTATTCCCAATCCTGGAACCAACTCGATCCGCGATTTCAAACCAATCAATCCGGGAATTATAATACTTACACCGACTGGTGGAATAGTGTGCGCCGGGTGACGGTTAATAATATTAATGTCGTCGCCAGTACCCCCTTTTCTGCCATTGTAGACACTTCCTTAACCTATATCATGGAAGAAGATGGCCGATTGTCCAATGAAACCCTGAGAATGTCCCTAATCTGGGATGAGGAAACCGGCACCTGGGCGATCGAACAAACCAGTCGCCTATAACTTCTCTTAGTTCGTAGTAACGACTTCAGTCGTTCTTAATGTTCGTAGTAACGACTTCAGTCGTTCTCTTATGTTCGTAGTAACGACTTCAGTCGTTTCCCCCGTTCGTAGTAACTGAGATCTTGCACCTGTTGCAACAACCGGCCGCCAATCGTTCAAACCCCCGCCTAACAGATCAAGTCGGTTGAAACCGACTGAAAACACCATCGGATAAAACTTGCAGTCGGTTTTTAACCGACTTTAGCTATGAGGCCGCCAATCGTTTGAACGATTGGCGGCCGGTGTTGAGAAGGGTGCAATATCTCAGTAGTAACTGACATATTCCAACCGTCGCGACAACCCACGGGCGTGATTGAAAATGGGGAGTTTGTCTAATTTGCGACGAACTAAGAAAGAGAACGACTGAAGTCGTTACTACGAACTAAGAAAGAGAACGACTGAAGTCGTTACTACGAACAGGAAGAAATTGATTCTTCCCCAAAAAACGCTCCATCATGAAACCTTTCGCTTAAACAGATTTCTTAACCAACTCACCCCACTCACCAAGCGATCGGCACCGTGATTAAAATAATGTTCCGTTAAGGTATCTTCCCCACCCCAAATGGGAAACTTATCCCCCACTCGACTAAAGGTATCGTAAACAATAAATCGCGCCAATTTCCCGCGAGAACCGGAAGCGGAATAAATCATCTGGGAGGGATAAGCAATATTTCCCAACAAAGAAGGAATTAATCCCATGAAAAACGCCACCCAAGGGATTTCCTTCCCTTCTCCTGCTGCTTGAAACATCCGCAGTCCCGTGTATAAGGTTCGCGAGACTGGTCCGCCAAAAATCAGCAAAAACACTAAAGTGCCTTCATCAATCAATCCCGATGCATACAACAAGGGAGAAATAATATATTCAAAAATTTTGACAAAAACCTTCATCCCCAAATGAACGCCAAAGTCTCCTAAATATTCGCTACTATAATCATTGTGTAAATGATGTAAAAAATAGTCTGATTCTTCATCTGTGAGTTGATTCCGTTCCCTCCACCGTTGCAATCGCCGGTTAACATAATCTTTCGCTACCTTAAATCGATATCTCCGGAAAAACAGAACCTTAAATAATCCCCGAATAAATCCAAAATAGGGAATAGAGGTAAAAAAGTTAAACAGTTTGACAGGTAAGCGAACCAGTAACTTATAAGGAAGCTTACGCCCTAATTGAATTAATTCTCGAAGATACCATCGCAAAGGATTCTGGAGATACCGATTTGCTTCATTCTCGGTTATCTTACCTTTTTTTAATTGATAATAAATGCTCCCCTGAAACCGGGATATTTCTTTCCAATTTCGTTGATGATACCCCATATATTTGATATCCGAGACCATTTCTTCATAGGGTTTTACCCCGAGAGTATCTTCTAACCCCACCCGATTGGATTCAACGTAGGCATTTAAACGGTCCATATCTACATCATCAAACAAGGGCCGTTTATGATGGAAACATTTGGGCAGGTAAAATGTAAATAAGGTGATAAAATTTAAGGGAATTAATGCCGGAACTCCCGATTCTAAATCAATCCAAACAAACTGATAGTTATCTATGTCATCTCGGGTTAATAAAAAATTATTTAAAGCGACTGGATTGCCTTTCCCCGCTTGCCAGACTAATCCATCAAAACCGGATTTAATCAGCCATTTTTGCAAGGGTTGCATCACGCGATGAACCAGAACCTCTACTTGCCAATCTTTATCATGATTAAAGGGATGATGCAAAGCAACTGCTTCCCCTGGACTAAATTCTGTATCCAGTTGATAAGACTTGCTTTCTTCATTCCATCCCCTATCGGTGGCATTGGCAACCGTCAGGTGTGATCCAAACCAAAATTGCACCAAATTCTGTAATATTCTGCGCCGATAATAGGCACAGTTGAGCGCATCTTCATTCCAAATATAGGGGTTGGGTGCGCCGAAAAAGAAGTAATGAATTAAATGAGTGATTTTATCCCCATAAAATATTTTTCGAGCAATTTTGCCGTGGGGACTGTCCAATAAAAAGACCTCACCGGAACGGCCTGCCCCTAATAATTCCATGTTAGAATTAGCTTGGGAGTTTATCATGGTTTTTTTATAATGAATGCGATCGCCCTCCTCTGGATGTAGCCCTAACCAGATAGGACGGGGTATCTTTACCCTAATCGGTTTGCTGTCTTCTAGCCTCTATCCTGAGAGTGATTCTCCCTGAATCCATGAATTGCGATCGCCTAGGCATCGATACCGTAACAGCAAGAAACCGGGTTTCTGTTCTAAATTCTTAATCATCAGCAATCAATCAGGCACAGAACCCCGGTTTCTTCTCCCTTCTATTCAATTCTGAACTGACATCTTTACCGGATAATTCAGTCCATTGACTGTCACTTTTCTCCCTCAAAAAATATCTTTACGCTTTTGCACCCACAAAGTCAACCCTAAATACACCGTGGCGTGCAATAACAACATCCCCCAATTCAACCCCAAATTGGCCCAAGTTGGCTCATAAATTGCCGTGGGTTCAAAAGGCAAGGGCATCGTCGTTCCATCAGGCAAAACCGTCGCTTCTGGGACCATTGCATTCACATTCACCAACGCCCCATAAGCCCCCACGGACCACCGACTCAGCATCACCCAGGAAATCACTCGTCCCACCCCTTCCATGCTAAATAATACCCCCGCAAAAATAATTTGCGGTAGCAATAATAGGGGTAAAGAACTGTTCGCCTGAGAACTATTTTTAACCAAGGCAGAAACCAGCAATCCCAGACTCATACTGGTAAACAAAGTCAAAACTGTACTGATTCCCACACCGATCGCCCAGGGAATTAACTCCGGTTGCGGGTTTTTAAATCCAATTAAAATCGCCGCAACCATTAACACCGTTTGCAGCAGGGCTAATCCCCCTAAAATCAGCAATTTAGACCCCAAATAAGGAAATAACCCTAAATTGACCAACCGTTCCCGCATATAAATCGCCGATTCTTTGACAATTTCTTGCAAAGAAGTCGAGAGTCCTATCCAAATTGCGGCACAGGTAAACACAAACAATACCCGGAGGGCTAAGGGTGCTAACGTCGCTTCCGGTTCCCCGATTAACGGGTCTTGGTCTCGAATTGCTAAGGTAATTAAACTAATGCCAATGGGGGCGGTTAATAACACCAATGCCAAGTTAATCGGGTCCCGTTGCACTAATTTAAAATAGCGTTGAGTCAACAGAGAAAGCTGTTGGAAACCGGAGGGTTTGACTTGACT
>JAABSJ010000225.1 GCA_011390515.1 Oscillatoria sp.
AAACCGCACATCCTTCTGTAACCCATCGGCATATAACCGCAAAAACGTCAATCCTCGTAGATTAATTCCCACCCGTAACACACACATCCGGCGCAGCAAATCTCGCGCCTTCTTATTGATGCGGGCAAATTGCGCTTTGAGAATCGGTTCGGCACTTTGCACCACCAACTCCGGATGCTGGCGCAGGTATCCCGGTTTATCTTTGGCAAAATTCCCCAATTGGGTGAGAATAAAAGCGTGTCCCCCCACTCGTTCCACCACCCAGCGCAAATCCGCCTCTGAATCCCTCAGTTGTTTCTGGCGCAGGAGTTCCACCCCCGCCTCGACGGATACCCCATCCAGGGTTTCTCGATGGACCAGGGTTGTATCGGGAAGGGTCGCGAAATTCCCGGTTTCCACATCCCGCGCATCGGCTAAATCTCCCGGCAGTTGCCGACTGGTGATCAGGGTCTGACTGCGATGATTGCCATAGACCAAGGCATTCAGCAATTTTCCCCACTCCGGTGAGGTGGCATATCCGGCCTGGGGATGGTGGGAGGGGTGTAAAATATCCTCTAGGTTATCCAACACCAGCAAATACCGCCCGCGCCCTAACCCAGCAATAATTTGGCGAATTTTCACCTCAACCTGCGCTGTTGCTGCCACTATCCCCAATGCCTCCAACAAAAACTCTGCCCCTTCATCAAAACTCGTCCCCGAGAGGGTTTTGAGGCAGAATACGCCGTCATAAGGGCAGGTTTCCCCTAATTTTGCCCCCGCTAAATTCACCCCAACTGCTTCTACGAGTTTGGCGGCGAGACTGCTTTTACCGATTCCCCCTTGCCCGATAATGGCAATCACTTTGATGCCATTTTCCCCAGTGAGAATCGATTGTAACTGTTCCATCACCGTTTCTCGCCCCACCCAGATGGGAACGGGGGGTAATATTTCCAGTCCGACAACTTGCGGTTTCTCCTGGGGTTCCCGGGGTCGCGGTTCTTTCGTCTGCTCATAAATCTGCTGCAACAACTCCAACTGTTGCTGATCCAACTGCCGCAATTCCCCGATCGCCTCTTGAATCGCCACGGTGTTTTCCTTGATTTCCCTCACTTCTACTAACACAGTGGCAATTCCTTTCCCCAATGCCTGAAATTCGCGTTGGGTTTCTGGGTTCCCCGGTTGCAACTGTCCCAACTGTTCTAACCGAGTCAATACCGAGTCTAATTTGGCCTGAGTTTCTCCCGACTGCTGCAACTGCTGACTGATTTGCTCGTTTTGCTGACTCAGAATGCGGTGCAGTTCCCGAAATAGGGAAATAGTGAGTTTGGCGAATGCTTTCCCCCCGTTTTCAAAGTCATCGGCAAGGGTTTCCCGCAAGGCGATGGAAAATCTTTCCTCCAGTCGAATTGCAACGAGTTTACGGGTGGTAGGGTCTAACTTAACTTGGGCTAATTCTTCTAACCAATCTTGCAGCAAGTATTCCCATTCCTCGCTTTGGAGGGCGGGGATTTCGGGATTGAGCACAATCTGGGGGAGTTGGTTCTCAGTTAATTTGCCATAGCGGTTTGTGGGTGCCTCTGCTGTGCTGGTGAGGGGCTGTTTCGAGTCCTCTGCCTCGCTAGTGATGACGATTTCCCAGTTATCTGCTGCTGCCTGTGCCAATTTTTTGAGGGCTTTTTTCTGGGTTTGGTACTCGGTTTCTCGCGCCATTGCTAGGATAATGGCCCCGATCGCCCGTCCCACTGCTTTGGTTAAGTCATGGTTGATGAGAATGCCTTGGTTTTTGCCCAGACTATCGGTGATATTGCCAATATCGTTGGCGACTAATCCCCCAGTGACTCCGGTGATGATATCGCTCAAGATAGGAATCGCGGCAGCGCTGATGCCGACGGATGCTAAAACCGGGGCACCGCAGGTTCCGGCAAGGAGTAAACCGCCACAGGTTAACAGGCGCTTTTCGACTTTTCCCAGTTTAAATGGCATGGCGATGCAGGGGGAATGGGTATTTTCAGGATTATAACGCGCCCTCTGGAGAAAACCGTTCACCCCCTGCGCTATCCAGAGATTCGGCATAGACTTCTTGCACCATGCTCAACACCGGCGGGGGTTCAAACCCCCGCCTCATAGCTAAAGTCGGTTAAAAACCGACTGCAAGTCTTATCCAGTGGTGTTTTCAGTCGGTTTCAACCGACTTTAGCTGTTAGGCGGGGGTTTGAACCCCCGCCGGTTGTTGCAACAGGTGCAAACCCTTGATGTTCGGGAGAACTAATTCCTTGTTGCAAAATTGTCAAAACTGGCTGCATATTCCCTTGAATGAGGTTAGGAATATCCAACCACAATCCGGGGAAGACTTGCGAACGGATTATCCCTTGCTCATCGGGCAATACGGATACATAATCCCCGTCTTCTAACCGAAACCAATCAATTTTTTCATCAAAAACTTGCCAAATCATATATTCTTTCACCCCATTGCGGCGATAGGCGCGTTTTTTATCCCCGAGGTCAATAGCGGCGCTACTGGCTGCAATTTCAGCGACGAGTTCCGGTGCGCCTTGGATGTATCCCTCTGCATCAAGGGTGGATTGTCCTCCGTTTTCAGGACTGATTAATAAGACGCCATCGGGTTGGAGTTCGTTTTCTAAATCTAGGCGCACTGTGGGTTCAATTCCCATCTGAACTTGGGGGGTGGCAATTTTATAAGTCCACAACCACCCGATTAAATCCCCATGAGGTTTGGCATGGGACCGAAAGCGTAAGGGGGATGCCATATAAACGACTCCTTCAATGAGTTCAGCTTTTTTGATGTCCGGCATGGCGTGATAGCGGCGCTCGAATTCGGGACGAATCAAGCGATCGCCATTTTCTAAAGGGGGTAAGGAGTGAGGGGGATTCACCTGAGAGGCGATCGCTTGAGGTTGGGTGGATGTCATAGCAATACTCTCCATCAGTGCAGTACAAATTATACCTATGTTTTCTTTAGCAAAGCGCAGGCCCCGAGTTGTCTGCAAAGGCGGCAGGATGGGTGTCTGTTCTTCTAAAATGATGCCTCTATGATAAACCCAATTGCTCGCGTCTGGGGGCAAATGGTCCCCCGGAGTGGTCAATTCTGGGACTACTGGCGCATCTTTCCTCGGAAATTCACGGGGCGATCGCCTGGTGAGTTTCTAGGGTAAAATCTGAGTTGTCCATCCCATCCTATCAGCAGCAGATACTTATGAATTTAAACAAGTTGACGGTCGAAGACATTAAACAATTTGCCGATAATCCCGATAGATTTGAAGCCAGTTTGTTGTGCTATGAAACCAGTTCCATTGATCAGTTTTATATGTCTGGCAAGGGAATTACAGCGAAGGTTGGGACCAAAATGGGTGTCTACAGTGTAGAAATTCGGAGTGGTGGCGGCAATGTTTCTGCGGATTGTACTTGTGCTGCTCAGGATGCGGTTTGTGAGCATCGGGTGGCGGTGTTGTTGTATGCGCTTTATGGTGACCCCAATGAGTTATTGGAGACTGATTTGGATGAGGAGGAGGATGAGTTCGCCGAAGGTTCCTCTGTTGACTCCATTCCTGATGATTTGGAAGCGGCGTTGCGAGGACTGGGGGTTGATAAGTTAGTGGAAATGGTGTTGAAATTTGTGGAGGAATTTCCCGAGGTGCGTCATCTGCTGTTGTCTGAGGGAAACCTATCCCCGGAACTTATTCAGCCCCCACAAAAAAAACAGGGAATGGTCTTAAAACTCAAACAAGAAATTGAGGATTTTTTTGAAGAGACCTATCAAAACTTTCTTGAATCAGAAAATTCTTATGACGAGGACCGATATTATTATGATGACTATGAGGAGGATGAGGATTATCCCGACTTGGATGATGTGTTCTCGGTAGTCCCAACCCTGAAATTTACCGACCAAATTGATGTCCTGTGGGAGGTGGTGAATGTGGCGCATCAATACTTTGTCGAGGAAGACCATTTAATCGGAAGCGATGAAGTGACGAAGACATTACAGCTATTGGCGAATGCGGTGGAGGAGTCAGAAGTGCAGATGCCAGAAAAGCAAAGTTATCTTGATTCTTTGCTGTCTTTGTTCAAGTGGGAAATGTTCGAGAACGACGAACTGGATGGGGTGATTATCGATGCCCTGGATTTGATTTGTACGATGCCGGAAGATTATCTCTATGTGATTCAACAACTCCCTGAATGTAGCAATCATGAGAATACTCTGGATTGGATGGCGAACTTTTATCTCCAGTTGGATGATGATGAAAATTTTCTGCGGTTGCGTGAGGCAAATTTAGACCAGCCCTTTCAGTATATGGAGTTGGCCTATTTTTGGCGGGAAAAGGGGGAGATGGAAAAATATCGGGCAACGTTAGAACGATGGATCTCTATTGGCAGACGGAATTATATCGAGGTAGGCGATAGGAAAACCACTGCTTATTATGGCATCGACTCAGAGGACAAAAAAATTCTGTCTGATTTAACTGAGTTTTATCAAGAGCAAGGGGACTTAGAAAATCTCTATCGGGTGTTGATGCTGAGGTTGCGGGAACATGGCTATTCTCTTGCGCTGTATCATCAACTCAAGGAAGCGGCAACGGGGTTAGATCGGTGGGAACTGACCCGTAAACAGATCCTGGACGGGTTGGAAGGTGATCCGAATCCGTTAGCAGAAATCTATTTAGAGGAGGAAGAGTGGGATCAGGCGATCGCCTTATCGGAAAAGTCTGCTTGTGGGCAGTTTACGGCGCTTAAAATTGCCAAGGGGGTGAAGGAACATCGCCCTCAAGGGGCGATCGCCATTTATGAGAAGGTGGTGATGCAGTATATCAAGGGTAAGACGCGATCGGATTACAGGACTGCCGCTATGCACGCAGAAATGCTCAAATCGATTTATTTGGATATCCTCAAAGATGCATCCCAGTGGCAGGTTTATATTGATAAGTTACGGCAGACTTATCGCGGTTATCCAGCGTTGCAGGATGAGTTTAAGGGGTTGTAGCAAACGTATGTAGGGGCGATCACGCTCGCGCCCCTACAGGCGGAGTTTTTGACCCCTCGCGGATGTGGCGATCGGTGACTGATGTCAGTTGGAACTGAATTGGGGAAAGGATGACCCACCCCTGAGAAACTGGGTTTCGGGGATGTTTGCGATCGCAACTGAAGGGTTTTGGTGGCAACCAGGGTTTCTGGAAGAGGGTGGCGATCGCCTGCGGGAGGTTCTAAGGTACGATCGGATTGGTTCACGGGTTGAAAAAGCAAACACCAGAGGTAGCTACTTATGAATTTAAACGATCTGACTATAGAAGAAATTACAGAATTTGCCGATAGTCCAGCTATTTTTCAAAAAGGTCAACAGTGTTATGATAACGGAGCGGTGGATCAGTTTTTTATGTCGGGAAAGGGCATTAAGGCGAAGGTTGAGGGAAAACCCGGCCCCTATTCTGTAGAAATTCGCACGGGTAGAGGCAATCTGACTACGGATTGTACTTGTGCTTATTCCGGTGAGGTTTGTGAGCATATTGTGGCGGTGTTGCTGTATGCGATGTTGGGCGACCCAGAGGAGGAGGAGGAAGCAGCGATGGTCCCTCCTCACGGGATTCCTATTTCGGAGAATCAATTCCAACAGTTATTCAGGGGAGAATTGTATATTGAGGAGTTATTTGAATTACTGGGCCAATTGAAACAAAAAAACAATGTAATTCCCTTTCCCAACTCGAAGAAGATGACGGTGGCGGAGTTGAAAGAGGAAATTCAGGAGTTTTTTAAGGGAGTCCAAGCGGAGGAAGAGGAAGGTGGGAATGTTTTTAATGATAGCTTTTTTAGTCTGAGCGAACCTGAATTGCCTGACTTAAATGTGCTATTTAGTCAGGTTAAGCAGCTCACTTTGAAAGAACAGATTGATGTGCTGTGGTATGTTGTGACTTCGGGAAACTTGATTTTCAGTCAGACGGGGACGGTTTTTGGGGAGGTTGAGATTGCTGAAGCGGTGGAGTTATTTGCCGATCGCGTGATGGCCTTAGATCTGGAGATGCCAGAGAAAGAGATGTATCTAAATTCCCTGATTGCGGCCTTCGATTGGCCGATGTTCCTGAATGAGGAATTGGATAATGCCCTGAAGGACGCGATGGATACCCTCTGTTCTACGGAGGAAGAATTACGCTATGCGATCGCCACTTTAGAAAGTTGTGGTCTGGAACAGAATAGCCGCGACTGGGTGATGGAGGCGTATCACACCTTGGGGGATGGGGAGAAGTTGGTCCGGTTGGCTGAGGGAAATTTGGAAACCGTTGAAGACTATATCAATTTGGCCAATTATTGGCGGGAGATAGAAGAAGATTTACCCCGGTCGATTGAGATTTTGGAACGGTGGATTGAGGATTGTACTCCCAAAGATTGGGATGATGTCAAGGTATGGGAAAATCTATACCGATCGCGTTCTCCCAATATTAGTATCCTCTTAGAGGATTTGGTGGAATATTATGCAGAGAATCAAGACCAGAAAAATCTGTATCGCCTCATGATGCTGTGGTTGCGGATCGGGGGTCTCTCCGTGGAATTTTATCAGGATTTCAAGGCGGTGGCTAACAGGTTAACTCGCGTAGAATCTTGCAAAGCGCAGATTCGGATGTTCGCCCGGGATGAGGTGGATGAGCTGGCTCAAATCTATGTTAATGAGGAAGATTGGGAGAGGGCGATCGCCTTGGCACAGGAGGTTGAGTTACCCCTGGAGATTCAAGTGGCGATCGCCGCCCAGGTGAAATCCTCTCATCCCGAACAGGCGATCGCTCTGTACGACCAACTGGTACATTCCTATATTCAAAAGAAAACCCGACCGAATTATAAGACGGCTGCTGAGTATGCTGCGCTGATCCGAGATATTTATCGATCGGTTTTCAACGATCCA
Source organism: Oscillatoria sp. (assembly GCA_011390515.1). Classification (GTDB taxonomy): domain Bacteria; phylum Cyanobacteriota; class Cyanobacteriia; order Cyanobacteriales; family Laspinemataceae; genus Laspinema. The sequence goes on from JAABSJ010000225.1 coordinate 6,881, forward strand.
TCCCAGTGGCAGGAGTATATCGACGGACTCCGGCAACAGTATCAGCGCTACCGTGCTTTACAAGAAGAGTTGCAAAAATTGTAGGTCGGATAGAACCCCTGTTTCCAGAAACCTCCCTGGGTTCTACCCAGGGGGGCGTTAGTCCGGAAGTGAGCATTCTAAAATAGTGTCAGCGCTACCGTGCCTTACAAGAAGATTTGCAAAAGTTATAAGACTGATAAAACTCCTGTTGTCGGAATAAGGCTCTCTATCTCTGGTAATAGAGAGCAAATCCTCTACGGAGACAGGGTTCTGGCCTTTTTTTGTGACCGCGAATGCACCGACAGGGGTTTCCGTCTCCCTTTGTTCGTATAATTGGGCACGAAAACTCTATCTGACGAGGGTGGATTTTACTACTTTGGGAATGGGACAAACCCGGGAGACGCGGTTAATAATAAAAATATAAGAGAAAAAAACGTTCAGAGATTTATGTCGAGGAAGAATTGTGATGTTTATTTTATCAAACTTATTAACTCAGTCGAAAACTACTTCTAAACTGCGGTTGGATGATGTTTTGCTGCCTATCCGCAACTGGATCGATGGCATTGAAATTAAAAATCCTCAACAGGCGAAAGAGTTGTGCAAGCTGATTCCGTCGCAATGTCCATTTGAACGAGATGTCCAGCTATTTGGACGGACTTTATTTCACATTCCACCCCTGTGCAAGCTCAATCCCTTTTATGATCAACTGGTCTTTCTGCGATTTCGGGCGTTATGTTTCCTCGCGGATGAATGTGGCGAAGATGTCACCGCCTATTGTTAATCCTGCTGCCCTCATGGGTTGATTTCTCAGGCTTCTCTCCCTTCAGCTTCAAACCCTCACCTGGGGCAACTCGGTACATTTACTCAGACTAAAATCCGGTTTCTCTAAGCCGAACCCCTTGGGACGGTTACTACGACTCAAGCTAGATTGACCGATTCGTTACATTTTGTTACAGTAGAAGAAATGAGAGGCAAAACACAGCATCTCAATTGTTAATAAATGACGGAGCCAATATGAACGGCAACATTCGCATCGGCAACTTATTCGGAATCCCTTTTTATGTAAACCCTTCGTGGTTTTTAGTGCTGGCTTTAGTGACCTTTAGTTATGGCGGAGCGCTGGCTGCTCAATTTCCGGCAATGGGGTTAATATTCCCCTGGATATTAGGATTGGTTGCGGCGTTGTTGCTGTTTGCTTCAGTCTTAGCGCATGAACTGGGACATAGTTTTGTGGCAATTCGCCAGGGAATTGAAGTCAAATCTATCACCTTGTTCCTGTTTGGGGGATTGGCCAGTTTAGAACGGGAGTCTAAAACCCCCGGTGAGGCATTTTGGGTGGCGATCGCCGGTCCTGCGGTGAGCTTGATGTTGTTTATCCTGTTTAGTGCAGTCACATTGACTGCGCCGGTATTGAGTCCAATGGCCGCAATTCTGGTACTGTTGGCCCAGATTAACTTAATGTTAGCCCTGTTTAACCTGATTCCCGGTTTACCCCTCGATGGCGGGAATATCCTCAAATCCCTGGTCTGGAAAATTACCGGCAACCCCTATAAAGGTGTGATTTTTGCCGGACGAGTGGGTCAAGCACTCGGTTGGATTGCGGTCCTCCTCGGTGGGTTGTCCATCCTCGGCATCAGTAACATTGGCAACTTCTGGACCTTGTTAATCGGGTTCTTCCTGGTGCAAAATGCGGGGACTGCGGCACAATCGGCCTCAATCCAAGATACGCTGTCTCACTATACTGCTGCGGATGCGGTCAACCCCAACAGTCCGATTGTCTCTGCGGAACTCTCCTTGCGTGAGTTTGCCAACGAGTATATTATCGGTAGCAAAACCCAATGGCGCAAGTTCTTAGTCACTGATGAGGCGGGATATTTAATCGGGTTGATCGCCGTGGATGATTTGAAACTGATTTCCACCTCGGACTGGCCGACGACTCAGGTGAAAGAACTGATGAAAGCAGTAGAATCCACGACTACCATCAAATCCGATGTCACCTTACTCGAAGCGATCGCCATTCTCGAAGACCGAGATTTAAGTGAGTTACCTGTGATTAATGACAATGGCGTTTTAGTCGGACTCCTGGAAAAAGGTGAGATTGTCCGGAAGCTCCAACAACAAAAATCGAGCCAAACCAATCCGGCCTAATTCTTCATCGCTCTTAGTTTAATCTAACTCTGACCCGGTTTCCTAACAGAAACCGGGTTTTTTTGTGTCCCGGTTCCCTCCCCTTACCAAGGCTATGCGTTACTCACATATTTCTTAACAATCTTGTAAACCTAATTCCCGTATGGGTTAGCGGGATAATTTACCTCAATGGGTGGGGCCTTTATTCACTTAAGTGCGATACTTAAGTATTTCAACCATATTATAAAATAGAAAGGGAGCCTCCCAACGAGCTATGTTTCTTAAAACTACCATAAAGGAAAAAGAGCATTGAGGGCCTCGTTAATGAAACAATAACCTGGAGAAATAAGATGGTGGAGTCTTGGGCCGAATCCGAACTGAAATATGCGGACCTCGGGGATAAACGCCTAAACAAGCGATTGGTAAAAATGGTTGAAGATTTAGCCAATCAGCCCAATGCCAGTGTTCCGCAAGCCTGTGGAGATTGGGCCGGTACTCAAGGGGCCTATGATTTTTGGGCAAATAAACGAGTATTGGCCTCAGATATTAGAGACGCTCATGC
>JAABSJ010000226.1 GCA_011390515.1 Oscillatoria sp.
GAAGCGCCTGTCCAAATCATAAATTTAATCACCCCAAATTATAATGAAATGTAGCCGCGCTTCGAGAAGCGCCTGTCCAAATCATAAATTTAATCACCCCAAATTATAATGAAATGTAGCCGCGCTTCGAGAAGCGCCTGTCCAAATCATAAATTTAATCACCCCAAATTATAATGAAATGTAGCCGCGCTTCGAGAAGCGCCTGTCCAAATCATAAATTTAATCACCCCAAATTATAATGAAATGTAGCCGCGCTTCGAGAAGCGCCTGTCCAAATCATAAATTTAATCACCCCAAATTATAATGAAATGTAGCCGCGCTTCGAGAAGCGCCTGTCCAAATCATAAATTTAATCACCCAAAACAGTGATGGAATTGGGAGCATCTCAATTTGGCAAAGAGACCTAACCCCCCAGCCCCCTTCCCTCTTAGGGAAGAGGGAGCAAGACTTGTAAATTCCCCTTTTAGGTCAAATTGAGATGCTCACTGCAAGGGTAAGCTATCCTGACCTACTATTCATAACTTCCCCCGGTGACTTTGCCTCGAAAGACCACATATTGATAGAGGTTGTAAAACAACATCACCGGAATCAGTGCCCCAATCATCACAATCATAATTACTAACGAACTCGGGTCCGCTGCGGCTTCATAAATGGTGATTTTTGAGGGAATGATATAGGGGAACACCACCAGGGCCAAGCCTAAAAAGGTTAAGACAAACAGCAGAATCGTCCAAATAAATGGCATTCTTTCCTGTTTGCGGTCCAAGCTTCTGAGCAATAGCCAAATTAACAGCGCACCCAGTAAAGGAATCAGGGCAAACACATAGACTTGGGGTCCATCAAATAAGCGCGTTCGGGCTTGTTCATAAAAGATGGGGGTGACGATGGTAATCAAAATTGCGCCGATTAACGTTGTTATCGATGCCAGTTTTGCCGTTTTATAGTGGGTTTCTTGGAGTTCTCCAGTGGTTTTCCAAACCAGATAAGTTGAGCCAATCAGCACATAGCCTTGAATTAAGGTTAAAGCCACTAAAACCGATTGCCAACTCAACCAGTCCCAAGTCGTGCCAATAAAATGACCCTTGCTATCGACTTCAATGCCTTTCAGGACAGCACCCAAGGCAAATCCTTGACCGAGGGCCGCCATAAAACTCCCACCCCCAAAGGCCAAATTCCACACAACTTTTCGGTTAGATTGCTCTCGAAACTCAAAAGCCACCCCTCGAAAAATAAACCCAAATAACATGATGAAAATGGGGATATAAAGCGCGCTGAGGATGGTGGCATAGGCTACAGGGAATCCCCCAAATAAACCCCCGCCCATCAAAATTAGCCAAGTTTCATTGGCATCCCAAATATTGCTCAAGCTCGTCATCAGAATTCCGCGTCTGTCTTCTGATGAAGCCGTCAGGGATAAAATTCCAACCCCGAGGTCGAACCCATCTAGCATGACGTAAAGAAACAGGAATAGGGCTAAGATGCCAAACCAAACCAGGGGTAAAAAATAACTGAGTGTCTCCACGATCGCTCCTATTGTTTTGCTTCTACAGGTCGTTCATCGGGGATAAATTCTCCCGGTTGGGTTTCTAGGGCCGGTTGCGGTTCTAACCCAGGAATGGGTAAGTCAAACCGGGGTCCGCGACGAATAATCCGGCTGCCAAAATAGAGGACACAGAAGAATAAAATGCTGTAGACGATCGCAAACGCAGTTAATGAGGTTAACACATTACTCGCGGGGAGATCAGAAACAGAATTAACCGTGCGGATTTGTCCATATAAAGTCCAAGGTTGCCGCCCCACACAGCGCACAATCCACCCGGATTCAATGGCAATATATCCCAAGGGTGCAGCAAAAATCCAGCTTCCCATTAACCACCGTTGTTGGCTAATATTTTCTGGAGAAAGTTTCCCACGCATCCATTGCAGGGTAGAAATCAGCATTAAACCGGCTAAAAAGAACCCGATGGCAATCATGGTCCGAAAGGCATAATAGATTAACCCAACTAAATGGGGTCGGTCCTCCGGTTGCCATTCATTCAGTCCTTTCACAGGAAGGGTGAGTTCTTTTTTAAATTCCAAAATGTATCCCAAGGCATTGGGAACGGTAATTTCCCAATCATTTTTCTGGGCTTTTTCATTGGGGAATGCCACTAAACTCCAATCTCCCCCTTGTCCCGCAGGAATGGTTTCCCATTGTGCTTCCATTGCGGCTAATTTGGCCGGTTGATAGTGATAGACTTGTTCACCGCTTAAATGGCCGATATAGAGTTGTAACGGGGCCACGGCAATTGCCGATGCCAGCACAATTTTAAACGACTTGCTAAAAAATTCCTGATTGCGATTTTTCAGAATGTACCAAGCGCTAATCCCTCCAATCACAAACAGCGAGGTTTCCAGGGTGGCAAAAAACATATGAAGCACACTGTTCACCATGAAGGGATTAGTAATCGCTTCAAAATAATCTCTCACAATGAATTTTCCATCCACTAATTCTCCTCCTGCCGGGGTTTGCATCCAGGAGTTAGCAGTTAAGATCCAAAAGGTGGATAAATTGGACCCGATCGCCACTAAAATAGTAGACAAATAGTGAATCACTGAATTCACCCGTTCCCAACCAAACACCATAATTCCTAAAAAGGCCGCTTCTAGCATAAACGCCCAAGAGGCTTCAAACCCAATGACGCTGCCAAAAAAGTTGCCCACTGCTTCAGAAAACGGTGCCCAGTTTGTTCCAAACTGAAATCCCATCGGAATCCCCGAAGCCACCCCAATTCCAAAATTTAGGACAAATAATTTGGACCAAAATCGGGCATGGTAATAGTAGTCCTTATTGCGCGTTTTTAGCCAAATTCCCTCGACAATCACGAGATAAATTGACATCCCGGTAGTCAGAACCGGCCACAACATATGAAAAATAGCGGTCAGCGCAAATTGCATCCGCGATAACACTAGAGTATCGGAAAGAAAATCCACAACTTAACCTCCTTCAGAGTGTTATCAAAGTTTAACAAATTTTTTAAAACTAAACGGTTATCTAAACAACATTTATCGTTTAAAATCTGGATTTTCTTTAATTTTAGACCGTTGATCCGTCACATAAGCTAAGGTCCTTTGAGCATCCGAGGCTGGGGTTTGCTCGGGGACATCTGTAATATGCCACCAGGCATAGATGAGTCCTGCTGCCACACCTCCAACCACCCCAAATAAAATACTCAAAACGGTGGAATACCCCAAAAAGCCAAACATAAGCATAAAAAATATCCACATTTTAACCCCGAAAGAAATACCTTTTTCTTTGGGTGATTTTGGACGTTTTTTAGCCGTGTTGGCAGATTTTTTATCTTGCAAGGTCGCCATATAATTGCTCTGAATTGAGAGAGGTAAAAAATGGTCAAAATTAGCGAATGATTTGGGTAATCAGTGGCTTTAATTGGGACCCTATATCTCGGGTGGTGTCGAGGGAGGTGAGATAGGCGAGTTCGTCTTCAGAAAACGGTTCGGCAGTTTGTTGCTGACGCTCAAGGAGATCGGCAGTGGCATCGGCGATATCCCCTTGGCGCTGATTGAGCCGATCGCGCAAGATGGCGATCGGGGCGGTACAATGCAGAATATGCAAGGGCAATCCGGAGTCTCTCGCGGCTGCGATCGCCTGTTCCCGCAACCCTTGCCGGTCATATTTGGCATCCAAAATCACCGTCCATCCCTCACTTGCTGCCATTATCCCTAATTCTAACAATCGCCCATAAGTCTGGGCGGTCATTTCTGGGCTGTATATCTCATCACTCCCTTTGGACTGCAAGGGAATCCCTGCCAAATGCTTGCGGACTGCATCGGAGCGAATCTGAATCGCCCCAGTTGCTCTAGCCAATTGTCGGGCGATCGTGCTTTTTCCCGAACCGGATAAACCGGACATTAAAATCAATCGCCCTGGCTTCGGTTGAGTGTACTGCCATGCTAATTGATAATAATCCGCTGCAGTTTGCCATGCTCCTTTCTTCTCATCCTCGGCAATGTTGGCATCGTCTAACATCAACGAGGTCACTTTAGCGCGCACATACGCCTGCCGACTTAAGTATAATCGCAGCACTTGCAACCCTTGCCAGTCGCCGGTTTGTTCCAAATAAGTATTTAAAAACCCGTTGGCGAGGTCCTGCCGTCCCCGGGCTTCTATATCCATGACGACAAAGCCAATATCGTACATGACATCCACAAACCGAAAGGCTTCGTTAAATTCAATGCGATCAAAGAGCAGAATTTGATTATCCCACCGAGCAATATTTTTTAAATGTAAATCCCCATGACATTCGCGAATTTTATCCGTTAGCATTCGCTGCTCAAACTCAGAGGCACGTTCCGCAAAAAATCTATCACTGTAGGCTTTGGTTTCCTCAAATTGCTGGCGGGTTTGCGGTCCATGGAGATAGGGTTGAGATTGCTTGTAGTTATTATCGATCGCCTCCCGGATTTTAGCTACCGTTCCAAAACTTTTAATAGAATCACTCGTCGGGGTTTGCCGATGAAACTCCGCCACCACTTGGCCTAATTGTTCCATCTGCTCTTGAGTGAGTTGACCCTGCTCAAATTGATGAATTAATAAGGCTTCTTGAGGAAACTGGCGCATTTTCAACGCATATTCAATGGGTTCCCCTTCGCCATTCAGTTCCAAACCCCTGTCTGTTTGAGTCACCGCTACGACTTCCAGATAGAGTTCAGGGGCAATCTGGCGGTTTAAGCGCAACTCTTCTGAGCAGAAATGATGGCGTTTTTCTAGGGTAGAATAATCTAAAAAGCCAAAATTAACCGATTTTTTAACTTTATAAACATAGTCCCCCGTCAGCAGCAGAAACGAAGCGTGGGTTTGCATCAAGGTGATGGGTTCTTGCACCGGATGGGGATAAAAGTCTCCCTGCATCATCTGGGCGATCGCCTGGGGAAGTGGAACCTGACTCATGTTGTCCTCCATTGTGATCAATTCTACTTCGGGAAAGCGGAAGGATAAATTCTCCCAGTTAATCCTTCCGGCTTTTGCTATAGCGGTTCCCCGACTCTAATGGTACAGGTGTTGAAAGGAGTGCGAGCATCTTGCTCGCTTGGGACAATAGCGAGCAAGATGCTCGCACTCCAAAAGAATGTACCTCCTAACTGTGGGAAACGCTATATAGAGACCCTAAATCATTTTGATAATAGTCCCATCCGGAGAACCTTGGAGTGCGAGCATCTTGCTCGCTTTCTTTATAGCAAAATGATTTAGACGCGATATATTATCCTTCTAAAAGCGATCGCGTCTCTTCTTTCGATAACCGAGGGCCGTAGGTGGTGACAATCCGCCCTGCTGCTTTAGCCGCTAATTGTCCCGCTTCGGCATCACTCATGCCATGAGTCATCCCATACAAAAAGGCTCCGGCATACATATCTCCCGCACCCACCGTATCGATCGCCTGCACGGAAATCGCCGGAATTTCAATGAGTTTTTCCCCATCAAAAATAATCGACCCTTTCGCACCCAAAGTAATCGCAAAACGTTTAGCAAGGGTTTTTAAATGGGCAACTGCCCCATCAATGCTATCCGTTTCAGCCATTGCGAAGGCTTCACTTTCGTTGGCAAAAATAAAATCTAGTCCGGGTCCAATCATGTCCAACAAACCCGATTTAAAAAAGTTCACCATATTGATATCCGAGAGAGACAGGGCAGTTTTCACTCCGGATTGACTGGCGATTTCTCGGGCTTTAATCGCCGCAGTTTGTCCCGTAGGGGAACTGACGAGATAGCCTTCGATGTAGAGATATTCTGATGCAGCAATGGCGTCGGGAATCAGTTCCGTTGTGCCGAAACTGCCGGTAATGCCTAAATAAGTATTCATGGTGCGATCGGCATCTGGGGTGACGAACACCAGACATTTTCCCGTTACCCCTTCTGGTCGAGTTTGATGTTGTAAGTTGGTCTCTACGCCGTTGCGGAGGAGGTCTTCCAGATAGAATGAGCCCGTTTCATCATGGGCAACTTTACAGGAATAAAAGCCTTTGCCCCCAAATTGACTCACGGCGATAATGGTATTGGCTGCAGAACCCCCACAGCTTTTTTTGCAAGGGCGATCGCTGAATTGTTCCAGAAGGGAATGATGGCGATCTTCCTCGATTAAAGTCATCACTCCTTTATCGATTTGCATCTGGGCCATGAGTTCGGGGGATATTTCATATTCTATATCCACCAAAGCATTGCCGATACCATAAACGTGATAATTGCTCATGAATTTGTTAGTTTTTACGACGATCAGGGAAAATAAATGTTGACTTAAACCCTAAGATACAAACCAAAAAGGAAAAAGGCAACAGGGAGTAACCTGCCGGCCTTTTTCCTTCTATAAAATCAGAGGTTGGATTGTCGGAACCCTGAGAAAGGATGCGATCGCCCCGGGTATCCCTGCCGCCACGGATAAAACCGTTGACTTTGGCCAGGAATTGGTAGTCCCAGGGACGGGTCGAGGATCACAGGCTAGAATCGAACTAGACAGTGACTTCTTCCTCAGCATCCTCTTCAGTGGTGGATTTCTCGGTATTTCTGGACTGTAGAATCGCCAAAACCGTGCGATCGCCCTCAACGTGAGCCGTTACCCCTTCCGATAAGGGAAGGTCGTGGACCTGCAAGGAATCCCCCAGTTTGAGGTGCGTAATGTCAATTTCAATAGAATCCGGGATATTGTCCCGAGTACATTGGATCGGGAGTTCCGTCATCATGATATCTAGGACGCCCCCTTCCTGGGTGACCCCATAAGGTTCTCCCACCAAATGTAGAGGCACAACCAAATCCAAGCTGGTCCCTGCCGACACCGCAAAAAAGCTGATGTGGTAAACCGAGGTTGTTTTCCAAGGATGAGTCTGAACTTCTCTAAGGATGGTTTTGCCCTTCCAGGAAAGATCGGGGATATTGAGATCTACCAAGGTATTGTTGACCGAGGCTTCTTTGAGCAATTTCTCAGCGACTTTGGCGGGAATCGTCAGGCTAATGGATTCGTTGCCTTGATGACCATACAGGGACGCCGGAATCAATCCTTCCCGTCGCAGGGCCTTGGGTTTGCTTCCTTCGTGGCGTTTTTGGCATTCAACGATGACTGTCATTTTAGGTGTTACTCGTTAGGGGTTAGCGATTAATGATGGATCGGACGTTGTTCACGGTTTAACCCGAGGGTCCGGGAAAAACGCTGCAACCTCCTATTCTATCAACAGCGGGGACAGATATTCAAGCCCGTTGGAGATATTGGTAGGTTTCGTTTTCGACACAGCGGCGTAATTCATGCAGCTTTTTGAGAGGATAGGTCAGTTTTTGATACTCCTCTTTGGACGGATCATCTCCCAGGGTTTCCAAGATTTTTTCACTTTCTAGGATAATCGCATCCCGCAGAAAATACTTGAGAATCTGGCGATTTTCTGGATCTAGTTTAATCAAAAGCAGTTCTTCCTTCTCTTCTTCTATGTTAATCAGAGTCGGTTGAGATTTACCTATCCTGGAAAAGTTCGTATGAGCCAACCACTCAAAAAAATCTGCTGTCATATCTATCGTATGGGGTTCTTGCCCTTCTGTGTAAAAGCTGATATCTAACATTAGTTGTCCTCCTGGGATTCAGATTCCATAAACTCGCTTTCGGGAACATTCTCAGCCCAAGCTATTTGCGCTTTATCCAATAATTGTTTGGCATTAGGTGAAATGGTTCCCGTTGTTAACAGGGCGATCACCGTCCCTTTATTAATGATTTTCTGCGCTTCTCCGGGATAAATAGTTTTTTTAGTCTTGATTTCGATGTAGGGCATCGGTTTATCCATTAAAGTGTCTGTTCATCCCCCGAATTATCTCTTTGACGCGGGGAGCCTGCTCTGGATTAATCAGCAAAATATCGCCATTTGGGTCGTTTCCCGTTGTTCTTTGACAGGGAATATTTTCTTTTTCTAATTGTTGGATCACCCAAGTAATAAAATTTTTGTGAACGGTCAATTTATGAATCATTCTATCTTCATCAGTATCCCATCCTTGATTGGCCATTTTTATAATTTACCTTTTAAACACAAACAATATTGCCAATAACGGAGCCTATCAAGACCTGAAACAAATATTACTCCGGTGAAAGGGTGGTGTGAATCGTCCAGGAATTAGAACCTGGAGAACTGCCCCTAACAGAAAAAGGGGGAGAGCCCCCCTTTTTCTGTATTTTAAATCGTCAGGATTGAGGATGTCAAACCCGAGCTTAGACCGGGGTACCGTTGGCATCCAAAAGACCGCGTTTGGGTCCGTGGATGGGGTCTTCAACGATGATGGTTTGGTCACGACTGGCCCCAATGGAGACCACGGCGATCGGGACCGCCATCAATTCGGCTAAATATTTGAGGTAGTCTAGGGCTTGCTTGGGTAAGTCTTCCAAAGTCCGACAGTTAATGGTGGATTCCTGCCAACCGGGAAGGGTTTCATAAATGGGTTCACACCGCGCAAACAGACGGGAACTGCTGGGGAAATTATCGCAACGGGTGCCATCGATTTCGTAGGCAACGCAGACTTTAATTTCGTCGAGTTCGTCTAAAACGTCGAGTTTGGTAATGGCGAGACAGTCAATGCCGTTAATGCGGACTGCATAGCGACCGATGACGGCATCAAACCAGCCACAGCGCCGTTTTCGGCCCGTGGTGGTTCCGAATTCTGCACCGCGATCGCACAGGACATCTCCGATGCCTTCGGTCATTTCTGTGGGGAAAGGCCCTTCACCGACCCGGGTGGTGTACGCTTTCGCCACACCAATCACGCGATCGATCATCGTCGGGCCGACTCCGGCTCCCACACAGGCCCCACCCGCTACCGGGTTGGACGAGGTGACATAAGGGTAAGTCCCATGATCGAGGTCGAGCAGAGTCCCTTGCGCCCCTTCAAATAAAATATTGCGCCGTTCTTGAACTGCGTCATAAATTTTCAGGGAGGCATCCACAACATGAGGACGCAGGCGTTGAGCGTATTGCTCGTACTCGTCAATCACGGCCTCTGGGTCAAGGGGAGACAGACCGTACAATTTCTCCAAAATCACGTTTTTATAGTTAATCGTCCAGTTGAGTTGCTTGCGTAGCCCCTCGGGATCGATTAAATCTAAAATGCGAATCCCAATCCGTTCGGATTTATCGGCATAAGTCGGGCCAATTCCGCGCCCGGTTGTGCCGATTTTGTGGTTTCCCCGACGCTCCTCCGATGCCTGATCGATGAGGCGATGGTACGGCATCGTCACATGAGCCGTCTGGGAAATCATCAGGTTCTGGGTAGAAATATTGAGCGCTTCGAGGCGATCGAGTTCTTCAATTAAAGTTTTTGGATCGATTACCGTCCCCGAACCAATGATACATTCGGTTTCTGGATAAAGGATACCAGAGGGAATCAGGTGCAGTTTGAAGGTTTGGTCCTTGACTACTACCGTGTGACCGGCGTTGACCCCCCCTTGGTAACGGACTACAACATCTGCCGATTTGCTTAACAGATCGGTAACTTTGCCTTTTCCTTCATCGCCCCACTGGGCACCGATTACAACG
>JAABSJ010000227.1 GCA_011390515.1 Oscillatoria sp.
GGTTTTCGCTTTTAGCCCGCGCAGGCGGGCTTCGTCCGTATAGCCCCAGGCTTGAGCCTGCGGGTTTTAACAGACCTTTGACAACCGGATTCCGTATAATCAGTCCACCGAAGCGCTATATAGCATTCCTAAATGATTTGTGGAAGACGTCGGCGGCCCCTTTCTCGTCGGCGGCCCAGAACATCCTGCAGGAGAAGACATAAGTCACAACTGATTTAGGAATGCTATAGCAGTCCTAAATCAGTTGTGGAAGACGTCGGCGGCCCCTTTCTCGTCGGCGGCCCAGAACATCCTGCAGGAGAAGAAAATGTTATAAATCATTTAGGACTGCTATATATTATCCTGGGCTAATTTCTGGGCTAGATTTCGATATTGAGAACCTACCGCAAACTTACAGAAACAAAGATTTTTTGTGCTTTATTGATGAAAATTTGACTTCCCTCCAGTCGTTAAATTCTAGTTAAATGTGCTGATGGCTTGTCGATCTTGATAACCTAAGCTACCCTCGTATTTTATTCATCGATTAACCCAAACAATTATTCTTGAATTTGGGTATTAAGGAGAGTTCCGATGAAACTCCGTCTCGCTTTTACCTTGCTTTTATCTTGCGGACTATCTTTTTCACTTGTTCTATCCCTCGCTTTGCTAAACTTTTGGTGGGGGGCTTCGTCATGGGGCGATCGGGTTTGGGTTCATTCAGATAGCGGTAATGTTCCCAAATCTCCCAATAGGGACATCCTGGTTCAATCCGAAATCCGGCCCAATGAAGGTAGTCTAACGGTTGTCCGAGCTTGGGGTCAATCAGGCGATCGCCTTCCCGCTGAAAATGTCGGCTACCGGCCCAACTTCCAGGGGCTTTCCCCTCACGACGAACGATGTTAAATCGCCGCTGAATCCGCTTCAAGACCAGATAGTTAAAGATAGGTTGATCCGTGGTCTTTTGAGAAAAATCAAAGTAGTCGGTATGGGCGGCACATTCGGCAAAGGTTTCGTAGAGTTCGTTTTCAGTAAACAATCCCTTTTTTGACCCCCATAACCCACTGTTAAACACATCTTTCAGGTCTTCTGGGTTAAATATCCCCTCTTCTAAAACCTTTTGATTAAAAACATTCTCAATGCCATTGGTATGTTGATAATCATAACAGAAAAAATCGTAGTCTTTGAGATAATCCAGGAGCTTGGCAATTTTATCAAATACGACGATATCGGTATCAATATAGAGAAATTCATCAAAGGGGCCAAACCAGCAGGCTTGCTTGCGCTGTTTGTTGGGATTGTTGAAAAATCCTGCCCCAAAAATTTGATAGAGTTTCTGACAGAGTTGGTCCGCAAATTCTAAATTTTCATAGATTTGCACGCCATATTTGCGGGTGACAATTTCGGCAATTTCGTGATGATTTTCATCAAAGGGAATCATCACGATCGCCGTTTCTGGGTCATACAAGCGAATGCTATTCAGCAGGGCGATCGTCTGCTCCTTTACCCGGTCATTAGCAACAATATAAATTCCGCGACTCATACTTTTTTCCTCAACGGGTTAATCCTAATTTTCTCATCACACGATTGACTAGACTCGGCGGCGGATTGTAGGGTTTGGGTGGGGTAGTAAATTGGGGTCGCTGGGACGGTTCGTGCAAATAACGATAATGTAAAAAGATATCGCGATAGGGGATATCCAGATTTTCTCCGGCACAGAGGCGATCGAAGAGTTTGGAGGACAGACCAATATAATGGAGATAGGTCAACCGTTGTCCCTTATCATAAAGTGCCGTTTCTCTCATCTCGAAGTGGGGAGAGGTCACGGAATTGCCGGTAACTTGTTCTTTCGGCAAATTAAACACTAAATTATAAAAGGGAATTCCTAATCTCATTCTCATATAATTGAGAAGGGTTTGATCCGGGGCATTGGGATATAAAACCTCTCCCTCTCCCTCGGATAATTGCGACAACAACTCCTGACGCTGCTGCGCGTCAAACAAGCCGCGCTGACTGCCGTAAAATCCGGAGCAAAAAATATCTTGATCAATTTCTTCCGGTTTGAATAGTTGTCTTAACTTTTCGGACTGCCCGTTAAAAACATGAGATAAATCTTTATATTGGAAGTCATAAACCACAAAATCGTGGTGTTCTAAAGCGTTGAATATGACCTCTAGGGAATTGAGGACGACAAGATCGGCATCACAGTAGATGAATTTTTCAAACGGACTTTCTGGATCGAAGGCACAATAGCGGCGATGGGTGCCGCTGCGATGCACCCCTTTGATGCCTTGTTCTGCCCAGGATTTCTTGGCAGTTGGATGGGTATTCCATGCCTGATCCGCGAACTCGTCCCAGCGAGAAATCCGCTGGTTATCGGTGAGGAGGGTGACGTTAGTTCGGCTATCTATCTCGGCTCGAATTTTCTCAATGCGATCGTCGTAAGGAACCACACAAACGGGAAAGTTCGGCCCCACATTGACTTCAATGCTGTTTAAAAGGGCGACAAGCTGGTTATAAACGACGTCATTGGCTAAGGTATAAATCCCTTTAGTCATGTCTGCAACTCTCCGTTTTTTCTACCCTGATTCTATCTCATTGATCACCGGAGTTGGAGCGGGACCGATGCGATCGCCCGATGTCCGGTCAGACCCTGGGTCACACCCCCCCCGTTGCGGAGGCAGTCGCCACCCTAGATGCACCATTAAATATCGAGACCTACTCTACCATAAATTGACCCAAATTTCAATGTCCCATACTTCTGCGGGGAGACAGGGGTGGCTGAGTTTTTCTGGGACCTGCCACCGCTGCCTGATTCCGATTCTGACTTATTTCTTCACATAATAATCCCGGGTTCCCTTGGCGCTGAGGGCTTCTCCGAGACGGTTCAACCCATGCACATAAGCAGCAGTTCGCATGGAAATGGAGAATTCATCGGCAATTTGCCAAATTTTCTCCGTTTCTTTTCGCATTCTCTTCTGCAAGCGTTCTTCAACTTCCTCCAATTCCCAATACAAACCGCTGCGATTTTGCAGCCATTCAAAATAACTGACTGTGACCCCTCCGGCATTGACTAAAATATCCGGAACGACATAAATGCCTCGGTCTTCTAGGATGCGATCGGCCCCGGAACTAATCGGTCCATTGGCAACTTCAAAGATATATTTCGCCTTGATATCTTGCACATTGGCTTCCGTAATTTGATTTTCCAAGGCAGCGGGAATTAGGATATCCACCTCTAAGGCCAACAGTTGCTCATTGGTGATAATTTCATGTTCAACAATATTACAAACTGTGTCTTTACAATAGACTGCTTGAATCCCAGAAGTGGATTTTTTGTAGTGGAGAATGCTGGGAATATCTAGCCCTTTTTTAGCATAAATTCCCCCTTGAGAGTCGCTGACAGCGACCACTTTATATCCCGCTTTGGCGAGGAGTTCAGCCACCACAGAACCCGCATTCCCAAATCCCTGAACAGCGACAGTGGTTTGATGGGGAAGCCGGTCAAATTTCCCCATAATGGCTTCAATGACATAATAGGCACCGCTGCCAGTGGCGGTATCCCGCCCTAAACTGCCGCCTAGGGTGACAGGTTTGCCGGTAACAACGCCGGGGTTGAGAGAACGACTGATAATATTATATTGATCCATCATCCAGCCCATGATGGTGGGGTTCGTATAAACATCTGGGGCAGGAATATCGATATTCGGGCCAATAAAGTCGGCGATCGCATCAATATAACCCCGAGTTAATCGTTCTAATTCCAGTTTAGAAAGTTCTTTCGGGTTGACGGTAACGCCGCCTTTTGCACCGCCAAAGGGTAAGTCGAGAACGGCACATTTAAAGGTCATCCAAAAGGCGAGGGATTTGACTTCATCCATAGAAACATTGGGATGATAACGGACGCCTCCTTTTCCCGGACCTCTGGTATCGTCATAGCGCACCCGATAGCCTTGGAAAATGCGTAAAGAACCGTTATCCATTCGCACGGGAATGGAGACGTTTAAACTGGCTTTAGGATATTTGAGATATTCGAGGGCGTCTTCGGAAATCGAGACGTATTTCATGGCCCGTTCTAAGCGTTTGCTGGCATCGGCAAAGAGTGAATCGGACATTTTAGTATGCTCCATATTGGCGATCGCGCTGGTGGTACAAACCCTGAATTAACCCCAGTCTTTCGGTGAGGGAATGTCCAGTCCCCTAAATCTGACCTCTACGGTTGTCATGCCTGGATCAGCCCTGGCATGAGTCCGAAGAGACCCCCCGAGGCTGATTCGGTTCCGCCTGGGGAAGATGAGAGGGGCTGGACTTTAGGCGTTCTGGGTTATTGATAAGCATAAAACATAGAATTATCCAAAAAAATATTTTATGCTTATACTGGAAAAAGACAGGGCAGTTCGGTTTGTTAGCAACGCACTACTGTAGTTTATTATACAGTTTTTAGGCAAATTTCAGGATAGTTAAACCCAGCGACTATAGGCAATTTAAGCGATAATCCCTTGAGACCCATATCGAACGCATTGATCCCTGGTTAAATTTAGACTAGAACCGCAGGGAATGGGTTAGCGGAAGAATCATCCAAGGACGGGGTAGGTGGGAGGTAATCATGCAGGGGCAGAGAAAACCTGAAGCGAACTCAGTCTCGTTGCAGGCAGATCACCGCCTAAGCATTTAAACTATGGACAGGGGATGCAGCAAAACCCGAAACGAGGCGGGGTGCGATCGCCACCCACTTCGATATCTGGGGCCAAACCTGATCGGCGATCGCCGATGGCTCAAACTCCGATAGCTGGACTAGGTGAGCGGAAACCATAAGATTCCACGAGACTAAATTGCCAATATGATGATTCCACTCCTAGCGGCGCTATCGGCCTCAGCAGCAGGGGGTCTGCGGATTGCCCTACCGCTTCTATTAATCGGTTTGTTAAATGCGGATGAATTATGGTCCCGGGTCCCCCTGCTGTCGCGGATTTCCCCCCAGGTCGCCCTCGGAGTTTTGGTGAGTTGGTCCTTATTTGAACTATTTGCCTCCAAACAACCCTGGGGACAGCGCCTCCTCCAAAACGTGCAACTGCTATTTAGTCCGTTTGTGGGGGCAATTATGGGAATGGCGATCGCCGCTGCCAGTTTTCGGGATGACAGTGATGCCCCCACCTTTATCGTGGCCTTGATTGGCGTCATCGGGGGATTATTGGCCCTGGTGCTCCAACTGGTGCAAGTCGGGTGGTTCTATCGCCTCGGGAAATTACCCCTCTGGGCCATTCTCGCTCAAGATGCCTTATGTATTTGCCTCGTTCTCTTCGCCTTCGACGCCCCCACCGAGGGCGGCCTGATTGCCTTACTCCTGTTATGGTTAGCGATTCGTTCCTCCCAGGAGTGGTATCGCTGGTATATCCAGCAAGGTGCGCGGAAAAATCCGCGCCAGAATAAAACCGGACCAGATTAAAGTTCGGCACCCCGGGGACTCTCCCGGTTCTCTATCCATAACTAGGCCCTGCCAGTTACTGAGAAATTCCTCAGTCTCCGGCAGCAACTATAGCAATCCGATGAAATGTAACGGTCCATGACCGCTGATTAATTCAATCAACAATCCCATAAACCCAAGCATTGCCAGTCGTCCATTCCAGACTTCCGCAGCAGTGGTCATGCCCCATTCCCAGCGTTCTTGGGGATACATTTTGAAGTTTTTCTGGGGACGCATCACCTGATTCAGGGTCAAGGGTGGCGCATCGATCGCCTCTACCACTAAATTAGCTAAATCCTCGATGAACACCGGATGAGTATTCAATGCCGGGACGCGATGGAAATTTTCAATTCCCGCCTGTTCTGCCACTTCTCGATATTCCATATCGATTTCTTGAAGGGTTTCGATATGTTCCGAGACAAAGCTGATCGGGACTACCAGTAAATCGTTAATGCCTTCTGCCGCTAAAGAGGCGATCGCATCTTCCGTATAGGGTTTGAGCCATTCCACCGGACCCACTCGACTTTGATAGGCCAAAGTATGACGATTAGGACGATTCAGGGTTTGCACAATCAGTCTGGTGCATTCCTCAATCTCCTGTTGATAGGGGTCGCCTGCTTCTTCCACATAGCTAACCGGGACCCCATGAGCACTAAAGAAAATATGCACTTGGTCGGGATTTTCAAACCCATCCAGTTCTCGGGCGATCAGTTGCGCCATTGCTTGCAGATAACCGGGACGCTGATACCAGGAGGGGATAACCGTGTGTTCTTGGGGGGCGAGAGAGGGGTCGTCTGACCAAATTTGTTCCAATAATCGGAAACTGGATCCGCTGGTGCTAATGGAAAATTGGGGATATAGCGGCAGGATAACTAATTGTTCGATGCCATCGCGCTTGATGCGGGCGATCGCCTCTTCCGTGAACGGATGCCAGTAGCGCATTCCGATGTAAACTTGAACATCCTGCCCCTTGTCCTGTAAACTTTGTTGCAAGGCGATCGCTTGCTCCTCGGTAATCCCACGCAACGGCGAACCCCCACCAATTTCCATATAATTGGCTTGGGATTTTTTACTCCGCAGGCTCGAAATCAGCCATGCTAGGGGTTTTTGCATCCACGGAAATGGCAACCGAATGATTTCCGGGTCAGAAAACAGGTTGTACAGAAAGGGTCGAACATCCTCAATTTGCTCCGGCCCACCTAAATTTAGTAACAGTACCCCTACACGGCCCATAGCAGTCACAGTTTCCTTAGTGTTTTCATTATTGTTTACTTATTTTAACAATAATACCGTTGATTAAGTCACAGTTTGACTTAAATCTGAATTTTTATTAAAGGGGGTATCCGTGGCAACGATTCTCAGAGACTGGAGTTATCGCTATCAATGGCTTTACGATGGCATCTCCCGCATCGCCGCCCTCAGCGTCGGGGGGGAACCTCGCTTTCGGCAGTTAGCCCTCGAAGGACTCACCCTCCATCCCGACAGCAAAATTCTCGATCTATGCTGTGGGAGTGGTCAAGCCACCGCCTACCTCGTCCAATCTTCCCACAACGTCACCGGCTTGGATGCCTCTCCCCTCTCCCTAAATCGGGCGCGAACCAATGTCCCCCAAGCCTCCTACATTGAAGCCTTTGCCGAAAATATCCCCATTGGTGACAATGAATTTGACCTCGTACATACGAGTGCCGCCCTGCATGAGATGGAGGCAGAACAATTGCAGCAAATTCTCCAGGAAGTCTATCGGGTCCTCAAACCCGGAGGAACTTTTGCCCTGGTCGATTTTCATCCGCCCACCAATCCCCTATTCTGGCCCGGATTGGCCCTATTTTTTTGGCTCTTTGAAACTGAAACTGCTTGGCAATTACTCCAAACGAATTTACCCGAACTGTTGCAAGAAATTGGTTTTAAAGTTGATTCTCCGCGCCTATATGCCGGAGGGAGTTTGCAAGTGATTCAAGCTCAAAAATCAGGAAAATAGGGATTCAGAAATCGGGTTTCTGCGATAACTTTTGTTTCATCTCCTAAATTGATGAAAGAAACCCGGTTTCTAACCTCCACTATCTTGGCCTTGTTTGGCTTCATCGGGATGGGCGAGAAGGGTGGACAAAAGCCCACCCGATTCACTTTAGGGGATTGCAAAAAATAAATCATCCAAACGTTCGTAGTAACCCCTTCAGGGGTTTCTTTAATAAGATGACTCCTGAAGGAGTCACTACGAACATTTTGGCGGTTTTATTTTTTGGAGTTCCCTTACTGTAACCCGTCTTTTAACTCGGATTTAGCGGTTTCTAAGGCTTGCTTTAACTGATTCGGGTCCCGTCCCCCTGCTTGTGCCAGGTTCGGGCGGCCCCCGCCACCGCCACCGCAAATTTTGGCGATCGCCCCAATAAATTTACCCGCTTGCAATCCTTTGGCATTCACTTCTTTGCTAAAGGCAGCGACTAAACTGACTTTATCAGAACTGGGAACTGACCCCAAAACAACCGCCCCATTTCCAAGTTTTTGGAGTAAACGTTCGGCGGCAGTTTTCAACGATTCCGCATCGACTTCGCCGAGATTAGCCACAATCAATTTAAACTCTCCAATGGATTCAGCATCCGAGAGTAATTGGTCCGATTTAACAATGGCTAATTCAGCTTTGAGGGCGTCTAATTGCTTTTGGGTGGATTTCAATTCCCCTTGAATACTATCGATGCGATCGCAGATTTCCTCGGGTTTGACCTTAAACCGATCGCTCAATTCCCGAACCACGCGATCGCGCACTTCCAAATAGTCCAAAATCGCCGGTCCCGCCACTGCTTCAATCCGCCGGACCCCGGAAGCAACCCCGGATTCTGAAACAATCTTAAATGCGCCAATTTCAGCGGTATTACTCACATGAGTTCCCCCGCACAATTCCATTGAAACCCCGGGAAAATCAATCACGCGCACTTCATCGGCATATTTTTCCCCAAACATGGCGACTGCACCTTTTGCCTTCGCCTCCGTCAGTCCCATCGTCTCAATTTGGGCTTGATGCGCTTCCGCAATCCAGGTATTCACCCGGTCCTCCACTTGTTTTAACTCATCGGGAGTCAGAGGACGAGGACAGTTAAAATCAAAGCGCAAACGGTCAAAATCAACCAAGGAACCCGCTTGAGAAATTCCTTCCTCCACCAACAGTTTTAACGCGGCTTGGAGCAAGTGGGTTGCGGTATGATTGGCTTGCGCGCGACGACGACAAGCGCGGTCAATTTGGGCGGTAATGCGATCGCCTACTGAAATACTTCCCCGTTCAATCCGTCCGAAATGCACAAAGAAATCCGATTCCTTTTTCACCTCTTCGATGCGGACTAAGCTATCTTGACCCGAGAGAAATCCCCGATCGCCAATTTGTCCCCCAGATTCGGCATAGAATGGCGTTTTGTCTAAGACGATTTGAACGCGATCGCCGGAGGTAGCAGAGTCCACGGAGTTACCCCCCATCAAAATCACCGTTACTTCTGAGGTGGTCACGGGTTCAGAATAGCCTAAAAATTCCGTGGCGTTGATATGTTCAGCCAGTTTATCTAAACTGCCTTGTACGGTGAGGTCAATGGTTTCATGGGCCGCTTGCGATCGCACCCGTTGTTCTTCCATTGCTGCCTCAAACCCAGGCAATTCCACGGTCATTCCCCGTTCTTCGGCAATTTCTTGGGTCAGTTCTAGGGGAAAACCATAAGTATCATAAAGGATAAAGGCATCCTGTCCGGGAATTTCTTTGGGGTTTTTCTCCATCAATTCTGCTAACAGTTTCTCACCCCGTTCCAGAGTTTCTAAAAACCGAGTTTCCTCCCGTTGCAGTTCCGCCTTCAGACTTGCCTCGCGATCGCGCAAATTGGGATAGGCCCCTTCACCCAAGGCGATCGCCGCTTCTGCCACCTCGGGAGTAAACACCCCTTGAATGCCAATTAACCGTCCATGACGCACCACCCGACGAATTAACCGACGCAGAATATATCCTCTGCCGATATTAGACGCAGTAATCCCATCAGCAATCATCTGCACCACAGCGCGAGAATGG
>JAABSJ010000228.1 GCA_011390515.1 Oscillatoria sp.
TTGGACGCCCTAATGCCTGCGCCGTCTCCATCCACTCCTGCATCACAACTTCTACATTAGTCAACGCTTCCTGATAGGTTGCACCATCAGCAGCACAACCCGGCAATTCTGGCACTTCCGCAATAAATGCCTCGTCTTCCTGACTCCAATACATGATAATTTCATACCGTAGCATCATAATTGACCTCCGCTTTGGTCCTGAATCACTACACAATAGAAAAGAGCCGATCGCCGGGGGTCATCAAGATGCGATCGCCCCCCAACCCATCTCCTTAAATCGGTTTAACCCAATCTCCAACTTCCGGGTGGTCAAACGGTAGGGCTTCACGTTCAATGATTTCTGCTGCCAGTCCCCATGCACTTCTGATTCGTCTAGGAAACTTTCTTTGATCCGATTCGACTGTACAAATTTTTTCTTGGACATGAATCACTTGTCCAGTTCCTTTCACCCGCTCTAGATATCCAAGGGATTCCCCACTCTCCGGATCCTTTATCTCTTGGTCGCCCGTCCGATAGATTAGCATTCTTTGGCCCAATTTTACATCATGGATCGAGCCTCTATTCATGACAATTTGTGAAGGATTAATGACGTGAGCAACCCTAGCCGGAAATATCGGATTTTTGAGATTTAACGCCTCTGGGTTGGGTGTCATTTTTGCTCCTTTGAATCAGGGAGGCGAGGCAGGCCAAATGCCTGCCCCACCCTAACTCAAACTAACTCTATTCTATCCCTTCAATCCGGTCCTCCACTTCTTGATACAACTCGCGCAGGCGGTCTAAATTCTCCTCACTGGTTTCCCAGTACCCGCGACCATTGGCTTCTAGCAAGGTGGTCACCATCTTGCGGAACGAGTTGGGGTTGAGGTTCAGCAGGCGTTTCTGCATCTCCTCATCCTTCATAAAGGTTTCGTTCGCTTCCTCGTAGACCCAGTTATCCACGGCCCCTGCTGTGGCACTCCATCCCATCGTATTCACGAGGCGTTTGGAGAGTTCGCGGACGCCTTCGTAGCCGTGGGAGAGCATTCCCTCGTACCACTTGGGATTGAGCATTTTAGTGCGTGTATCTAAGCGGACGGTTTCCGATAGGGTTCGCACTTGGGCGTTGGCGGTGGTGGTGTCGGCGATGTATGCTGCCGGTTTCTTGCCGTCGCCGCGTAAGGTGCCGATGACTTTGGTGGGGTCGGAATCGAAGTAGTGAGAAACGTCGGTGAGACTGATTTCCGAAGAATCCAAGTTTTGGAACGTGACATCTGCCGTTTTCAAGGAAGACTCGAAAATCTGACGGTCCTGTTCCATTGTTCCTGGATTATCCGAGGAGAAGGCAAAGGATTTACGGGTGAGATACATTTCCTGTAACTCGTTCTCGCTTTCCCAGGTGCTATTCTCCACGGCTAAGTTGACGTTAGAGGCGTAGGAACCGGAAGCGTTAGAAAAGACGCGGGTGGCGGCTTGACGCAGGTTGATTCCCATGTCTTCGGCTTGTTTCATCGCGTGTTTACGGATGAAGTTCATTTCTAACGGTTCGTCGGCTTCTGCGGCCATTTTCACCGCTTTGTCTAACAGGTTCATTTGGTTGATGAACAAGTCACGGAAGACGCCGGAACAGTTAATCACCACATCGATGCGGGGCCGTCCTAACTCTTCTAAGGACAGCAGTTCCAGTTTGTTGACTCGTCCCAAGGCATCGGGAACGGGTTTGACCCCCACCATCCACATGATTTGCGCCAGGGATTCCCCATAGGTTTTGATGTTGTCCGTTCCCCAGAGGACGCAGGCGATGGTTTCGGGCCATTCTCCGTTATTTTCCCGCCGTTGCCGGTCTAATAGGCGGTCTACGACGATTTTGGCCGAGGTGACTGCGGCTGCGGTGGGGATGGATTGGGGGTCGAGGGCGTGGATGTTCTTGCCGGTAGGTAGCACATCCGGGTTACGGATGGGGTCGCCACCGGGTCCGGGGAGGACATATTCCCCTTCTAAGGCGCGCAATAAGGCCCCGAGTTCGTTGTCGGCGCAAATTTGCTGCAAGCAGAATTCCAGGTACTCAAACAGGGGTTTGAGGTCGTCGTTGTTGACGTTGGGATATCCTGATTGATGCAGGGATTCGACCCAGGGGGCTTTTTTGCCCATGTTGAAGAAGTTGAGTTTGGAGACAAGTGAGACTCGTCCTTCTGCATCGGTTTGTTCTTGGACGAGGGCGGCGACTGCGGCGCGAGTGGCTTGAATAATCGCTTGTAACAGTTCAACGTCTTCTAGGATGCCTTTATCGTTGTTGGCATAGAGTTCGTCGATGTCTCGTCCGATGCTGTTGGCGATAATCCGCAGCAGACTCTTGACCCCTTCTTCGTCGCGATCGAGGGAGGCGATGTTGACTAAAGTGGCGATCGCCTCTTCAGCAGAAGGCGGTTTCCCAATCACGTGCAACCCACAGGGTAACAACCGCGATTCGATTTCCATCAGCTTCCGGTAGACTTGACCCACCACATTATCCCGTTCTTCGGGAGTTAGTTCGATCGCATCTTTGTCCGGTAAGTTGATATCCTGATCCAAATTCACCAACCGGCATTTATCCATGATGGTGTTGACGATCGCCACTCCCCGTCCACTCTCTTTCAAGGTTTGATAGGACCCAATCAACTCATTCAGTTCTTGCAGTCCCTTATATAACCCCGCATTCTCTGCCGGTGGAGTCAAATAGCTAATCGTTTCCGCATAAGACCGCCGTTTGGCAATGGTCGCCTCAGAGGGATTATTAGCCGCGTAATAGTAGATATTCGGAATCTTGCCAATCAAGCTGTCGGGATAGCATTCCCCAGACATCCCCATCTGTTTCCCAGGCATGAATTCCAAGGACCCGTGAGTGCCAAAGTGGAGTACCGCATCGGCCCCCCAAATTTGCTCTAAATAGGTGTAGTAGGCGGCAAATCCATGATGGGGACTGGCCGATCGCGAGAATAGCAACCGCATCGGGTCTCCTTCATAGCCAAACGTCGGCTGAATCCCGATAAAGACGTTTCCAAATGACTTCCCATACACCAACAAGTTTTGGCCGTCGGTGTTGAGATGTCCCGGAGGCGGTCCCCAGTTCTCATGCAGCCTTTCCGAATAGGGGGTCAGTTTTTCATACTCTTCCACCGACATCCGATAGGCGACATTCAATTCGGGGCTATTGTACTGCGCTTGGGCATCGTGGATGACTTCCAGCATCAGTTGTTCTGCCGACTCAGGCAACTCAGGAAGGTCATACCCATTGCATTTGAGGGCGTTCATCACTTCATAGATGCTGCCAAACACATCCAGATAGGCAGCAGTTCCCACGTTGCCTTTATCTGGGGGGAAGCTAAAGATGGTGATGGCTAGTTTTTTATCCAGTTTGGGTTTCCGACGCAGGGTGGCCCATTTAATCGCCCGTTGGGTGACGGTTTCGATGCGGTCCTGGAGGGCGATCGCCTTCCCGGTAGCCCCATCCCGTCCCGATAAAATAATCGGTTCGATCGCCCCATCCAACTCAGGAATGGCAATCTGTAGCGCCACTTGAATCGGGTGTAACCCCAAATCACTATCCTGCCATTCTTCCGTCGTTTGGAACACCAACGGCAAGGCCACCATATAGGGCCGATTTAAGCGTTTCAGAGAATCGATCGCCTTGGGATGGTCTTGACGGGCGGGACCTCCCACCAAAGCAAATCCAGTCAACGAAATCACCGTATCCACCAACGGCAGGGGTTCAACGCCTTTCGCGCCGACATCCCAGAAATAGGCATCCACAGGTTTAGAAAAGTCCAACCCGCCAGCAAACACCGGAATCGGGCGTGCACCCAAGGCTTCGATTTCCTGAACCATTGCCACATAATGGGCATCATCCCCGGTAACCAGGTGGGTGCGTTGCAGCACTAGGCCAATACAGGGGGCTAAAGGGTCTTTGAGGTCATCAGAAATATCATCCCGGCTGTTGTACCAGTTCAGATAATCCTTGACATCCTCAAACATTTTCGGGGCCAAGGGATGCCAGACCCCCATATCCAGATAAACCACTGGATCTTGGAATTTCACCGTTTGCTGACCTTTGAAGACGTATTTATCCGCCAACATCAGCAGGAAGTTTTCCAAGTTTTCTGAGGACCCCCCCAACCAATATTGGAAACTCAGCATGAAGTTGCGGGCATCCTGGGCCTTGTCCATCGGCAGATATTTGAGGACTTTGGGCAAGGTTTGCAGCAGCTTGAGCATTCCATCCTGGAAGGAAGAACCGGATTTTTCCTTGCGCTTCTTCATAAACTGCCCGATCGCACTCTTGGATTGACCCAATTGCGCCATCGAGAAACTGCCCATTTTATTCAGACGCATCACCTCCGGCATGGAGGGAAACACCACAGCGACATCCAGGCGATCGCGGTGGGGTTCGACTGCGGCAGTCACTTTTTGGGCTAAATCTTCAATGAAAATTAGGGAAGCAATAAAAACATTCGCCGTGGCTAGATCCTGCTTAAAAGCCTCGTAGTTATTCGAGTCACGCAGTTCTTCGATCAAGTAACCACTGATTTCAATGGCTAAATTTTGGTTATTTTCGTTGATTGAGCGAACCGCAGACGATAAAGCACTCTGATACTGGGCTTCTAGCACGACATAGACCACCTTCAGTAAAGAACGCCCTCTGATATCATCTGGGGCAATGTGTCGAATGGTGGGCTTGACGTGAGTGAACATGAAGTTTGGCTCCTTTTAGATGCGCTTGCAGCAATTTAGCAGTTAAGTTTGAGGGCTAGAATTTAGGGTCTAGCCACTCCAACGCAACAGTGGCAACTTTAAAAGTTTTTACCAAAAAATGCGTCTCTCTGGGGGCTTTTAGCCCGGATCCGACACAATTCGATAAGAAACAATTGCCAATTGTGTACTTTTGTTAAGTTTATTAGCAGGTAATACTTTACCATGTCCGTTACATAAGTTCATAATCTTCCAAAATTTCCAGGTTTCAATACTTTTTATAACAGATTAATGATTAATGATTACAGAAGTGTAACAGGTCCTAGACAAGTTGACAGCAGAATTGCAACAGAAGATAGGAAGAGTCCGCAACCTTGATCCGGGAGGGGAAGTGAGGTGACAAAGCCAACACTTCCAAGGGCTACCCTGATCTGCTCACAGAAGTGAAATCCGGCGATCGCTGACTCTAGGGACCCCGAGTCATCCCTGGCGAGTAAATCTTTTGAGAATAAAAAAATCTCTTTAGATCCGAAACGAAATTATTAAGGTAGAATACGGACCATATCCGTCAACAACTGACGGGTCAAAAATTTCTGGTGTGGGGAAATTACCATGAGCTTTGCTGTCTATAACGAAAGTTTTTACTTGGCGAATAATCCGGATGTTCAACAAGCGGTGAATACCGGAATTTTCACCTCCGGTTTGAGCCACTTCCAAACATTTGGGTTAGGAGAAGGAAGAGTCCGAGTTTCTCCATTTTATGACGAAGCAACCTATTTACTCAACAATCCCGATGTTGCAGCGGCGGTGAGTAATCGATCGCTAACTTCTGGATTGCAACACTTCATTGCTTTAGGGGAAGCAGAAGGACGGGTAAGTATTTCCCCAGTTTGGAACGAAAGCACCTATTTATCCCTAAACCCCGATGTAGCGGGGGCCCTTAATAGTGGAATTTTGGCCTCGGGATTGCAACATTTTCTGGCCCTGGGAAATGCCGAAGGACGCCCAGGGGGACCCAACACTTCCGTAACCCTTGCCGGGTTTAACGAATCCGCTTATTTAGCCATTAATCCCGATGTCAGAACCGCAGTAGAGTCCGGGGTACTCAGTTCAGGATTAGCCCACTATCAAAGTTTTGGACAATTTGAGTCGAATCGGGGTGGGGTGTTCTTCGGTACCGCAGGGAGTGATACGATTAATGCCTTTGGACAATCGACGGGTATTCTCGGCGTGGGACTTTCTAATATTACCCCATTGGGGATTGGTGGACTCGATGGAATTCCTACCAGTTTAGGAGTGGGAGAAATCGACACCTTAATTGGAGGACCGGGAGTTGATATTTTTAATTTTGGAATCGGGATTACTCCCTTAAATCCCACTCCCCAAAAATTGTATGTGGGACAGGGAAATTTGGACTACGCCCTGATTAAGAATTTTCAGCTAGAGCAAGATTTAATTCTGCTGGCGGGGGAACCGAGGGAGTATCGGTTTGATGCTGCCGATGGAAATTTCCTAATTTCTACCGCAGGGGGTGATTTAGTCGGGATTGTAGAAGGAGTCTCCAATCTGCAAATCAGAAATATTTTTGATGATGCCACCTTTATCTTATCCGGTGGAGAAGGGACGGTCATCACCGACGTTCCGGGTTTCAACGATAGGGTTTATTTAGCGGTTAACCGGGATGTAGCAGCGGCAGTGGAAGCCGGGTTTTACCCCTCGGGATTAGCCCATTATCAACAATTTGGCCAGAATGAAGGCCGAGTTGGGGTGTTTACCGGGTCCAGTGGCAGCGATGAAATTACCGGATTTGGTCAGAATACCACTCTGGTGGGAGTCTCACTCTCAGTGGTAGCGGATTCGCCGAACCAAGATGTGGTGATTACCAGTCAGGGAACGGGTCAGGTGGATGTGTTAGTCGGCGGTGCTGGGGGTGATACATTTGTCTTGGGGACGGGGATTAGCTTTGCGAATTCGGTGATTCAACCGTTCTATATCGGGAATGGAAATGAAGATTATGCCTTGATTCGCAACTTTGAACCCGGAAAGGATCAGATTCAGTTAGGGGGGAATCCAGAGGAATATACGTTCCAAGCAGCCGATGGCAATTTCAATATTTTCCGCAATCCGGGTGATTTAGTCGGGATTGTGGAGGGAGTGACGAATTTAGAGGTCACGCAATCGTTTACGACGGGACGATTCGTGATGAGTTAAACGGACATCGGGGATCGGCATTGTTTGTGCCGATGGAAAACCGGGTGGCGATCGCCATCCGGTTTCGGTTGAGGGAAAATGACAGTTAGGTGCGATCGCGCGCTTGTTTAATCAGGTCCACAATCTTAGGATGGCCTTCTTCTGCCGCCCAAACCAACGCCGTCCAGTTATTGCGGTCCTTCGCCCGAATATCTGCACCGCGATCGATTAAACATTGTACCACATCGCCATGTCCATTTCCGGCAGCAGTAATTAAAGCAGTCACCCCAAACTCACTTTGGGCATTAATATCTGCACCGGCAGTAATTAACGCTTCGACCACCTCCACTTTACCAGAACCTGCTGCACTCATCAACGCCGTCCACCCATCATTATCGGCATTTTTAGCCTCTGCACCCGCATCGAGTAACAATTGGACCCATTCCAGATTTCCACTCTCCGCAGCAGCGGTTAATGCCGTTAATCCATCGGCATCTTTTTGATTCACGTCAGCATTTCCCTGGAGTAATGCCTCCACCTGAGATTTTTCTCCGGTTTTAATCGCCTCGATTAACTCAGTCATCCCTGATCTCCTCTGTGATTATAAGGTGATTAACTACCCACAACGTCTGATATTCTATCGAGAATCTAAACCCTAAACTTTAAACTTTAAATCGTCATCATGACAGGCATAGATATTGTAATTTTGTCCAATGGTCCCGGAGAATTAGCCACCTGGGTGCGTCCCGTGGTTCGCGCCTTGGCACAACAACTGGGCGATCGCCGCGAAAACGTGCGGATTTCCCTGATTCTGTCCCCTTGTCCCCATGCTACGGGAAAAGAAGCGGCGATCGCCCGGTCTTATCCAGAAATTGACCGAGTACAGGAAGCACAACACTTTTGGCCCTTTCTACTCCGGGGAAAAACTGCCGAGAATTGGGACTGGCGAGAAAAAGGGGTCGTCCTGTTCCTCGGGGGTGACCAATTTTTTACCCTCATCCTCGGCAAACGCTTGGGGTATCGGACTGTCATCTATGCCGAATGGGAAGCGCGCTGGCAACAGTGGATTGACCGTTTTGCCGTCATGAATGGCACTGTGCAACCCCAGGATTCCCAGAAATATGGCCATAAATTTACCATCGTCGGGGATTTAATTGCCGATGTGGCAGGGGATTGGGGAAACGAAGAAGAGGAAACAGGAGAATGGGGTGAGACAGGGGAACTGATTGGACTGCTACCGGGGTCGAAACCGGCGAAACTGATGCAGGGAGTTCCTTTGTGTCTGGCGATCGCTGAATGTATCCATCAAGTGCGACCCCATACCCAATTTGTGATTCCCGTCGCGCCAACCTTAGAGATAGAAACCCTAGCCAAATTTGCCAATCCCCAACAGAATCCGGTCCTAGAATTAGTCAACGGGACTGCTGGGGAGTTAAAACAAGACGAGAACAACAGTATGGCGTATTTGGAAACCGCCAGTGGATTGAAGGTGCAACTTTGGAGGCGATCGCCCGCTTATGACCTCCTCTCCCAATGTACCCTCTGCCTCACCACCGTCGGTGCCAACACCGCCGAACTCGGTTCCCTCGGCATCCCCATGATCGTCCTCCTCCCCACCCAACAACTAGACGCCATGCGCGCCTGGGATGGATTACCCGGAATTTTAGCCAACCTCCCCCTATTCGGCACAATCTTTGCCAAACTGATTAACCGCCTCGTCTTACGCCAAGGCAAACTCTTCGCATGGCCCAACATTTGGGCAAAAACCGAAATCGTCCCCGAACTCGTCGGCAAACTGCAACCCCAACAAGTCGCCGAAATTGCCCTAGATTGGTTAGAAAACCCCGAAAAACTACAACTCATCCGAGATAAATTACAGTCAGTCCGAGGACAACCCGGTGCCGCCCATCACATCGCTAAAATCGTCATAGAAGAAATAGAAATCCAATTAAATTAGCCCAAAACCTACCGGGGCAATTCGCAACTTGCCCCCTATTTTTCATCTACAAAATAGACTTAAGCTATCTCCAAAATTTCTGAAAAACATAACAAAACTCCCTTGCCACTCCTTTAATTTTATTGTATAATCAAAGAACATACGCTTCAAGAACATCAGGAGGAATCAGGGTGAATACCCCTAACGCCAACTATGACCAAACTTGGAAAGAAGCCTTAGAAGACTATCTCGAACCCTTCATGGCCTTCTTTTTCCCGGAAGTTCATAATCTCATCGATTGGAGCCGAGGATACGAATCCCTGGACAAAGAACTGCAACAAATTACCCCCACCGCCACCAGTGGAGAAAGAGAAGCGGATAAACTCTTCAAAGTCTGGCAAAAAAACGGCGAAGAAGCCTATATCTTGATTCATATCGAAGTCCAGAGTCAAGAAGAGCCAGTTTTTCCCGAACGGATGTACATCTACCATTATCGGTCCTTTGACATCCACAAAAAAGTGATTAGCCTAGCCATCCTAGGAGACGATCGCCCGTCATGGCGGCCCAACTCCTACAGCTATGAACTCGGAGGCTGTTCCGTCACCTTTGAATTTCCCATCGCCA
>JAABSJ010000229.1 GCA_011390515.1 Oscillatoria sp.
GACCACCCGAAAAAATTTATTTTTTTACGGGGTGATACTGGCTCAACTTTCAACTGAATGGTAGAGGCTAAATGCTCTCGAAATTTATCATGATAGAACCGATAGCGACCCCCAGATTTTTTTAAAATCCCACAGGCACTTGCTTCGTTTAGAAATTGAACATAATTTCGAGGAATTCGTCCGTGATTACACAACACCCACCGCAAAATAAAGTGTTGGGTAAATGCATCCCCCCCGCCAATCAAATATCCCAATAAAGTACCCATAAATACTCCCACAGTTAAGGATTCAGGCAAGCTCCAATCCTGTCCTGTAGCCCAATGAGGGACAATCCACATTAAGGGACAGAGAGGAATAGCCAGTCCGCTTGTAATTAGAGATTTGAATCCCGTTTCCCAAATTCCTTGATTGGGATATTTTCTAATTTTAATATCTGTTCTTAAACCTTCAATCAGCCCGAAAATAAGCCCGATAATTACCCCGAAAATAAGCCCAATAATTACCCCGAAAATAAGCCATTCAATCAGCCCTCGAATCAGCCCGAAAATAAGCCCTCCAATCAGGCATCCAATCAGCCCAAAAATCACTGAATAGTATAGTCCACCAGAAATAGCTTGTTTTAAATTTTTCCAAGATATATCAAAATTTTCTGTTAAATCAATTGAATCAGAATCATCAGAAAACAACTCTAAAATCAGCCATGTCAACACTATGAATACCCCTAAAATCAGCCCTGAAATCAGCCCTGAAATCAGCCCGATAATTAGTCCTATAATTAATCCTCCAATCAAGCTATAAATTCGTGAATAGTGAGTTCGCTGCCGTTTAGTTTCCAGCCAGTTTGGTTGAAGTTTTTCAATCAAAAACTCCCGTTGATTAATATCTTTTCGGCCCATACTTGCAGCCAACCATCCTAAATAATATTTAGCCTTTTCTGGTTCGTAGCCTGCAAGAGGTTGAGGGGTGATAGATTGAGGTGGATAGAGCTTTCGATGCAAAAAATCGTCAAAAAGTCGGCTTTGGCAATCTTGGGGTTTTTGAGGGAGATTGTCGGGTAATTCATCAGGATAAGCAATCGGTATAAGGTTTAATAACATGGGATTTCGTGCTAATTTCATTAACCCATAATTGGATTGGAGTTCATCCCAAATATGTTCTGCCTTACGCTGCTTTAAATACCCTTCAATCTGGTCATCAGCCAATTCACAAAGCCTGACTGCTCGTTCGACTCCCTTTAAACAGATACGGCGGTTGTTGTCATCGGTGATGCTTTCATAGTCTTTGACGCGACAGCAGATAACCAAAGCCTTTTGCTGATAGTGATAATCTGCTTGTAAGGCATCGATCGCCCGAATTGCTTCTTTTGCTCGTTCCTCTCCCAACTCATCCAAACCATCAAGCAACGGCACAATGCGGTCAAAAATTAGCCACTCCCGGCATAGCTTTGGATTTAGTCCATACTGTGCCACTATTTCTCCCACCATCCAATCCAGCATCCGTTCTCCCCGCCAAGCAGAAAGCTCAAAAATAAAGGGGATAGGTTCTTTGGAATTGTTTTCGGCTGCTTCTCCTAATGCTTGGGCTAATTTGAGCAATTCTGTCGTTTTGCCACTACCCGGTTCTCCTAAAATTAATAAACGCTTGTTGGCTTCCTTAAAAATCTCTACAATCGGTTTACTGGGGGACAATTGGGTAACTTTTTCTGTCTGGAAATTCTCCAAATTCCGTCGAGTTTGGAGTTGAGGGAATTTATCAGCGATCGCTTTTGGTAAACTGGCCGAAGGCTGAAAATTTTGCCACCACGTTCTCCACCCCTTGACAGATGATTGTTGAGGCGCTTTCCTTTGGGGTCGTTCCAAATCATCCGGAGAATCAATGCTGGAGAGAGGAATATGGCTGTCTTGATCTAGCGAATTTTTCAGGCGATCGTTAATGAGTTTTTGATTCTCTTGCAATAGTTTGTGCCATAACTCTTCCGGGGGCGTTTCTTCTACATTTAATAATTCCGGCCCCACGACAACAATAATGGCAAAAACAATCGCCCCCACAATTGCCACCGGGGTTGGCACATTCCCCATCCACTCCGGCAAGGGAGGCAGTTGGTTGACGAAATAAGGATAGAGAACAAACGCCAGGGCCACAAAAGCCAACCGAAGATACCGAAAAAATCGATTTTGCTGATTTGACATGACATCCCCCTCGCAAATAGTGGTTGCTCGCTGTTGGAGTGCGAGCATCTTGCACGAAAAGAACAATAGCGAGCAAGATGCTCGCATTCCCTAGGAATTTCTAATTAAAAATTAGCCCGCGCAGGCGGGCTTCGTCCGTATAGCCCCACCCTTTAGGGTGCGGTTAATCTTTACCGCCCAGAAAGTACAGGTTCCAAACCTAAAATAGACAGCAAGCGGTCTACGTCAAAATGCTCTGACATGAGTTTTCGCATAAATTCCACTTTAATCGGTTCATGTAGGCGAACTTGACCGAAGGTTTCATCGATAATTTCCACGGTTTTCAGGGTGTCCAAATCAACGGATAAAACCGGAACCTCGACCTCTTCAGCGCGATTCAGAATCATCTGACTCGGAGGCATATGTCCGGTGAGAATCAGACATTGGGTGGAGGTTTCCAGGGCCGCCAGTTGCAGTTCTGACCGATCGCCTCCGGTAATCACTGCCATATTTTGCGCTTGGGAGAAATACTTTAAAGCGGAGTTGACATTCATCGCCCCAATTTTCAGGGTTTCCACCATCAAATCTAGGCGATCGGGACGACAGAGCACTTCCGCATTCAGCCGTTGCACCAACTCTCGAACGCTGACACTGCGAAGCAGATTGCTCCTTGGCAGCAACCCAAACACCCGAATCCCCTGTTCTTCCAAAAACGGACGCAGAATCGTCGAGGCACTGGGGACGACTTCTTCCGGGATATCCGTGAGGACCACTCCTAGGAGGCGATCGCCCAAGCGGTCCTGAACCGATAGCAGTTCCCCCACATCTAACATCGAGTGGAAGCGCGCCACCAACAATACCGACGCCTCAATCAGACTGGCAACTTTAGGCACCGACAAATTAAATAACCGGCCTTGATCTAAAGTCCCAGCCCCCTCTAAAATCGTTAAATCTCCCCCGAGTTTTTCCAACGAATTCACCAGACTCTCAGAGTAGTCCGTTTGTCCGATGCCTTGCAGACGTTTCTCCAGGGTCGGCGCATCTAAAAACAGCAGGGTCTCCCCCAGACGGTTATCCGGCAGATTCAAAGTCTTGGCTAAAAATCGATGGTCCTCGTCTATCCCATCATTTCCCAATTCACTGAAACAGGTTCCCAGGGGTTTAGAATACGCAATATCCAGCCCCTTAGCTTGGAATTGCTGGGCCATGCCTAGGATAACCGAAGATTTACCGCTATAAGGCCGAGTTGATCCGATCGCGAGATATTTAGATATTGGTTTGGCAGATGTTGGCACGCACTCACTCCCTATACTCTTGTGTTGATAGTCTGCTTTGGGTCGTCAGATGAGGTCTGATCCCAAATCCGGTTGTAAAAAGTCAGTTTTCTCTCTTAGCCTGCGTAGGCAGGCTTCGTCCGCAAACGCCCCACCCTTCAGGGTGCGGGTCTTAGCTAATCGTTAGTCTTCATTCTAGTCATCCAGTAGCAGCAACTTCCGATAGAACCCCTTAGAAAAATCCACAAAGTGGTGTCGCTTATGGCTGATAATCACATCGATTAAGTGGTCGATAAACTCAAAATTTGCCATCGTCACTTCATAGCTGAGGTCAGCATTCCCATCAAACTGGATGCGACACCGGGTGAGATCAGCCGGAAGAGAGGAAACGTGCCAGCTTGCTACAAATGGAACGTTTTCACCCCCCTCTATTTTGCGCTCACCCTCCAAATTCCCTTGACGATAAAGGCTAATCGCTCTCGGTAAAACCGCTCGTTTATTGCCTTGGTAGTAGGGGATATAGACCCCTATCTCCCGATTGTCAGCAGGCTGAAGTTGATCGAGGTTATGACCCATGCTCGCTGCTCCTTCTAGTCCAGTATCAATAAAAAGTGTAGTGGAGAAGGGGGTGGGGAATTTAAGTCTTCCGATGATGATTCCCTTATCCTCTTCAATTTTGGCAATTTTTGGGGTCTGGCCCTCCCCTGGGTAAGGTTGGGGCGGATTACGGGATGGGAAACTCTGGATTTGGAGGGGTGAAAGTGTTATGGGGGGAGTAGTTGAGGGTTTGGATTTTACAGTAACGTGGGGACCCCACCCTAACCCTCCCCTTGCGGAATCAATGGAGGCGGCGTAGATGGATGCGTGACTTGGCTTCAGCCTTCGTCACGCGGTAACGACTGAAGTCGTTACTACAAACATTTTTCCTAGAAGACTTAATCCGGCTCAATTGCAGCAACGCGGTAGAAAAATAACAATCAAGGATACAATAAAACAACATTAAGGTTTCTCTAAGCTCCTAGGGTTCCTGATTTCGACTGGCGTTGAAGCCGTAGAGACATTGAGGACTGCTATTCCCCTTGGGGAATAGCAGTCCGGGGCCGATCGCCTGATCGTCCTCACTGGCATTTCCAACTAAATCCCTGTCACACCCTGGGGTCTAGGGGCAGAAAACCACTGAACCTGTATTGCTTTTTTACCTAAGTAAACTATGCCAGCGAATTCCTGGCTCGAAAACAATTCTTTTGAGGAATTCGAGCCTCTTCATTTGATTTTGTCTGCTTTTAAAGATTCTGATCAGGTCGAAGACTTGAACTATCCGGGGTATCTAGGTCGCCGACTCAAAGCAGCGGTATTGCTATTGGGGATATCTATACTTACCCTCATCCTCCATTTCCTCTCCTGGGGATATTGGCTGGTATTGGGCTTTACGGCACTGTTAGCACTCCATGCGATTCGGATTGTCCGGGCGAAAGCATTTCCCATCCCACAACCCCTGGACTCGGAAGACCAGGAACACTGGCCCCAAGTTTCCTTACTGGTAGCGGCTAAAAACGAAGAAGCCGTGATTAGTAAGGTGATTGATGTCCTGTGCAATCTGGATTATCCCCGCGATCGCTATGAAGTCTGGGCGATCGACGATAACAGCAGCGATCGCACCCCAGATGTGTTACAGCAACTCGCCCAAAAATATGACAACCTCAATGTGTTTCGGCGTTCTGCCGATGCTACAGGGGGAAAATCGGGGGCGCTCAATCAAGTCATTCCCCTGACTCACGGAGAATTTATCGGGGTTTTTGATGCTGATGCTCAAGTCTCCCCAGACTTCCTGCAACGGATTCTCCCCACCTTCTATGCGCCCCAAGTGGGGGCTGTGCAGATGCGCAAGGCGATCGCCAATCCTGGAGTCAATTTCTGGACCAAAGGACAAGTGGCAGAAATGGCCTTAGATAGCTATTTCCAACAGCAACGCATCGCGATCGGTGGCATTGGGGAACTGCGCGGGAATGGTCAATTTATCCGCCGTCAAGCCCTCGATCGCTGTGGCGGATTCAACGAAGAAACCATCACCGATGACCTGGATTTGACCATGCGGCTGCATTTAGACCGTTGGGATGTCCAATTTATCAGCGTCCCGGTTAAAGAAGAGGGGGTGACTCGTCCTTTGGCCCTCTGGCATCAACGTAATCGCTGGGGAGAAGGGGGATATCAGCGGTATTTAGACTATTGGCGGCTAATTTTCAGCGATCGCCTTCCCAAGTCTAAATCCTGGGATATGTTTGCCTTTTGGATTATCCAATATTTCCTCCCGGCAGCCGCTATCCCCGATTTAATCCTGGCGATCGCTTTCAAACATTTCCCCATTTACAGTCCCTTAACCACCCTTGCCATGAGTCTTTCCCTGGTGGGAATGTTTACCGGGCTCCGGCGCATTGAACGACAAACTGCTCAAATCGCCAAATCTCGACCCAAATCACCTGTCGAGACCCTCATCGAAACTGTGCGGGGTATCATTTACCTCCTGCACTGGGTGGTGGTAATTTCTAGCATCACCCTGCGGATTTCGGTCCGTCCGAAACAGCTCAAATGGGTGAAAACCGTTCATCAAGGCAGCGGCGAATTACCCGCCTAATTAGACTTCTGGAAAAATTCTAAAAAGCCCCCCTTCTTAAGGGGGGTTGGGGGGATCAATCCGGATGTTTGCAAGAAGTCTATTCTCCCTCCCACCCATTCCCGCCCATTTGGGGCGATTCCCGAATCGCCCCAACATTGAGGGGTTGCTGGGAAAACAGGTATAAATCCTGTCCCTTCAAAAATCCAACCCCCCAAACGGATCATCCTCTATATCCACATCATTGGGACTCTCTACAACTCTCCCAATTTCCTCCTCAGAACTCGGGTTTTGAACATCCCAGGTGTGGCTAAATTCTGCCTCAACTGCCCGATTCCTAGGCTGTACCTCTGGATCATCTGGGAGGCTGATTAATTTCCCATTAAAATGGTTGCTAAATCGTTGAGCAGCCCGCATCACTTCATCATCATCGGGTTGCTCATCCCGGGGAATATCCCCTCTTCCGTTCGTTCCAACAGACACCGGAGGGCGGTTTTCTGGCCCGTTACCCGGTTCAATTCGGGGATTTTGAGGGGGGGATTGAGTCGGTGAATTTTCGCGATTGACGGGGCTTTGTGGGGTGGAGTTGGCCTGTCCATTGCCCATCGGAGTCGGCGGTGGCTCCATCCTTGCGGAGGGGGGTTCGGAATGACTCGGGGCGATCGCAGCCGAAGCCGGAGGAGGTCCATCCCCAGACACTTGAATCATCACTTTGACTCGCAGATTAAACGCCTTCAAAAAGGCTGCTTCCACGTCCGAAACTTTGCTCTGAGCCATCTTAAACAGGTTCGGTGAGCGAATCGCAATCTGAGCTTGATTGTTACTAAACCCAATCAGCCGTCCATGTTGCAGCAACAGCGCTTTGCTTCCCAAAGGCAGGTATTCCATCAAAGTTTGCCAGGTTTGTTCCAGGTTGCCACTCGGTTCTACACCGGATGGTTGCCGGTTCCCAGACTCCTGACTCGGTGCCGATGGTGGGGGAGAGGCAGGGCGATTTTCCGGGGGAGGGGCTTGGCGATTCTCCTGGGGAGAGGCAGCACTAACGGAACTCCCTGCGTTCCTCCCCTGTACTGGGGGAGACTGAGGGACATTCTCAGCAGAAGGAGGACGTGAAGCGCTTCTCCCCGGTGATGCCACATTCCCAGCGCCTCGACTGGATGTTTCTTGTCGTCCCTGAGTCGGTGTAATTAAAGCCGAGGGTAATAATCCCAACAGAGTTACTTCTAACCATAAACGAGGCT
Organism: Oscillatoria sp.; assembly: GCA_011390515.1. GTDB lineage: Bacteria > Cyanobacteriota > Cyanobacteriia > Cyanobacteriales > Laspinemataceae > Laspinema. The sequence goes on from JAABSJ010000229.1 coordinate 7,295, forward strand.
GAGTGGTATTTTTAATTTGCGCCTCGCTGCTGCGTAAATGTTGTTGTCCGGCTAAAATAGTCGGCATTTCCCATGCTTGAGCCACGGCACATAACTGTTGCCAAGTCGGAGGAGTAACGGCGACTAAATCGGGACGATTGGGGGCGGTGTTAGCGATTAATAAATCCCGATAAAAACCGGCCAAATTTTGTAAAACAATCAGGGGTTCTCGACCGCGATTCATCAATTCTCGGGCTTTATCCAGGACTTGTTCTGGATTATCGGCAGCGATCGCCTCTAACAACTGAATCAAATCTCGCTCCGGGACCGACCCCACCAAATCCCAAACTCGCTCTACAGTTACCTGTTCTTCCAATAACGAAAGCTGATCCAGGAGACTTTCTGCGTCCCTGAGTCCCCCCTGGGCAATTTGAGCCACGGTCAAAACCGCTTCATCGCTAATATTAATGGCTTCATTGCCTGCAATATAATCCAAATGCTGAACCATTGAAGCCACAGGAATCCGGCGAAAATCAAATCGCTGACAGCGAGAAATAATCGTCGGTAAAACTCGTTGAGGGTCCGTTGTTGCTAAGACAAACACCACGCGATCGGGCGGTTCTTCTAAAGTTTTTAAAAGTGCGTTGAAAGCCGCCGTGCTTAACATATGAACTTCATCGACAATGTACACTTTGAAGCGACTTTGTACAGGTGAAAATTGTACTCGTTCGATGAGTTCACGGATGTTATCAACCCCGGTATTGCTGGCGGCGTCAATCTCAATGGTGTCTAAGGAGGTGCCTCGGGCAATGGTGCGACAGACTTCGCATTCACCGCAGGGGGTTTCGGTGGGACCGTTGGAGTTGAGGCAGTTGAGGGATTTGGCGAGAATCCGGGCGCTGGACGTTTTGCCGGTGCCTCGGGGTCCGGTAAATAAATAGGCGGGTGCGATTCTGTTTTGGCGAATCGCATTGGTTAGGGTGGTGGCGATCGCCTCTTGTCCCACCAAATCAGCAAAGGTTTGGGGGCGATATTTGTGATGTAGCGGTTCGTATGGCATGGATGGGGGAAGAATATCAGCAGACAATCATGTTAAATAAAGGAGGCAATAGCCGGTGGAATGGCAGGGGTCGAAACGCAGTCAATATCCACAGAAAGCGCGATCGCCTCTCATACCAAATCCAGTTGTTAAAAGTCGGTTTTCGCTTTTAGCCCGCGCAGGCGGGCTTCGTCCGTATAGCCCCACCCTTCAGGGTGCGGGTTTTTGCAGACTTTCTACTGGTTTCCCTCGGTTGTGAAAAATTTGCCTTTTTTGACCCCAGGAAAAAGGCTCCCAATCTGCAATTTTAAAGGGAAAAGCGCCAATCCCCATTCTAAAATAGAATAGCACCGGCCTATTCCCTTCCTAACCCTAGAGATAGATATCCGTGGCAGAAAAGGCGGTTTAGGATTGGGATCGAGTGCATCCCCATTGACCCGGGATAGGCTCTGGCCAGGTCGGAGGCAGATTTGATGAGAAGGAAGACAAGACGCTGCCAGCATCGGAAAAATGCAGCGATGGGGTGGGACTCGGAATAGAAAAGAAATCCGTAGGGACAGAGGGATAAATTTATCAATGATGCAGTTTATGCAACGGGTTGTGAAAACTTTGGGCCGAATCTGGCAGCAGCTTATCCGCTTGTGGCAACAGTGGTTTCGCCGATCGCCTCCTCAATCTTTCCCGAAAAAGCCGGAAAACCGAGTTCGCTTCCAGACGGTCAAGGGTCCTCGTCACCAACCCACTAAACCTCTGTCTGCGGCAGAGTATGAATTTCTCTTTTCTGAATTGCTCGATGGGGTGCATCGGGGTTGGAGTCAAGCTCAGGTTACCCAATTTCTGGAGGAAATCGGACCAGCATCGGCAGGTAATCTCAAGGATTCGCAGATTGAGAGTTCTGATGCTGATGCTTATGTGCTCTGGTTACGGCAATTTGGCACTCGTCTGCTGAATTCCCCAGTCCCCAATCACGAATTAGCAAGGCGCATGGTGCAGTTAGGAGCGTTAAACTGTGGTCAACTCTCGGCAGTGGCGGGAGACATTGGTCAAAAGTTGCTCGATCGCGAGGCAAATATCCCATCCCCCTCAACACCCGCCTCGCCAGTTGCGTCGGAATTCACCCTAG
>JAABSJ010000230.1 GCA_011390515.1 Oscillatoria sp.
AATCCGAGGGAATAAACACACAACAATCTAACCCAGCATAAGCGGCGATCGCAGCGGTAGAGTTCGCCAAATTCCCGGTACTTGCACAGGAAACCGTCGTAAATCCCAGTTCCTTCGCCCGAGTCAACGCCACCGAAACCACCCGATCCTTAAAACTAAGGGTCGGCATATTCACCGCATCATTTTTAATATAAAGATTTTTCATCCCCAGACGACGCGCCAAACGGTTGGACTTCACCAAAGGAGTCATCCCCGTTCCCACATCAATCGGGGTATCCGTCATCACCGGCAAAAAGGGCCGATAACGCCAAATCGAGTTAGGACCCGCCTGAATCGTTTCCCGAGTCACCTGACGGCGAATCTCATCATAATTATATTTAACTTCCAGGGGTCCAAAACACAATTCACAGACATGAATCGCCTTAGTTTCGTACTCCGCACCACATTCTTTACATTTCAACTGGTCAAACGTGGCCCCATTCGGTGGGGTTTCATGGCTGTGAGTATGCAATTCTGTCGCCTGGATCATGGTTCAAACCTCTGGACTCTCTAAAAATAGGGGCTTGGAAGTCACCTTCCCTCATCTGTTGGGAAGATAGTACCACACAGAAAAATACTCGTCAACCAATCCCGACAAAAAAGGTCGGGATTGATAAGTGACCCACAAGCAACAACCCTCACCCTCCACTAACCGGGGGAATCAACACCACTTCATCCCCAGCTTGTAAAGGAGTCTGGGGGTCAACAAAATCGAGATTAATCCCAAAGCGGGTAATATCGCGCCAGCAGTCGAGTTCCGGGTGTTCGGCAATCAGGCGATCGCGCACTGCAACCACCGGAGTCCCTGGCGGAAATTCCAGCACTAACTCAGGAACGCCAAAGGCTTCTTGATAAGCAGCGAACAGTTTTACCGTAACGGCGATCGGGGGTTCAGACATTGTAAAAACAACCACAAGAAGGCTAACTCTAATAAAATACCCTGAACTTGTTAAACTGACTCAATTCATTTATGATCAGGAAACCTAACAGTTTTCCGAATCAGGATGTTTATCCCCTATTTAAAATGCCAACTCGAAAAAAACCTCAATCCATCTATCAACTGAAAATCACCCTCAGCGGTATCCGACCCCCCATTTGGCGACGAGTGCAAGTGAGCAGCGATTACACCCTAGGAGATTTACACCAGGTCATTCAAGTCGCAATGGGTTGGTGCGATGGCCATCTCCATTCCTTTACTATTGATGGGGAAGATTACGGAATGCCAATGGATGATGATTTTGGCTTTGGTGGCATGGAAACCAACGATGAAACCCGGGTCAAACTGAGCAAAATCATCCCCGGAGAAAAGTTTAAATTCTCCTACCTCTACGACTTTGGCGACTCTTGGGACCATCAAATCCTCGTTGAAAAAGTGCTGCCACCGGATCCGGATGCCACCTATCCAGTCTGCATCAAAGCCAAAAGAGCCTGTCCCCCAGAAGACTGTGGCGGTCCTTGGGGATATCCAGATTTGCTAGAAGCGATCCAAGATAAAAAGCATCCGGACCATGAAGAAATGCTCGATTGGGTAGGTGGTTCTTTTGACCCAGAAGAAGTTAATCTGGATCAGATAAACGCCCAGTTCAAGCAATATTTCAAATAAGATGACTCGTCTCCCCAGCTAGGAAATTGTTACAGGGTTGAAGAAGCAGGACCAGAAACCGGGTTTCTAGCAAAATTTGGGGAATTTATTATACATTTTGTAAAGAAACCCGGTTTCTCAACCCCCAACCCCGGACCCGAAACCGGGTTTCTGCGACCATTGTTGTTTCATACGGAATCCGGTTGTCAAAGGTCTGCAAAAACCCGCAGGCTGAAGCCTGGGTCTATACGGACGAAGCCCGCCTGCGCGGGCTAAAAGCGAAAACCGATTTTTAACAACCGGATTTGGTATTATCGCCTAAATTTATGAAAGAAACCCAGTTTCTCAAATATAAGGGACAGGTAAAGATTTGGTATGACCAAGACGCTGATTTTTTAGAGGTTATTTTTTCAGAAAACCCAGGATTTATGCGAGAAACCGATGATGATTCTATTATGGAACGGATAGATGAAGCGGGGAATATTATAGGCTTTTCTGTGATGAATGTCAGTGGTTTCTCACCTCAACGCCAGGGATTGCGGTGAGGTGGGTTGCTGTTTGGGTAGAGGGCGATCGCGTCTCATCGGTAAGTTCTGTTAAAATCAGTAAAGACCCATCTCTTGCGGACAACCCTACCATCATGACCCAGATAGTCTCTCTGCAACAGGCGATCGAATGCGTGGAATCGCTTTCCCTGGAAGAACAGGACCTATTGATTGAGTTAATCCAAAAAAGAAGGATTGAACAACGCCGTCAAAAAATCGCCACTCATGCCACTCAAACTTTGGAGGCCCTAGAAGCCGGAACAGCAAAACGCGGTACTTTAGCTGACTTCCGGGCAGATTTATTAGGTGAAGAATGAGAACTTTAGTCTGGGACAATAGCTTTAAGCGGGCCTTTAAACGAGTAGTTCGTAAAAACCCGCAGTTACAGGAAAAAATTTTTGCTGTTTTAGAACTACTTTTATTAGACCCCTTTGCTTCGCCCTTAAAGGCCCATAAATTGAAAGGACAGTTAGAAGGATTATGGGCCTGTTGGGTTGAATATGATTGCCGAATCATCTATTCTTTTAGAACCGAAGCAGATTCCAGTGAAGAGATGATTGTGTTAATTGATATTGGCACTCATGATGAGGTGTATTAAGGCCATTTATCCCCCATTCTACAGGTTTATATCAATTTTCAATCGGTTTTTTCCTTGCTAAGGCGACAATTTAGAAATATCCCAAACCGCGCCTTTCTGCCATCACGTTTGCCACTTAACCCAGATATGGAAAAGCGATCGGGTTTCTCACTTCCCCCTTTTCTCACTCCCCCTCCAACCGCAAAAACAGTACCTGTCCCGACTCTTCACCCGCCACCACTGTCACCCCGTCAGCCGCAACCGCACAGGAAAACATCTCATATTCCCCGGTAAATGTGGCTAACACTTTACCCGTTGCCAAATCCCACAGTTTCAGGGTGTTATCCCTGGATGCGGAAACCGCTTGTTTGCCGTCCGGGGTGATAGCCACTGCACGTACCCAGTGACAATGCCCAGTGAGGGTGGCCATTTCCGACCCCGTTGCCAGATCCCACAGTTTCAGGGTGTTATCCCTGGATGCGGAAACCGCTTGTTTGCCGTCAGGAGTTATGGCCACTGCATATACCGATTCACTATGCCCTATGAGGGTCGCCAGTTCCGACCCCATTGCCAAATCCCACAGTTTCAGGGTGTTATCCCTGGATGCGGAAACCGCTTGTTTGCCGTCCGGGGTGATAGCCACTGCATATACCAAGTTACGATGCCCAGTGAGGGTGGCTAGTTCCGACCCCGTTGCCAAATCCCACAGTTTCAGGGTGTGATCATCGGATGCGGAAACCGCTTGTTTGCCGTCCGGGGTGATGGCCACTGCACGTACCCAGTCACGATGCCCAGTGAGGGTGGCCAGTCCCGACCCCGTTGCCAAATCCCACAGTTTCAGGGTGTTATCCCAGGATGCGGAAACCGCTTGTTTGCCGTCCGGGGTGATGGCCACTGCATATACCGAGTTACGATGCCCTATGAGGGTCGAAACTTTCTTTCCTGTTTCTAAATCCCACAGTTGTAGGGTCTCATCCGAGGATGCGAACACTGCTTGTTTGCTGTCGGGGGTGATGGCGACTCCATTTACCGACTCACTATGCCCGGTGAGGCTCCGCAACAATAGCCAGCCTTCTGGGGTCAGACCTGGAGTTACCCGGCGAAACCAAGGTTTTCGCTGATAATTTTTTGCCTGGGTGAGCAGTTGAGCGCCATCATTCTCAATAGTTACCTTACTAGAAAGAGAAATTTCTTCGTTAATTAGTGCAGTAACTTCTACTTCGCATGGGTTTTCCCCTGCAATGAAACTACCATTTTCAATGTTGCCACCGGAGGAAGATTTCCACTGAACGTTAGTCTCTATCTCTATCTCTATCTCGTTAAGCTGCTGATCTAAACCGATGACTGTAAAAATTTGTTTTTGCCCGGGTTTGAGGATTGCAGATTCTGGGTTGATCTTGAATTCCCTTAAAACAGGAATTACAGTCACTTCGACTGAATCAGTAATGATTTCAATTCCCTGCTCAATACAAATTTGAGCTACTACCTTCAAAATCAAGGATAGTAAACGAACTATTTGTTTAACAAACCACTGTTGTGTCCAAAGATTTATGGCAGTGGTAATAGGTGTTTCCTCGTCAGAATTTAGTTCATTCTCTAGGGGGGTAGATGTCTGACCTACTAAATCTTGCACCCAATCTAAAGATAGTAGCCAAGATATAAACATTAGGTATAAACCTAATCTCGCTATCTTCAAACGCTGCTTTGATTTGGTTTCTCGCGTGACAGTAGCAGTTACTAAAAATTGGCCCTTGGCATCGCGATCGGCTGTGAATTTGCCATTTTCGTCAATCTCGCCACCTGTCGAATCCCACTCTATTTTTCCGGTCTCTATCTCATCGCCATACTGATCAAAGCCCTTAACCGTAAAGGTATAACTTTCCTCGGGTTTCAGTTGTATCGGGGATTGAGGCTGTATTTCTAAACTTTTCAACACGGGAACCAAGGTTACTTGCACCGATTTGGTCAAGGTTCTTCTCCCACAGGTTCCCGTTGCCTTAACCTCTACTTCTCGTTTTTTATAGTTTCCGACAAAAATACCTTGGTGGTTAATTTTTCCGCCTTGGTTACATTCCCATTTGATACTTTTAAGTTCAATGGGCGCTTCAGTCTGGTCAAATCCCTTAACCGTAAATGCTTTTTCTTCTTGAGGTTCGACAGAAATTGAATGGTGCGGATGAATTTCAAGTTTTTTCAAGACAGAAACCACATCCACCTCGACCGATTCGGTGCGCTTGGCTTGGGTTTCGGTGACTGTCACTGTATATGTACCCTTAGCCTTGGGGTCAGGGATAAACATATTCCCTTGCATACTACAGCCGGTGCAACTCCATTCAACAGGTCCTATCTCGATTTCTTCACCGCGCTGATCTAAACCCTCAACTGTAAAGCATGGCCGGTCATCGGGTGTAATCTGATAACCTGAAGATGGTGAAATCACCAGGGTTGTTAGTCGGGGTGGTTCAATGACGTTAATTTTGATAAAGTCTGAAACCCCTTTTTCTCTAGCTGTAATGGTCACCGATTCTTCTAAGTGACCGGCGTAAAAGATTCGATTAGGTCCATCAACCGTACCCTGGCCTTGAACTTCCCAATGGATTTGTCTCGGTTCTCTTGGATTGTTGAAGTTATCCAAGCCTCTGACTGTCAATTCTACGGAATTGCCAAACTCTACAGTTGTCAGAGAAGCTGTTAATATTAATTTCTCAAGTTTTTCAACAAAAAGAACAGCCTCATCCTGGCAATCTCTCACGCTTGCAGTGACTTTAACCTCTCCACCATTTTCGCCAGCAGTAAATGTACATTCATTATGACCTTGCTTGTTGATCCTTCCGTCCGTTGCTTCCCAGTGCACCTCTGGTAGGGGGATTATTTCCTGCTGATGCTGGTCGAATCCTGTGACTTGGAATCTACAAGATTCGTCAGGTTCAAGTCGGGCCTTTTCACGCCAAATGCTTAATCTTCTCAATACTGGACTGATGGTAACATCCGCAGTAGCAGTGTATTGTTCTATCCGGGCAGTTATTTTAAAAGACCCTTTTTCATCGTGACCTGCGATGAATGTCTTCTGTCCCTCTATCCTGCCACCGTTTTTCTCCCAGCTAATTTGGTTCCAATCTATCTCTATCGATTCATTGGCTTGATCGAAGCCCTTAATCTCGAAGTCCTGGGGTTGGTTCGGTTCTAGGGTGCACTGCGGAGGGTCAATTTCAATGCGTCTCAAGACGGAACGCACGATTACATCGACCGATCGCTGAATATTTGTTTGAGTGGCCGTGGCAGTTACCGTAATTGTTCCCTTAGCATTGGGGTCGGGTATAAACCGATTCTCGTCCATCCTGCCACTGGTTGCAGTCCAGGTTATCGGTCCGGTTGCTATTGAATTCCCACGCTGATCTAAACCCTCGACTGTAAAGCATGGCTGGTCATCGGGTGTTATCTCATAAACTGGAGATGGGGAAATCACCAGGTTTGTTAATCGGGATGGTTCAATTACGTTAATTGTGATGGAGTCTGAAACCCCTTTTTCTCTAGCTGTAATGGTAACCGCTTCTTCGACGTGACCCGCGTAAAAGATTCTATCATCCTCAATCCGACCCTTGTCTTGACTGTCCCAAACGATTGGTCCTAGTTCTATTAAATCCCCGAAGTTATCGAAGCCTTGTAAAGTCAACTCTACAAGGTGGCCAAACTCTACAGTTGTCGCGGAAGCTACTAAACTTAATGTCTCAAGTTTGCAAACCTTGACGATTGCTGTAGCATTGTAATTCCCCCCGATTGCAGTGACTCTAACCTCTCCACCATTCTCGCCAGCAGTAAATGTACATTCATTATGGACGTGCTTGTCGATACCTCCGTCCGTTGCTTCCCAATGCACCTCTGGTGGGGGGATTATTTCCTGCTGATGCTGGTCGAATCCTGTGACTTGGAATCTACAAGATTCGTCAGGTTCAAGTCGGACCTTTTCACTCCAAATGCTTAATCTTCTCAATACTGGACTGATGGTAACATCCGCAGTAGCAGTGTATTGTTCTATCCGGGCAGTTATTTTAAAAGACCCTTTTTCGTCGTGACCTGCGATGAATGTCTTCTGTCCCTCTATCGTACCACCGTTTTTCTCCCAGCTAATTTGGTTCCAATCTATCTCTATCGATTCCTCGGCTTGATCGAAGCCCTTAATCTCGAAGTCTTGGGGTTGGTTCGGTTCTAGGGTGCACTGCTGAGGGTCAATTTCAATGCGTCTCAAGACGGGACGCACGATTACATCGACCGATCGCTGAATATTTGTTTGGGTGGCAGTGGCAGTTACAGTAACTTTCCCCTTAGCATTGGGGTCGGGGATAAACCGATTCTCTTCCATCTTGCCACTGGATGCAGTCCAGGTTATCGGTCCTGTTGGTATTTTATTATCATCCTGATCGAAGCCCTCAACGGTAAATTCTGGATGTTGGTCCGGTGTAATCTCAAGAAATTTCGGTGTAATTTCTATAGTGGTTAGTTGGCGAAGGATAACCGAGACTTCTTTACTGTTGTTTCCTACGGTAGCCTTGACGTTAAACTCCCCGCCCTCTTGTCCGGCGTTAAAATTTCCGTTGTCGTCAATTGTGCCACCTGTTGCTGTCCAAGTCACCTGATGAAGAGGAAAATCTTGACCGTATTGGTCGATTCCTTTCGGTTTAAATTGGTACTGAGTCCCGCAGTCAATTACCCTTGGTGAGGATCCAAAAATCTCCAAGTTTTTTAAGTAAGGTCGGGAACGACCCTCAAACTGGTGAAGCTGTTTTCCCGTGGTTAAGTCCCACAGTTTCACCCAATCATTACCGCCAGTCACCAGCCATTTGGGATTCAGAACGATTCCCAGGGCACCCACAAAGGCATCTGAATCTGTGGTCAATTCTTCAAGGTCAAAATTCCATGCCTGAATGAAATCGGTTTTTCCACTCCAAACGACTTCGGGTTGATTACCCGAAACAACTAATCCATGAATATTAAGGGTTTGACCATTGATAACTTCGCTACACTTAAATTTAGCAAACTTTGATTTTAAGTTTTTTTCTAAATTAATCCCCTTAACTAGGAGTGCGACCAACTCAGAGAGTCCAAATACCGAAAGAAATCCAATTATAATCCATGACAATATTGGATGAATTCCCGATTCACTCAAATTCATAGAAGAAAGGATTTCCGCGTTTCCGGAATTAACCGTTTGGGGAGTTTCATCAGCGGTCCAAATGTGAATTTCGCCATCTCGACTGCCACTGACGAAAGTTTTGCCATTGGGAGCGATCGCCACTGCCTGCACCCAGTCTGAATGGCCTTCCCAAGTGGCGATCGCCTCACTCCCATTCAGATACCATAACTTAATCGTTTGGTCTGCACTCCCACTGGCTATAATTTTTCCATCAGGACTGATTGCCAGGGACATTACACTGCCAGAATGTCCTTCAAGGGTGCGAATCAATTCGCCGGTTGTTACATTCCATAACTTGAGGGTGCGATCGGCACTTGCGCTCACCAGGGTTTTCCCATCTGGCGTGATGGCAACAGCATTCACCCAGCTTGAATGACCTTGGAGAGTATGCAGGAGTTCGTCGGTTTCTGCCTGCCACAGCTTAATCGTGCGATCGGCACTACTACTGGCGAGAATCTTGCCATTCGGACTAAAGGCAACAGACAAAACCCAATCAGAATGTCCCTCAAGGGTCCGCAATTTATGGCCAGTTTTTAAGTCCCAAATTCGGATAATTTTCCAACTTCCACCGGCCAAGATTTTACGATTAAGACTAACAGAACCAGACGCCAGTGATGAAATCGTATCTGTCGGAAAAGCAAATTCTGTAGGGTGTCGCTCATTCGGATAAGCAAGATAAGGTTGATGGCCATGAAGCACCCAATAAGCTGCTTGCTTTACCTGTTCTGACTCATCTTGTAACGCTTGCTGGATAAATAAGTCTAATCCGTCCGTCCCAAATTGTAGCGATTGTATCAGTCCGGCGACTCTTTCCTCAACTTGAGCGCTTTCCCAAGATTTCTTAATTTTTTCTAAAGATTTCTGGCGTTCGAGGTCGTCTGGGTTAGAAGGGTGAGTCATGGCCTGATACCGGACACTACCTTTGATTTTCGCATGAATTGAGCCAGGATGTCAAGCAACAGCGAATCATCCAGATATCAGACTCAAATGCCACAATTTTTTAAAGTTTTCGGTTGACCGATAATGGATGCCACGGTGGGGCCTTTCCTCTACGGGTTTTCTGCTTTAATTTGCTCTCTCACCCAAGTGCGAAAGGCTTTTAATAACGTGGTTTCCCCTACGGTTTGGCTTTGTTCTAAAAACTTGGCAACTTCGGTCACGGGTAACAGTGGAAAGGCTAGAGAATGCTCAGTTTCTACATAGTTGCCCGATCGCAATTGTAAAAACTTGACCTCACCGCGATCGCATCTCCAGATTTCCGGTACTCCCATTGCCGCATAAATCCCCTCTCGGTCAATGGAACTGCTGGTGACATCCACTTCAATTACCAAGTCAGGGGGTGGATCTGTTTTTAGATCGAGGTTCCGTTTGCCTTTGATAGCAGTCTCATTTTGGATATAAAAACTTGAATCGGGTTCTGAACCGCGAGCCAAATC
>JAABSJ010000231.1 GCA_011390515.1 Oscillatoria sp.
TCATGGATTTCTTAGCCATGTAATGATTCTCATCCCTTAAAAAACACAGTATCTTTCATTCTAACTGATCAATCAATCTTCGGCGCATCAACCTGGACTGATTTAAAGCCAGTCCATCAAGTTAGGGCATCAATTCAGCGAAAGGAATAGAACCGTCACTGATTTGAATAAAGTAGTCCGATGACGAGTTGGCAGCAATCTCGGAGGGTTCGATTTCTCCGACGGGTAAGAGCAGGGTTGCTTCTAGGTGCGATCGCACGACGGAGGAGCAATGGGACTCGCCATGGAGACAATCCACGAGGAGTTGATTGGCTTGATAATACTGGTCCAGTAGAGCCAGTTGTCGGGGGGTAAACTGCCAATTGTGACCAATTTGGCGATGCTCAATGAGCAAGGCGCGAAATTGTTCAGCCCAGGCATAAGCCCGATCGCCCCACCAGGCAATTAAGCGATCGCGACCCTCCCCAGGATCCGGCAGTTGGTCCTTGAGTTCCTGCAATCCTTCCCGCAATTCTGGCTCGTGGGTTAAACTGCGATCGAGGTCCAGGGCAAATCCCAGGGAAAGGATTTGTTTGACATTGGGGTTGCGAGTCAGACTATAAACCAACTCCAAAGCGCGTGCCAATTCCAAATCCAAAGCTAACTCCGGGGCCAAATCCCGGGCTAAACTGGGATCCAGGGCTAGGGCTAAACCCAAGCTGCGATCGCGAAATAGGGTAAAGTAAAATGCCCGGATTGCTGCGGGTTTGTACAATCCTTCCAGCAGTCGGCATTTAGCACTGGTACTCGCTAAAAATTGCTGCAACTTGCCATCGGCAACCAACATGACATCAATTTGCTGCTTCATCGCTTGCAGCAGAGGGTCAGCATTTCTTAACAATTCCGAGGTGAGTAACACCACTTCTCGCCATCGCGGTTCGCAGACATGACTCGCTAACCCTTGTAACTCCTCTTCCAAGGCACTGGGATCCGGTGTGGCCGCAATCTGACGCGCGGTAAAATATTCCTGGAAGGTTAAATGGGAAAAGGAATAAATTCCTCGGGCGCGTTCCACTAATAAACCATGTTGAGCTTCGATCGCATCGAGGACCGTGGCACTTTGCGATCGCAAGGTTTCCGGTTCGGTACTGCTTTGGGGTAACGTTGCCAAATAATCCCCAATATAATGCTCAATTTCCCGCTTTTCAAAAAAGTAATTACTTTGAGCAAATGTAGTCGCCGCAATTTGACTCAACAGTTCGATTTTTCTAGGCAGGGATAAATTGCGATAGACTTCATCCCGTTGAATGCCTCGGGCTTCATCCCATCGCACCAGCATAATATCTAACCCAGCTTCATAGAGTTTAGAACGTTTGTGGGGAAAATCTTCTTTAGTCTGAAAAATACTAGCGGTTAGGGTTAACAGAATGGGCGTAACGACCAACTCACGAATCGGTTGATTTTCCGGTAAATTGAGCTTTTCTAAAAAGCGTTGGGAGAGCAGTAAACCCGCTTCTTCATCGCCCCGGGCTGCTACAAACCACTTGTCTGCAAACGCTTCAATTTGTGAGCTATTAAAATCAGCCAGTTCTACTTCCGTGAACCCCGTAAAGTGGTACTCGCCTCCTCCCAAGCGACAGGTGATCGCCACCCGATTTTGATAGTAGGTTTCACAAAATTGGTTGATTTCGTAGGCGATTTCTCGACTGTCGCTGTCTGGAACTTCATCTAATCCATCTAACAAAATCAAGGCATGACCGACTTGCAGCAAGGTTTCAACCTTAGCCGATGACAGGCCAAAGTTGTTAAACATTTTAGTAATATAATGAAGTAAGCTGCGATTTCCACTCTGGTTAACTTCGGTTTTCCAGTCCCTAATCCTAATAAAAACAGGAAGACACAAATTGTCAGATTTAACCCGTTTTTTTTCGTCAGATTCCCCTTTAATACATCGGAGGGCCAGAGATTTTAAAAATGTAGTTTTACCGGCTCCAGGCTTACCCAAGATTAGTAACTTGGAATAAGTAGACACCGCTTGGATTGCTGGCATCTGGGACTGTGGTTCTGATGCAGAAATGCTCCGGCGTACCTGACTCTTGGACTGACGAGTTTGCCTGGGCTGAAATTGGAGGTCCGAGACTTCTAGCCATCGTTGCCGACTCAGTTGTTGGAGAATATTCACCTGGATGTAGATATCATCCAGTGCAACAGGTTGGGAGTTGTCTAAAAGACGCAGAGTCCCACATTGAGCGAGAATGGGTTCCCTCATGCGCGATCGCATTTCATTGACTAAGGCGGTGATATCGGTGATATCTTCAATGGGTGGATCTAACCCGGGATCATCGGCAGTTTTCGGAGGCTCTGGAGTAACCTCCGGGGGTAACTCCGCAATGTCCTGCCAATCCAAGTCTAATTTGCAGCAAATTTCGATAAAAATCGCCCGTTCAATAGGCCGTCCTGTCAAAAACTTCCAAATAGATTGACGGGTTTCTAACCCCACTTCCGAGGCCAAATCTTGTTGCGTCCAGCCACTTCTTTCAAAGGCAGCTTTTGCCTTGAGCTTTCCAATTTCTGAAGTGTTCAGTGAGCGTTTTCTCATGGTATAATCCAGTTCCTTTAACCAGTTATCTTGTAGTTTGGGAACACAGAGGATGCTATCCACTGTGGGGAGAAGTTGTTTTTGGGTTAACAGTGGTACAAGGAATGAGATGACTCCATCGGAGGATGAAGCTGTCTATGTCTCTATTGATAATGGATTGCTGAATCGAGCTGCAATCGGCTTGAAAAAGCCGAAGCAATATCAGCTATTTATAATATGGGGGCAGAAGGTTTCCAGTGCAGCGATCGCGGTTTCCAGTGTTGGGGGATCTTCCTCCTATCACCCTGATGATCCCTGACAGCAGCCAGTGGTGATGACTTGTGGATCCCGAGGCGATCGGCGACTCAGGGTGGAGTGAGGTAAATCACCTTTAATGTTAAACCTAGACTCGGGGAATGAAGAAGTCTCGGAAACATGACTTTCCTTTAAGTTTTGAAAAATGCCATCCCTGCAAGGGGGGTTAAACCCCTATTATACAAGAAGTTGGTCCCCCTGGGGGAGATGGGGGGATTGGGGAGATTGGGGAGATGGGGAGGATTGTTTGTAGTAACGACTTCAGTCGTTTCCGCGTTACTTGGCTGACGCCAAGTAACGCCCCAATGGAGGTAGGACTTACGCATATTTTGAGAATCCACCCTAAATGTAGCGGCGATTCGCTTTCTCGCCTCTACATTTAGGGGTAATGCATAAGTTCTAGGAGGCTTAAGCGCCAGTCTCCAAACAGGCGCTTAAGCCTCTCATGGTGCGTGTCATGGCTGAAGCCATGACACGAAAGCAACGACTGAAGTCGTTACTACGAACAATCCTCCCCATCCTCCCCATCTCCCCATCTCCCCCATCTCCCCCATCTTCCCCATCTCCCCCGATCGCTTTATGATGAGAGAAAGAAACCATAACAGCAGACTATGCAGTGGATAGGGATTTTCTGTGGGTTGATTGTGGGTGCGATCGCCGGGTATCTGGGGTCAAAAAGGATGCACTGGGGGAGAGAAAGGGACCCGGAGGCGATCGCATCCTTGCCGGATGAAACTACGCCGGTTGCACCTGAGCAATTGCACTCCCGAGTCACCGAGAAGGAAATTCTCTACCGGCGGATATTTGAAGAAAATCCGGCAGTGCAATTGATCGCGGACCCAGAAACTGGGATGATTCTGGATGCGAATCTCGCCGCTTGTGAGTTTTATGGGTATGGGATTGAGGCTTTAAAGCAACTGAAACTGGAGGAACTTGATTCCCTCGGGGATCGCCAAGAAGCGATCGCCTCAGAGGAAGCGAGGGAGAAGGTTCCCCTGAACAGTCCCCTCGTTGGAGGGGATCAACAATCCTGGGAAATCCAGACAAAACGGATTGATGTCGATGAAGTTGGGGTAAATCTAAGCACTGTTCAAGACATCACCCCTAGGCAACAAATGGAAGCAGTCCAACAAAGCGAAGAACGATATCGCTGTTTGGCTGCTGCCACTTGCGAAGGCATTCTTTTGCACGATCGCGGGATCATTATGGATGTGAACCGGGTTCTGGCTCAAATGCTGGGGTATGAAAAATCAGAACTGATTGGCATCCCCGGTGTGGCGTTAGTCACCCCAGAGTATCGGGAAATCGTCTCGCAGAACATTCAAAACCAGAGCGATCGCCCCTATCTAGTTGTCGCACTCCGGAAAAATGGCTCAACCTTTCCCGCAGAATTGCACCCGAAAATGATTGACTATCAAAACCGCCTGGTTCGGGTGGTGACAGTTCGGGACATGACGGAACGCCACCAGGTAGAAGAAGAACTGCGACAAGCGCGAGATCAACTGCGTGCCGTCCTAGACTCGGTGCCCGGTAGCATCGCCTGGATTGATTCTAATTTGACCTATCTCGGGATTAACCGTTACCTAGCGCGTTCCTTCAATATTCAACCGGAAACCTTTATCGGACAACCGATAGGTTTTCTCGAACCGGGAACCGAAATTCGAGATTTTGTTCAGGACTTTTTCCAGAGTAGCGAATCAGAAACCTCTGTAGAAATGGAATGGGAAGTGGATGGACTTCCCTGGCATTATTTAGTCGTGGGACAGAAATATCTCGGGGGTAAGGCGGCAGTTTTTGCGGGATTTGACCTCACCTGGCGCAAGCAAGCGGAACGAGAATTGCGCTTTAGTGAAGCGAGTATCAGGGCTTTATATGAAGTCAGCGCGGATCCGACCCTGAATTTTGACCAACGGTTGCAGCGATTATTAGAACTGGGATGCGAGTGGTTTGAGTTAGAGAGGGGACTGTTAGGGAGGTTGATGGGCGATCGCCTGGAAGTCATTGCCGCCCATCCCCCGATTTGTGCCATTGTTCCGGGGACCGTTTTGACCTGCGATCGCCCTGAAAGTCAGGCGTTAGAGGCAGCCCCTGTGTTCAGTGGGATTCAGTCCTCTGTAAGCAAGGGCGGGGAATCAGACCCCCCTGGTCCTCCGGATCCAACCCCGGCTTATTTCGGCACTTCCGTCACCGTTGCCGGTCAAATTTATGCTTCCCTGAGCTTTTCTAGTCCCCATCCCCGTCGCCGTCCCTTTACTGCGGTAGAACGAGAATTACTCAAATTAATGGCGCAGTGGATTGGGGGGGAACTGGAACGACAACAGGCAGCAACGGCCCTCGCCCAAGCCTTTCATCGCAGTCTACTCCTGCGACAAATTACCCAAAAAATTCGCCAGAGTTTGGACACCCACCAAATTTTACAAACCACCGCAACCCAACTAGGACGAGCATTGCAGGTGGATCGGTGTTTGCTCCATCGCTATCAAATCTTACCCGAGGCGCAATTGTACTGCGTGACGGAGTATTTAACTCCCGGGGCGAGTTCCCTGTTAAATTTAGAGATTCCGATTCGAGGCAATCCCTTCGCTGAACGCTTAATTGCTCAGGACCGGGCGATCGCCATTGATGATATCCAGGATAGCGTGCTGAGCTCCGTCATTTGCCCGGTATTTAAGCAACTCGGCGTGCGATCGCTGATGGCGATTCGGACCTCCTATCAAGGAGAACCCAATGGGGCGATCGCCTTGCAACAATGCCAAAGATTGCGACTGTGGCGCGAAGATGAAATCGAACTCCTCGAAGCGGTGGCAGATCAAGTCGGGATTGCCTTAGCGCAAGCGGAGTTACTCGAACGGGAAACCCAACAACGTCAACAACTCGCCGAACAAAATCTCGCCCTCGATCGCGCCAAACAATTAGCAGAAGTCGCCAATCAAGCCAAAAGTGAGTTTTTGGCGATGATGAGTCACGAAATCCGCACCCCCATCAATGGGGTGATCGGCATGACGGACCTCCTCCTGGATACCGCCCAGACTCAACAACAAAGACAGTGGACGGAAACGATTCGTAACAGCAGCGAGAGTTTATTACGGATTATTAACGATATCCTGGATCTGTCAAAAATTGAGTCCGGTAAATTGGAGTTCGACGAACGACCCTTGAACTTGCCGGATTGTATCGCGAGAGCAGTGAGCGTTCTCGCCCCCCAAGCAACGGCCCGAGGGATCCGTCTCGTCACCCAAATTCACCCGGAGACTCCCGCCCAGATTATGGGCGATCGCACCCGACTCCAGCAAATTTTGGTCAACCTCCTGGGAAATGCGGTCAAATTTACCGAAGTCGGAGAGGCGATCGTCTCCGTCAGTGCCTCCCCTCTCCCCGAGGACAAGATTGCCACAGACAATCAGCAATCTTGTCGCTATCGAATTCAATTCCAGGTTCAAGATACAGGCATCGGCATTCCCCCCGAGGGAATGTACCGCCTCTTTGAATCCTTCTCCCAAGTGGACCTGTCTACCTCGCGACGCTATGGCGGCACCGGATTGGGTTTAGCCATCAGCAAACGCTTATGTGAATCAATGGGGGGTCAGATGTGGGTAGAAAGTATGGGAAGTTTTGCCGGAAATCCTCCAGAAAATTGGCCGATGCAGCCCTTTTCGTCGGACTCCCAGTTTCCCGGTTCTACCTTTTACTTTACGATTGTGACCCTCGCCTGTCCTCTCGCTCAGATTGAAAAAAGTCCCCCCTTAGAAAAGTCTGAGACATTCAATCCCATCCCGCCTCGTGCTGTTGTCTCAGAATCCTCCTCACCAAAGCTTTCCTTACGGATTCTGTTAGCAGAAGACAATCCCGTGAATCAAGAAGTGGCGATGCGGACTTTGGAAAAGATTGGGTATCGAGCCGATTTAGTACAGAATGGACTCGAAGCCCTGGAAGCCTTGCGCCGTCAACCTTATGATGTGGTGTTAATGGATATTGAGATGCCGCAGATGGACGGATTGACGGCAACCAGGCAGATTCGGGAAGAATGGCAAAACCGCCCCGAACCTGCACCGAAAATTATTGCAATTACGGCTTATGCAATGGAGGGCGATCGCCAAAAATGCTTTGCTGCTGGGATGGATGGGTATATTACCAAACCCTTTCGCATCAAGGCTTTGGCCAGTGCTTTGGAGCAGATTCAATCCGGTGCAGCCCAAACCGAGTCCGGGAATCCGATGCAGTCTACCTTTGTCAGTGACCATTTGTTTGCTTCTAATCCTCCACCCCCCCGGGACGGCGAGGGTGAAGCGGTCCTCGATCGCCAGATTTTGGATTCTTTACGGGATATGGCGGGTCCCAAAGCGGCAGCAATGTTGTCTCTGATTATCGGCAACTATCTCGAAGATGCCCCAGAAAAACTGCAAGAAATGCGAGAGGCAGTGGCGCAAGGGGACCCCGAAGGGTTGCGTCAAGCGGCACATTCGATGCGATCGGGTAGTGCAAATCTCGGTGCCCTCACCCTTGCGAATCTGTTTAAAGAGTTAGAAAATTTAGGTAGGGCGGGGACGACTGCTAACGCACAGACGCTCCTCAACCAGGTGGAAAAGGAGTATGAGAAGGTGATTAAAGCTTTGGAACTCGAACGGAAACAGGATAATTCATGATTCCTACTGGTGAAGATAATTCCCCGTTAATTTTGCTGGCAGATGACGATCGCTCGATGCGATCGCTTCTGCGTCTAGCAATGGAAGAAGAAGGATATACCGTAGCTGATGCTAAAAATGGTGAGCAATGTTTAGCGGAATTTAAACGACTGCAACCGGATATGGTCCTGCTGGATGCAGTGATGCCAGTGATGGATGGGTTCACCTGTTGCCATCAGTTACGCAGTTTGCCTGGAGGGGAACATACTCCGGTTTTGATGATTACAGTCCTTGACGATGCGGATTCCGTCGATCGCGCCTTTGAAGCTGGGGCCACAGATTATGTGACGAAACCCCTCCATTGGGCCGTCTTGCGTCAGCGTGTGAGTCGGTTATTGCAAGCGTCTCAATCTCTACAACAAGTGACGCAAGTTTCTCAGGTATTGGATCAGGTGAGTCTGAGGGAACGACTTTTTCGGTATCTGGCAGCCAGTCTGACTCAATGTTTACCCCAGGAGGAAATTCTCTCCGGTTCGCTTTCTCGGTTACGGGGTTTGTTAGGGGTTGATCGGGTGGCACTCTGCGATCGCCAGGGGACCTGTCTCATGGACTCCGTGGCAAGTGAAGCCATGTCAGGGGCGAAATCTTCCTTACAACAGACGGAGTGTTACCCGGGGTTGCAATCGGGAGAAGCAGTTGCCTTTGCAGATCTACAAACCGCAGTCAATGAAGAGGCGATCGGCTATTTTGCAGCATTGAATATCAAAGCGGCCCTCCTCGTCCCCTTTCCCCCAGGGGAAGAATGGCAAGGGGTCCTCACGGTCTATCATTCCCAAGGGCGATCGTGGGACCCCGCCGAGGTCGCATTCCTCAGCGAGTTCTGCACCCTCCTCAACCGGGTCATCTCTATCCCATATCAACCCTAAACCGGCAGTCCCCAAGTTCGTAGTAACAACTTCAGTCGTTCTCTTCCGGTGTTCGTAGTAACGACTTCAGTCGTTCTCTTCCGGTGTTCGTAGTAACGACTTCAGTCGTTCTCTTCCGGTGTTCGTAGTAACGACTTCAGTCGTTTCTTAAGTTCGTAGTAACGACTTCAGTCGTTCTCTTCCGGTGTTCGTAGTAACGACTTCAGTCGTTTCTTAAGTTCGTAGTAACGACTTCAGTCGTTTCTTAAGTTCGTAGTAACGACTTCAGTCGTTCTCTTCAGTATTTTGACCTACCCACGGCATGAAAAGGCTAATCTCTCAGTGCAGGTTGCCCCTTCCATGCCCCTAAACTGGACCCTCCCCGGTGGTCCCAACTCAATGATTTGGGGGAAAATTAGAACATTTTTCCAAAGTCAAACAAAATTTCGCAAAGTTATACAGAACTTGAACAGTTTGCAAACGCGATCGCAAACATCCATAGACAATACTGAAGATAAGCAACGGTTGAGGGCAATGGGTAACGAGGCTCCGCAGCCTCGATACCCACTTTAAAACTTCCTTCCCTGAATCCAAACCAGGTCGGCGAGTCAAAGAGCATCCACAATCAAATTGGCTAATTCCGGCATGACCTCCAAGGTCAAAACCACTATTCAAGTCCCCATTCAGGAAGAGGCACTCTCAAAACCACTATTCAAGTCCCTATTCCAGAAAAGGCACGGTAAAACCCACTATTCAAGACCCCGTTCAGGACCAGGCAAGGTCCCAACCACTATTCAAAACCCCGTTCCGGACCAGGCAAGGTCCCAACCACTATTCAAAACCCCATTCTGGACCAGGCAAGGTCCCAACCACTATTCAAAACCCCGTTCAGGACCAGGCAAGGTCCCAACCACTATTCAAAACCCTGTTCAGGACCAGGCAAG
>JAABSJ010000023.1 GCA_011390515.1 Oscillatoria sp.
GGGCGATACACTCTATTCTGTAAGGTTTAGAAACAACGCTTGTTACCGTTCGGATGGCTTGTTATTCTCACTCACTACTTGTACCAGTTCCTCTTGCAAAGAACGAGATAACCGATTAGTAGTCATGAAAAGATACCCACACATTAACACCCCATAAAAGGGCTGGATAAATTTGGCAACTCCGGGGTAATCTATGCAATAGACGACCAAGGAAAATAGGTGAAATACTGTACTCGCTAGAATTACTCTTCTCACAAAATGAAGTGAATTCAAGAGTAACGGCTTTAAATTAAAACTCAAATACACGAAAAGACCGGATAGCCCTAAGCCAATGATTGTCAAAAGAATCCCGATTAAATTTTGATTATCCCACTTTAAATATAGATAAAGGTCACCCAGGTTGTTGAGGATACTGAGTATCCCAACTACACCCAAAAAAGCTTTTAATGACCCAACTGATTCTTTCATGAAATTGACCTGGGGTATTATAAATCCTTCCCGATGTTTGCTCTAACGACGTGATGAAGGCGATCGCCTATCGGTCGGAGGGAGGTAGATGTTACTGTAGGGAGCAGGGCAGTACCCTCTCCCTACGGTTGCATTGGCTCTGGGGAAATGGTCCGAGCATTTTGCATAATTCGGATGGATTTCTCACTACTCGGAAATTCGGCCATCCTGCATCGGGCAAGTATCGGGTAAAGACATATCCTCCCAGTGTGAGGGTTCAAAATATGCCCCGCGCAAATCGGCCTCACTTAAATTGGCTCCTCGCAATTCGGCTACATTAAAATTTGAACCACATAAACAAGCGCCTTGCAAGCTCACTTCGGTTAGATTGGCTTGAAACAAGTTGGATTGTACCAAAAGCGCTCCGGTTAAATCGGCATTTTGCAAGTTCGCATGGGATAAATCTGCTTTACTCAAATTTGCCTCACATAAATCACTTCGAGACAAATTCGCGCCATTCAAGCAGGCAGCATGAAGGTTGGTCCGAAACAAAAATGAGACGCGCATCTGGGCTGAACTCAAGTTCGTAGCGCTTAAATTGGCTAAGGAGAGATTGGCACCGCTGAGTTTTGCGCCACTGAGGTTGACTCCCTCCATCTGCACACTATTGAGGTCTACCCCATTCAGATAAGCTTGGGTGAGATTGACTCCGGTGAAGGATGCTCCGCGCAACAATGCTCCACTCAATCGGGCACCGCTGAGGTTGGCCCAATTCAGGTTCGCATTCACTAAGTTAGCCGATCGCAAGTTAATCCCTCGCAAATCTGCCCCACAAAAATTCACCCCGCCTAAATTCGCTAACCGCAAATTCACCCCGGACAAAATTGCCCCACTCAGTCGCGCCGCAGTGAGAATCGACTTAACCAAATATGCTCCTTTTAAATTCGCTTTGGTTAAATCCGCATGAGTCAGCCTCACTTCATTTAACTTAGCAAAACTCAGGTCAGTGCGATGTAAAAAAGCCAGGTGTAAATTGGCCCCCGTCAAGACGGCTCGCGATAAGTTGGCCCCGACAAAATAAGCCCCAGAAAAATCGCATCCGGCTAGGTTAGCTCGTTCCAGGTTGGCTCCGTTTAAATTAACGTCTTTAAACGATCGCTCTCCTGCTGCATACCGTTCGAGGAGTTCATTAGTATTCATTTTACGTTACTCTCCTTATGGCTTAAAAGCCCCTTAATTCTTTACTGGAATCCGTTGCCCCCTAACCACTCAATTAAATTTGGGCATCGTTGGGGCTTGCCGTCCTGGTTTTTTATGGAAAAAATGGGATTTTTTTTAGCATTAACTATTCCTATCTCCATTAAAGCATTTTTATGGCTAAAAGACAAGACGGTGCAGGGATGGAATTGGTGCGCTAACGGCGATAAAAAGTTGAAAATAGCAATTGAATGAGTTAGCCGCTTTTTTGCACCCAGTGGGTTGTTAATCTCCAGTTTTTTGCCTCATCAACCCGCTTGTCCTCCCGCTATCTGATACCAAATCCAGTTGTTAAAAGTCGGTTTTCTCTCTTAGCCCGCGCAGGCGGGCTTCGTCCGTATAGCCCCAGGCTTCAGCCTGCGGGTTTTTACAGACCTTTGACAACCGGATTCCGTATGATGAGTTTTCAGCACCCTGTTTTATCCTCTTGCCAATGGGTTTAGGAATGCAGGCTCCCATCGGGCATCACTGCACCTGTCAAATCCGCATCCTGCAAGTCGGCACCCACCAGTGCCGCATCCCGCAGACTCGCCGATCGCAGATTTGCACCGCGCAAGCAAGCGCCATCGAGGTCAGATCCCCATAAATAGGCCCCTTCTAAGTTAGCGCCTGTGAGATCTGCACCTGTTAACTTGGCTAAATTGAGGTTAGCATCCCGGAGATCGGCATTTCGTAAGTCCGCTTCCATCAGGTCAGTTTTCATCAAATTGGCCCGAGTGAAACAACCTCCTCTGAGAATACTGCCATGTAGATTGGCTTGGTTAAGATTTCCCCTTTCAAAATTGGCAAATCGCATTTGAGTATCGCGCAAATCTGCACCCCTAAAGTTAGATCCGCGCAGAGTTGCTCCGCTTAATTTAGCCTCATTGAGTTCCAGTCCGCTAAAATTAATCCCCTCCAAATTGAGGCCATTTAAAAAGGCTCCGGTGAGTTTAACTCCGTTTAAGAGTGCGCCTTTGAGACAAGCGCCGCTGAGTCTGGCTCCACTGAGGTTGGTCCAGTTCAAGTTAGCATTCATCAGATTTGCGCCTCGGAAATTAATTCCATTGAGGTTAGCACCAGAAAAGTTAACTCCGAGTAAATTTGAGCGATAAAAATTAACCCATTTGAGAATAGCCCCACTGAGTTTAGCCCCGGTTAAATCGGTATTGGCTAACTGAGCGCCTTGGAGATTAGCTTTGGTTAAATCGGCCTCAATCAGGCGGCTGCCTTTGAGTTTGACGAAGGTTAAATCAGCGGCGTAGAGAAATGCACCGGATAATTGAACTTCCATCATGAAGGAGCGACTTAAATTAGCCCGCGCCAAGGATGCGTCAATGAGATTTGCCCCGAACAGGTTCACCTGTTGCAGGGTTGCGCCGATCAAGTTGGCTAAATTGAGATTCCATCCACGAAAATCGCGATCGCCTGCAGTGTAGCGTTTTAGTAATTCATACCCATCCATATTCCACTCCACCTATTTAGCCTGAGATATCTACAATTTAGAATGCCCTGGTGGTGAGGAGATATCATACAATGCTAAACATTTCGTAAAATAACAGATTTTTTTAAGTTTTCGGTATCGGGTATCGGCAATTAAGAATCGATAATTCATCAATTCTTGATTGCCCATCAGGGTAGGCCCCCAAAATTTACCTGGGACTGCCAATCAGAGTCATACCAAATCTGGTTGTTAAAAGTCCATTTCCTGGATAACGCCGCGCCCCCTGGCTGATACCAAACCCGGTTGGTAAAAGTCGATTTCCTGGATTAGCCCGCGCCCGCGGGCTTTGTCCGCGAGTGCCCCACCCTTTAGTGTGCGGGTTTTTATAGACCTTTGACAACCGGATTCCGTATGAGTCCTGGTAGCCCCACCCTTGAGGGTGCGGGTTTTTATAGACATATCCGAACCGGATTCCGTATAAAACCGCAAGATGCTCCCCCTCCTGAATTTTCTAGGGAGCATGATTTAAACTGGCGATATATAGCAGTCCTAACTCAATTGTGGAAGACCCTCACCCCCAACCCCTCTCCCAGAAGGGGAGAGGGGAGATGAAAATGTTACAAATCATTTAGGAATGCTATAGAAACCGCGATCGCCGATAGCCCCTTCTCTCATCAAACCCGAATGGAATTTTTCACCCTGATACTCACCAGTCTGTTTACTTTAGTGTCTCCTGCCGGGATTGCCTTAGATACTCTGGCTGAACAGAATATTCGCGATCGCCTCTCGGCAGCGGAAGAACTCGAAGTCCGCATTGATAACACCCCCAGCTATCAATTACTCAATGGAAAAGTTGATCGCCTGCGAATTGCTGGCCGAGGATTATCATTAATCCCGGGGTTAAGACTCGATATTTTAGAAATAGAAACCGACGCCATTGAGGTCAACCCTAGAGAATTAGGACGAGGTTCCGGAAATAGGCCAGTCCGGGGATTGCAAAAACCATTACAGGCGGCAGTTCGGGTTGGTGTAACCGAGGCAGATCTCAATACTGCCTTGCAGTCCCCGGAACTCTATAATCAAATGCAAACTCTAGCCTTGAGCTTATTTGATTCTCCCTTAATTCAACAAATTGCTACCCGTTATACCCTGGTCGATCGCCAAGTCACTTTTTTACCCAATAACCGAGTCCGATTCCAAACAAAAGTCCAAGAACGGGGATATAATGACGCTCTAACCTTAACCGTAGAAACGGGTATCAATGTAATTGAAGGTCAACAATTACAACTAATTTCTCCCTCAGTCTGGGTGAACGATCGCCCTGCACCTCGCAGATTAGTCACCGGACTCTTAGATTTAACCCGGAGGTTTAATTTACAGCGACTAGAAACTCGGGGGGTGCGATCGCAGGTGTTGCACTTTAACCTGACCCCAGCCGGTGCAGAAATTGCCCTATTCTTGGCAGTCAACCCTTAGACTGGAAAGAAAGACCCGCCACAGCAGTCCCCTGTCTCAATTTCCCAGGGACTCCTCAGATTTGTCTGACAAAAGCACTCCAGTGTGAGTTACCACCCTAACGGAGGAATCCTAGTGGTGTGGCTCCCCAGACAAGGGGCAGATATTCAGATAGACTGAGCTAGAGGAGTATTGAAAATGGTATGGATGTGGGGAACAGTATGAACGCCGAACGGTTTGCTTTTAAGCTGATTGTGGAAAAAACTGAAAATTGGGGACAAGATACCGTAACCCTACCGGAAAATCTATCTCGTTCTGAGGCTGGGGAAAAAGCCCTCAGTGAATTTTTGAACGTGATGCAGCTTGAGCTAGAGGATGCTCGCTTAGAGGAGTCGCAGGTGCAGGCGTACCGGGAGCCCCTAACGGAATTCGTCTCGCAACCGTTGGTACAGGAAACGCTGTTAGGGGTTTTTGACAAAGACTGCAAAACGATCTCCACGGATACTTTAGCCCAAACCTGGACTGATCTCAATTTGACGGCCCTCCCGGAGGGGTTTAATTGGGAAGCGGTGGCGCGAATTTATTTCAAACAAATTAAAGCCTTTGTTCACGCCAGAGAATTGGTTGATCGCCTGCTGAACGCCAACCGAGAGGATACCCTCACCCTGGATGATATCAAACGGGATGTATTTGAACACCATCTGTTTGATGAACCGTGGCATGAAGTGATGCGGCAAATCGTCAGGATGATTGCGCCAGAATTGGCGGCAGAGTTACTCGATTCTCTGATAGAAAACCAAGTCGAACCCTCTAATTTTACTCACTTATTTGTAGCGGCAGAATGTCTGGCGGTTTTGTCCGATCGCACCGCCTTAAAATCGACGGCGAATCAACTGCGAGATCGCATGCAATCCTTAACCCAACATCCGGAAGTGGATGAACTCATCCTCACCCGCCTGCGCGCCATTTCCACCCTGGCGCGAGTCTGGAAAACGGACCCGGATACCCTCCCCTGGTTACAATCCCTAGTAGAATCCCCCGTTGCTGAAACCATCCGCATGAGTGCAGTGGATGAAATTGCCCTCTGTTGGAAAGAACGCCCAGAGATTCTCTCCTGGCTCAAAACCCTAGCAGAATCATCGGTGGCCGAAATTACTCGGGTGAGTGCAGTGCGATCGCTGGCGACTCACTACCGCCAGGACCCGGAGATTCTTCCCCTGCTCAAAACCTTAGCCCAAAGCGATCGCTATTGGCTGGTCCGGGAGGCGGCATTAGAAGAGTTAGCGCAGGGATGGCATGATGATCCCCAGACATTTACCCTAATTGCGGCGATCGCCCAATCCGACTCCGAAGCGGATGTGAGAGAGGCGGCAGTCGAAGAACTCGCCAAAGGTTGGAGTCAAGACAAAGAGACTTCTGCCCTGATTCGCACTTTGGCGGAGTCCGATGAAGATTGGCACGTCAGAATTGCCGCTATGCAGCAGTTTGCGATCGCCTGGTATGACAATGCCTCAACCCTAGGTTGGCTCAGAAATCGCGCTCTTGGTGATCCCGATTGGCACGTCAGAATTGCCGCCATGCAGCAGATTGCTACCGGCTGGTTTGATGACCCCGAAACCGTGGCTTGGTTACGAGATCGCATCGTTTCTGATGACGCATGGCAGGTGCGTGTCGCCGCTTTACAACTGGCTGCCGCTTGGTTTGAAGACCCGAAAACCTTGCCAATCCTGAAAGATATTGCCTCTTCTGACCGCGATCGCCGGGTCCGGGAAGCGGCAGTGCACGAGTTTACTCGCACCTGGAAGGATGACCCGGAACTGTTACCGATTCTCAAATCCCGGGCGACTGAGGATGAACATTGGCAGGTGCGTGTCGCTGCCTTACAGCAACTGGCGACGGGATGGTATGACGACCCGGAAACCTTACCCATTCTCAAGGTTCAAGCAATCAATGACGCTTCCTCTGATGTGAGGATGACTACTTTGCGAGAACTGGCTTCTGGGTGGTTTGATGACCCCGAAACCTTGCCGATTTTGAAAAGTCGGGCCACATCGGATCAAGGCTGGGATGTGAGAATTGTCGCTCTGCGAGAATTGGCAACGGGTTGGAAAGAAGACTCGGAAAGTTGGACCATTGTCAAAAGCCGCGCTCAATCCGATGAGAATTGGGCCGTGCGTCTTGCCGGGGCGATCGAGTTGGTGACCCACTGGCCCAAAAACCCAGAAACGTTGGAGATTGTCAAAACTCGGGCTTGTAATGATGAGGATTCGTTTGTGAGACTCTCGTCCCTGCAACAGTTGGTCAAGGGGGGATGGGATGACGCGGATGTATTTGCCTTTTTGTGCGATCGGGCGGTCAATGATCCGTTTGTGCCGTTACAAGATGGTGCACTCAATCCTCGACTCACCGCCCTCGAAGCCATTGTCCAGTATTATGGGGAGCATCCAGAAACCTTCCCCTTACTCCGCGATCGGGCCCAATCTGACCCCGATGAAAAAGTGCGGGCCTTTGCTCAATCTGTCTTAAGCACCTCGGGCAAAAACTAGAAAGAATATTTCTGGCTTAACCCTTGACAAAAATCCTCTTTTACCCATTAGGCCAACCCTAATCGGTCCCACGCTAGTCAGGGGTGACCAGCCAGACTGCTGCGACCCCACCCTAGAAAGCCAGTTTAAACCACCAGAAGTTCTCATACCAAATCCGGTTGTTAAAAGTCGGTTTTCGCTTTTAGCCCGCGTAGGCGGGCTTCGTCCGCAAACGCCCCACCCTTTCCTAGCGGAACGCTCATAGAACAGGGTGCGGGTTTTTACAGACCTTTGACAACCGGATTTGGGATCACCATCCTCTGATCCCAAATCCGGTTGTTAAAAGTCGGTTTTCGCTTTTAGCCCGCGTAGGCGGGCTTCGTCCGCAAACGCCCCACCCTTTCCTGACGGAACGCTTATAGAACAGGGTGTGGGTTTTTATAGACAGATCAGAACCGGATTGCGTATGTCATGATACCTAGACCCTAAAAACCGTCAGCAAGCCAGAGTTGCCCCGGGGAGATGGGACCAATTGGAGAAACCTGGACACTCCATTTTAGCCTCCTTACGGGTTTCCCCCTGGACTTAGCCTAATTCATTGAATAGAAATTATGGAATTATTGACCCTGGTTTTAACCGGAATTCTCACCTTAGTGTCCCCCGTTGGGGCGACATTCGATAACATCGCTGAGGGAGATATTCGTGAGGCCCTCCATGATGCCGAACAGTTGGTAGTCCGACTGGATAATGCCCCAAACTACTCTCTACTCAGGGGAAATATCCAACGATTACGCTTTGCGGGGCGGGGATTGTACGTCACACCGGACCTCCGTATCGATACGGTGGAAATCGAAAGCGACCCGATCGCCGTAGATATTAACCGTCTCAACCAAGAAGACCGCAGCTCAATCCCACGCTTTCTCCGGGAACCCTTACAGGGGGCGATGCGCGTAGTAATCACCGAAGCCGACATCAACCATGCCTTGCGATCGCAGGCTGCGGCTGAACCCTTACGAGAACTCGGCATCGGGATCACCCGCACCAATGACCCCGAGGCCCAAAGCGACCCCCAACGCTTTCAAATTGTCAATCCCGAGGTGGAATTTTTAGCCAATAATCGCGTGCGCTTTCAGTTAGAAATTGCAGACCGCAGGGATAATGAATCCGTGCAAATCGTTGTAGAGACCGGGTTAGCCTCGGTTAATGGGGCAAGGCTCCAAGCGGTCAACCCGACCATCCGGATTAATAATGAAGAGGCCCCCACTCAGTTGATCACGATTTTCTCCCGAATCCTCGATCGCGCCCTAGACCTTAGAAAATATGAAGAGCGGGGATTATTTGCCCGGTTTTTAAAATTTGAGCTGGATGGCGATCGCCTAGAAGTTGCCGCCTTTATTCGCATCGATCAGCCTGATGCGTTGTCAGTCTTGACTTCGGAGTAAGTTTTCTGGAAATTTAGCCGATTCCCTTGTAGTTTCTTGCCAAGGTCTACCGGCATCTTTAATTCTTTAATCAAGATGTAGCTATTTGTTCTTAAGGCATTGGCGATCGCCAATTAACCCGATGAGCGGCTCAAGGCTGGGAAGAATTCAGGGATGGCAACAGGGGATCCCCCGTACCGGATGCGAAGGGAACCCTCAGTTCAAAACCACCAAATCCGCATTTCTTATTAGTCAATATTGTTTAACTGTTGAGGAGAACTTTTGATATGCAAAATGGACAAACTCGCCGCATTCCCCTGGGTGTCATTGCCACCCTAGGAGCTGTCGTTGTCGCTGCCGGAGGTGGAACTGCTTGGTGGGCGGTGAATTCTCAAAAGGACGTCACCCTCAATGGCATGACTCCATCTCCCACCCAACCCAGGGACCCTGGGGTAAATATCGAGGTCACCCAGGACCCGAGTGTGACTCCGCCTACGGCGCTCAATCCCATCGACCAATCGGTGCAAATTTATGTGGTCCAAGATACCGGGACCCAATTTGAATTGGCCGCTGTCCCCGTCTCCGTGCAGGCGACGGAACAACCCGATGCGGTGATAAAAGCCGCCTTTGATCGCTTGGTCACCCAACCGCCCAATAGCGCTGGCTTTAGCGAAATTCCCACCGGCACCCAAGTGCTGAATGTCGAGGTCAAAGAGAATGGCATTTATGTCAACCTCTCCCCTGAGTTTACCTCCGGGGGTGGCAGTAGCTCCATGACTGCTAGATTAGGGCAGGTCGTTTATACGGCGACCACCTTGGATCCAAATGCCTCCGTCTGGATTTCCGTAGGCGGTCAACCGTTGGAAGTATTGGGGGGTGAAGGGTTAGAGATTCCTCTGCCGATTACCCGCACTATTTTTGAGTCCGAGTTTCCCCTGTAATTCATTGCCATTGACAACAAACAACGATTGACCCCCCAAGTCCCCCCGATTCACAGAGGCTTGGGGGGTCAATTTGTATTGGATGAAAGGGACAAGAAAGCCGCTTTCATCCGGATTCCGCTTGTGATACCAAATCCGGTTGTGATAGATCTATAAAAACTATAGCGGTTCCCGGACTCATGAGGTATTCTTTCAAAGCCCCTCTCCCGTTCTGGGAGAGGGGTTTGGGGTGAGGGCAGTACCTTATGGACATGAGAACCGCTATAGCCCTGTCAAGATGATAAATTTAATCACCCCAAATCGTTATAGCGGTTCACGGACTCATGAGGTACATTTCAAAGCCCCTCTCCCGTTCTGGGAGAGGGGTTTGGGGTGAGGGCCGTACCTTATGGAGATGAGAAACGCTATATTTCATCTATAGCATTCCTAAATGATTTATAACATTTTTAGCTCCCCTCTCCCCCTGAGCTAAGCCTGTCCTGAGCGAAGCCGAAGCCTGTCCTGAGCTACGTCGAAGGGGGTCGAAGGGCTGGGCCGCCGACGGTTGGGGGCCGCCATCGTCTTCCACAACTGATTTAGGATTGCTATAGCCGCGAAAAGAGAAGCGCCCGTCCAGATGCTCAATTTAAGGTGTAACCTAACACCAAAGAACGGGACCACTGCCAATCACCCACGGCTAAGGAAATCTGAATGTCCGACTTGAACTCTCGTAAGGTTACAGCAGTGAAATAGGTTGATACACTGCGTCCAAAAGGATAAGCGATGAAGGTGGAGTTTTCCTGAAAACATCGACACAAACCCTCAAAAGCACGCCGGGAGACAGGACAAGCCTAAAGGTGAAACAATCCACATAGATGGAACGTGATAATCCCACAGAAGCTCTTGGCAATTGGGTCGATTAGCTTGCGTAGTGATAAGGGATTTGCATAAAAAAAATTCTGCATTAGGGTATTCCAACAAATAAATCATCCAAATTCGAGGGTTAAGCACCTAACAAGACTGTATGACGCCGCGCTTGAAGGGCTTCGTCTGCGAGTGCCCCACCCTTCAGTCGCGCTCTTTTTTGGAGATTTTATTTTATGGAGTTCCCTTATAGAACGGGGTGCGGGTTTTTGCTCACCGTTTTCCATGCAAGCTCAAGGCTCTAAATTGACTCGCTTGTTGTTCAATCCGCTCTGCAAGGCGATCGCAGACCAGATTACACAGATCGAAAATCAGGGGATCCTCGACGCGATAATAAGCCGAAGTCCCTTCAGTGCGACGACTGAGGATTCCCGCTTGCAACATGACTTTAAGATGTTTAGAAACATTGGCCTGACTCGTTGAAGTGGCATCCACTAACTCTTGCACGCATTTTTCGCCATCTCTGAGTAAGTTTAAGAGCTTCAAGCGCATTGGCTCACTCAAAATACTGAAATATTCCGCCACTTGTTGCAATACCTCTGGGGGTAAGGGTTGCGCTCGTTTCATCAAAAAACTCCTTGGTGGATACCCCCGCCTCGCGCCTGCACCGGCGGGGGAGGAAAACAAGTGTCAGGCAATGGAGGGTTCTACATTGACTGACAAATAGCGTGGACGAGATACCAGTAACCCAGTGGCGCGATGGATTAACTGGACTTTGGAAGCACTAAACTGTCCGAGTCTCTTCCCGTCAAAATTAGAAACACTGACCTGTCGGGCGGTATCGCCACTGACCCAACCCATGACAACCCGTTCTGCCATAGAAGCCCGAACGAGGTCGCCTTTCCTCACCCCATGCCTTGTGGTTGTTCCCCCATATTTGCGGCGAACACCCCCTTTTGAGGGAACCATCAGATGCAGTTGTCGGCGAGAAATCGGAGGTCTACGAATGACCACAAAGGCTGAAAGCGTCATTTTGACAGAACCCTTCCAGGTATGGCCGTGAGTTGTCGCGGTATAGAATGGTTTGTATTTGATGAACTCAGAACAGGCTAAAGCCACTCCATCAACTGCATGACTTTCAGGGTTTTGGCTTGATTTGTCTTGGGATTTAACCAGTCCTAATTGAGCTCTAAGACTAGCAGTTTTGTATCCAAACCTAGTTTCAACGGGAGCCAATTTTGCCAGCCAAGTTAACATGACTTTTTGTCCCACCATAACTGGAGAGAAAGATTTTGAACCCCTGGCTTTTACATATTCGTAGACAATTTTGCTAACCGGAAACAATCGACATAGTTCAGTCACCACCCGCAACTCAATCTGACGATTGGCTCGAATAGAAGGAGGAAGTTGATTCCCTCTGCGGTTATCAAATCGTTTTTGTCGGTGGGCGAGCTTGGAGTATTGGACTTGGCGGTTAATCCGGTGTCCTCTCCGGTTACGCCGCATCATTCGACGTTGCTCCATCCGTTCTTTAACGGTCTGGAATGGCCGAATCAAGTCAGCCATAAATAGAGTGGCTTTGGCTGATTGTACTCCGATCCCGGAATATAACTTGCCTGGGTCAACCCCAACGGCAATTAGTTGGGTTTCTTTCCCAGAAGGCTGTTCAGTCAGTTGGACATAAAACACCCCCAAATCTGACCATTTGCCCATAGCTAAACCACCTCGCATCCAGCGACGGGCGCGACTGGGTTTAGTGGGCATTAAAGGCTTGCCATCGGGTGATAAAACTGGAACTCTCAGCATTGTTTGTGATAAACCTCCAATAGGAGTGATTGTCTTTTCAAACACCGAATCCAACATGGCTTGGCTTTCCCAACGTCTTAACCAGAAGACTTGCAGATAATCCGGCCTAGAGAAGCAGCCGTTCGTGCGTGGCAGAATTCGGATCAAGGGCTATTCAAAGTTTCAGTGGGACTGGCTTCCCACTCTCCCACCTCACGGAACTTAGGTGGGAGTTATTGAAGGCTGGTCCTAAAGAATTACCCATTTTTATATGTTCCTATTGTAACAGTAAACCGATTTATGACAATTAAGTAATTAAAGGGAGTAAACTCAAGAGTCGATTGTCTTGCGCGCAAGGCAATCGACTCACCCCTTGAGACGGGAAAACATTACTCGGGGCTAATCCGCATTAAAGACTGACCGTATTCCACCGGAGTGCCATTTTCGACCAAAATTTCCACCACTTGTCCGGAAACCTCTGCCTCGATTTCATTCATCAACTTCATCGCCTCAATGATGCAGACGGTTTGGCCGAGTTTGATGCGATCGCCCACGGCGACAAATGGGGCTTCATCAGGAGAGGGAGAGCGATAGAAGGTCCCCACCATTGGGGAAATGACCTCCAAAAACTTACGATCGTTCGTCACCGGAGCCGGAGCACCGGGACCCCCGGGGGCATTCCCCCCCGTAGGCCCTGGGGTCCCTGACGAGGGAGGGGCTGTGGGAATAGCCTGCTCAATCGGGGGACCCGAACGGGCGATCGCCCCGGTTCCCTCCGCCATCGGCAGCAACCCCGGATCAACCGGGATCCCCACCCGCTCGGCAATCATCCTGTCCTTGCGGAGGGTCAGCTCAAAATCGCCACTTTTTAAAATCAGCTCAGAAATATCCGTTCCATTGAAAGCCCCAAGCAGCTCACTCAGTTGGCTTAAATCCAGTTGCACAGTTTCTTTGACCCCGTAAAATCAACGTTATTCTTCTCTAGTTTTTCCCCATCGAACGGTAGGCGATCGCCTCAAATCCCCGGGATAGACCAACCGAACCGCCAAAGCCCTCGGGGGCAACCCAGGAGAGCGCATAAATACCAATCTCCTGAGTGCAGACAGGCAGGGCGACTGACCCCTATTCGGTGAAGCGAAACTCTATGATTCTCGGCCCAGATAGGAATCGTTACGGGTATCGATTTTAATCCGTTCACCGATCGTAATGAACAACGGAACCATCACTTCAGCCCCAGTTTCCACCGTCGCGGGTTTAGTTCCACCCGTTGCGGTATCTCCTTTGATGCCCGGATCGGTTTGCGTCACTTCCAAAACGACCGAGTTAGGCAGTTCGACTTCCAGCACTTGTTCGCCCCAACGGACGACATTCACTTCCATCCCTTCCTTAAGATACTTGACGCGATCGCCAATCTGCGCCTCACTCAAACGGGTTTCTTCATAGGTTCCCATATCCATAAACACTAACTGTTCACCTTCTCTATAGGTGTACTGCATCGTATTTTTTTCTAATGTCGCTTGTGGCACGCTCTCTGCCGCACGAAACGTGCGCTCAATCACGCTGCCATTCTGGACATTCTTTAATTTCGTGCGAACAAAGGCCGAGCCTTTACCGGGTTTGACATGGAGGAATTCAACCACCCGCCACACAACCCCATCTAATTCAATTGTGACGCCGGTGCGAAAGTCATTACTGGAAATCATGAATCTTTATTCGTGGAGAATAATCGGGATTTTATTTTACCGCGAATTCTCCCCTTCAATGGTATTGGATCAAATTGCCACTTTCACCATCCCCTCCCACCCTTGCTCAGAATTCCCGAGGGATCCCCCGGTGCAACTTCCCTCGGTATGGGAAGATTGATCCATGCCGATTAAAAAGGATTCAGAGATATATTGATGCTGACTTCAAGTAAAAAAATTACAAATTTATGGCAACGCGGCCTCAAAGCCGCTTTATTGGTCGTACTGATGACCAGTCTCTCCCTGGGATTGAGCGCCGCTTGGTGGAATGGCGGCGACAGTTCCACACCGAATCGCACCAGTGTCCTCCCCCAAGGCAATGCCATCACCGATGGGAAAGCCCTGTTGCGATACGCCTTACCCATTGACAATCAAGCCCTGCGCGAGGCCCAAAGCAGTTTAGAAGACATTTCCCAGCAACTGCGCGGGAAACGCTGGAGTCCGATCACCAGTGATATCACCAAAGCTGCCGGGATTTTTACCAATCGCGAGGCGGATATCTTGGAGGATATTCCCGAATCTCAACAAGCGAACGCCGGTGCTATCCTCGCCCAAATTAAAGAGGAAATTGCCACCCTGCGATCGTCCGTCGAGGTTCAGGATAAACCCGCCACTCAGGAGGGCCGCGATCGCCTCCTGGATTTAGTCGGCCAACTCGAAGAAATGATGGTCGCCGAATTCCCCTATCAAGTCCCCGCAGAATACAGCCAACTGCCTCAACTTCTGGGCCGCGCCACCGTCGCTGTAGAAACCAACAAAGGCAATCTGACCGTGGTCCTAGATGGATATAGCGCCCCAGTGACCTCCGGCAACTTTGTGGATCTCGTCCAGCGCGGGTTTTACGATGGCCTAGAATTTATTCGCTCAGAAGATTTCTATGTCCTCCAAACCGGGGATCCGGTGGGACCAGACCAAGGCTTTATCGACCCGGATACCGGAGAATATCGCAATATTCCCCTGGAAGTTCTAGTCCGGGGAGATATTCAACCCACTTATGGAATTACCTTGGAAGAGGCCGGACGCTTTCGAGAACAGCCGGTCCTCCCCTTCTCAGCTTTTGGAACTGTAGCAATGGCCCGCCCAGAAGATGACCCGGACGGCGGTTCTTCTCAGTTTTTCTTCTTCCTGTTTGAACCGGAGTTAACTCCTGCCGGTCTCAATTTGCTCGATGGTCGGTATTCGGTTTTTGGCTATGTGGTTGAAGGGAAGGAAATTTTAGAAAAGCTCAAACAGGGGGATCAGATTCTCTCCATGAAAGTGGTGCAAGGCATGGAAAATTTCGTTCCCGCCCAAACTAGCTAAGGCTTGAGGGTTCACAGAAACTGCCGATTTTCAGCAGTTTCCAAGCAGAAGTCTAGTGGGGGTTTCCACTAGACTTTACTATTTTGGGGAGGTTAGAAACAGGGTGAAGAAGGATTCAGAAAATTCCCTTTCGGTGCGAGAGTTGGGGGAACAGGGACTGTTGAAACGATTGCAGGGATTTTGTCCACCGGAGTGGGTGGGGGATGATGCAGCGGCGATCGCCATGACACCGGAAGCGAATCGGTTGTTGGTGGTGACGACGGATATGTTGGTGGATGGGGTGCATTTTAGCGATCGCACCACCTCTGCTGAAGATGTGGGGTGGAGGGCGGCAGCGGTGAATTTATCGGATTTAGCCGCAATGGGTGCTACTCCGTTAGCCATTACCGTCAGTTTAGGATTGCAGGGGGATACCCTAGTGTCTTGGGTGGAGGGGGTTTATACCGGGATGGTGAGTTGTCTGGATGCTTATCAGACGGCGATCGCCGGTGGGGATGTTTGTCAGTCCCCGGTGAATGTCATTTCGATTACCGCCTTTGGCTGGGTGCCCACGGACCGGACAATTCGACGGCAGAATGGAAAACCGGGGGATGCGATCGTGGTGACTGGAGTGCATGGAGCCTCCCGTGCGGGATTAGAATTATTGCTGCATCCGGAAACGTCCAAGGATTGGTCAGAAGAGGAGATTCGGGAATTAATGACCGCTCATCAGCGTCCGAACCCACGACTGGATGTGTTGCCGATTTTGTGGGAGGTGATGGGGGAGGGGGGAGAAATTGCTGGAATGGATAGTTCTGATGGGTTAGCCGATGCGATCGTGCAAATTGCCCGAGCGAGTGGGGTGGGGGCGACCCTAGACCGGGGTTTGATTCCAGTACCACCGAGTTTGAAGCAGAGAGTGGGGGAAGAACGGACAGTTGAGTGGGCCTTGTACGGCGGAGAAGATTTTGAACTCGTGCTGTGCTTACCCCCTCCAGTAGCGCGTGAGTTCGTAGAACGACTGGGAAATGGAGCGGCGATTGTCGGGATCTTAACAAAAAGCACCAGGGTGTGTCTAACTGACTCCACTGGTGCTTATGCTGACGAAGTGATCACTCAAAGTTTGAGTTTTCAGCATTTTTAAGCTGAAGGTGATGAGTTTTGAATAGTGAACGAATCCGTCCGAAATCAAAACTCATTGCCCGCTTCGTTCTATGCTTACCATTTTTGAGCGACGAGTTCGGCTAAGTCAACCACACGCTGAGAGTAACCCCACTCATTATCGTACCAGCCGATGACTTTCACCATGTCTCCATCCATGACCATCGTCAAGCTGGCATCGACAATAGACGATGCATCATGACCTTTGTAGTCAGAGGAAACTAAAGGTTCATCACTGTATTCCAAAATGCCTTTCATCGCACCTTTAGAAGCTGCTTCTAAGACTTCATTGACTTGTTCGGCAAAGGTCTTTTTCTGAACTTGAGCCACCAAATCTACGACCGAAACGTTCGGTGTTGGCACCCGCATCGCGATCCCATTCAACTTACCGGACATCTCTGGAATGACTAAAGCCACGGCTTTAGCTGCACCAGTAGAAGTCGGGACGATATTCAGTGCAGCAGCACGAGCACGACGCACATCCCGGTGACTGGCATCAAGCAACCGTTGGTCGCCAGTGTAGCTGTGGGTTGTGGTCATCATGCCTTTGATGATGCCAAAGTTGTCGTTGATGACCTTAACGATGGGAGCCAAACAATTCGTCGTACAACTGGCATTACTGACGATGTTGTACTGGTTGGGGTCGTACTGTTCATGGTTAACTCCCATGACAAAAGTGCCAATGTTGCTGCCTTTTCCAGGAGCAGTAATCAACACCTTTTTTGCACCTGCTTGAATATGCTTTGAGGCACCTTCTTCGGTTACGAAGACCCCGGTGGATTCAATAACCAAATCAACTCCCCAAGCAGCCCAGGGCAAGTTTAAGGGATTGCGATCGGAGACACATTTAATGGTCTTGCCGTTGACAGTAATGGAGTTTTCATCGGCACTAATGTCAGCATCCAACGTTCCCAACATGGAATCATATTTGAGTAGATGGGCGTTGGTGCTTGGGTCGGAGGTGTCGTTCACACCGACCAGTTCGAGTTGGCTGTTGGATCTGGTTAACCAGCAGCGCAGGAAGTTGCGTCCGATACGTCCAAAACCGTTAATCGCTACTCTAATCACTGCGTCTTGCCCCTTTCTTTAATGTAAAACTGCCTAACGTAATGAACCCAATCATATCGCAACAGGTGTCAATTTCGATCAGATTTTTTAAAGTCTGGGGATCGAGCTAGAGTGCTGTGGTAGCGGGTGCTGTGGGTTCTGATAAAGGTGGTGAGTTTGGATATAAATTTGGACGGCTTCGGGAACCCAGGTGCGGATTTTGGGCCAGTCGCACCAATGGTGACGCAGTAAGGTTGAAGCCATCGGCAGGGTTGGGGATTGTAAAATTTGCCAGCGTAGAGTAATCTGTCTGGTCTTAAAGGCGATCGCGACTTGTTGGCAAATCTCCTCAGTTTTGAGCAGCGCGGTGTTGTCCCGGCGGTTTGAGGGAAAAGTACCTAGACTGGAGTTCAATTTAGGCCGTCCTTGCTGAAGGTTTAGGGGGGAGATTTCCATGAACAAGGGAGTTTCTTCGGGGTAATTGACCGGGGGTGGGGAGACCGATCGCGGTGCAACCAACCACTCAAAAGCCTCTACCAGTTCAGCAGCACGATACCATTTCGGCAGGGTAGAAAAGGCGTCGGCTCCAATAATCCAATACCACTGGCTATCAGGGTAGCGTTGTTGGAGGGTTTGTCCGGTGACGATCGCATACCCGGCTTTGGGGTCCTCTGGAGGGGGCGGACCGAGGCAAAAGGCTGGTTCTGGGGCGATCGCCAACCGCACCATTTCCTGGCGATGCTCAAACTCTACTCGCGATTGCTGACGGGGATCGCGCTTGTGGCGATCGCTAACCCATATAATCTGGTGTAGTCCCACCTGTTCTAAGGCGGCATAAGCGATTTCCAAATGCCCCCAATGAATCGGGTCAAAGGTTCCGCCTAAAATCGCTCTTTTTTTGATCGGATCAGGCTGCATTCTTTCCCGTCAACTTTTTTGGACATGGCTGTTACTTGAGGGCGGTCATTTTCGCTGGGATTGGAGGGTCTGAAGGTCACCAATCATCGCCATCATAACCCGCTGTGATTTCCTATTCCTGCTTTTTAATGGTATTTTTTCCGGAAACCCCCTAGCAACCGATGGAGGCACTTGTGCGATAGGAAGAGTGCTTTCCCCTTTGTTCTACGACGTTTCAGGAGCGTACTTTTACCTAACTTAGGTGAGATTATTAGCTCACCTTGGGAATCCCGAGTTATTTTCCGTTTTTCTTCAACATCGGTTATGGTAAACACACCCAAAACGTTTAACCCTAGAAAAATCTCGGGAAAAGACTACGGAACGGGTGTATTCGACACTAGAATCGAAAAATGCTTCTTCAGGGAGATCGCTGAATTTCTGTTATGACTGTATCGTACAAAAACAATTCTTGATATGATATCGCGTGTTATTGGCGTGGTGTGGTGTGTAAGGAGCTTACAATGCACAATTCTATCGATCTAAGTGGCAAACCCTTTCATTTCATCGGCATCGGTGGAATCGGAATGTCAGCGCTTGCCTACATTTTAGCGAAGCGGCAGGTCCCGGTATTTGGATCCGATATTCGATCGAGCCATATCACTCAGCGCTTACAAGAAAATGGAGCGCAAATTTTTTGGCGTCAAGATGCCAGCAACCTGGATTTTTACCGACAAACCAACGCATCAACCGATGAAGCGGCAGTTTTGAGTTCAGCAAACGGGGAGGGGTCTGGGGGTAAACCTGCGATCGCACCGAAATCGGTAAGATTAGCCGCCAACGGCATCCCCTCCCGAGTTGATTTGCCGCAAGTGATTTGCTCAACGGCGATCGATGGAGCCAATAGCGAATATCAAGCCGCCTTAGACTCGGGTTGTCCCATCTTTCACCGCTCCGACTTACTGGCTGCTTTAATATCCGAATATCAAAGCATTGCCGTAGCCGGAACCCACGGGAAGACCACAACGAGTTCAATGCTGGCTTATGTGCTGTTAAAGGCCGGTTTGGACCCCACGATTGTGGTCGGGGGAGAAGTCAAAGCCTGGGAAGGGAACGCTCGTCTGGGAGAAGGACCCTATCTAGTGGCAGAAGCGGACGAATCCGATGGGTCCCTCGCCAAACTCTCGGCCAAAATTGGGGTGGTGACCAACATCGAACTGGACCATCCGGACCATTACGAGAGCTTGGATCAAGTCATCGAGATTTTTGAAACTTTTAAAGAGCGCTGCACCGAATTAGTCGGATGTATTGATTGCCCAACCGTGCGCGATCGCATTCAACCGGGCATCTCCTACAGCCTCAACCTCGCGAACGGTGCCGACTACACCGTAGACTGTATCGCCTATAGAGGCGACGGCACCACAGCGAGGGTTTGGGAGAAAGGACAAATACTCGGTCAACTGTCCATTTCCCTACTCGGTGCACATAACCTGAGTAACGCTCTAGCCGTCGTTGCCGTCGGACGCTTGGTCGGTTTAGACTTCGCCACCATCGCCCGGGAAATTGCTACATTTGAGGGCGCTTGCCGCCGGTTTGAAACCCGAGGCACCTACAATGACATCCAATTTGTAGATGACTACGCCCATCACCCCAGTGAAATTCGGGCCACCCTACATGGGGCCAGTCTGCAAACCAAAGGATTGCGTTCTCGTTCCAATCGGGTTGTCGCCGTATTTCAACCCCATCGGTACAGCCGTACTCGGGCCTTTTTAGCCGAGTTTGCTGAATCATTTAGCGATGCTGATTTAGTTGTGGTGACCGACATTTACAGTGCCGGGGAAACCAATGAATTTCAACTGAGCGGACAACAAGTCGCCGACGAAATCGCCGCTCATCATCCTCGGGTGCATTACAGTCCTTCGATGCCTGAAGTGAGCGAGTTTCTTGGCAAAGCTTTGCTCCCTGGAGACCTCGCCTTATTTCTGGGGGCTGGTAATTTGAATCAGATCATTCCGGAAGTCATGGCATTTCATCAACAGGTCGAGCAAACGGCTCTGGCAGAAGCACGCCATCGAGCCTGAACGCCAGTAAGTTTCTAGGGAACCGGAGGGCGATCGCTCCTCGAAATACCCTGGATGATTGACGTTCACAAACAGTGGTCTATAGGGATTTAAGCACCTGGATTATCATGACTCTTTCCTCCGATACTGTCCGAATCTTCAGCCCCTCCGTGGTCAACCAACCCGCCAAGAATCCACATCTGACTCCCGTGAACTGTGATCGAGATCGATCCCAGTCTATTTATTTAGCCGGAACCGCTTGTCAGATTAAGTCCAATGTTTCCTTGTCAACATTTACCTCCTTTCGAGTTGGGGGTCCTGCTGAATGGTACGTTGCGCCTAAACAGATAGAAGAGGTCCAAGCCTGCTTAGAATGGGCCAGGGCTGAAGGATTACCCGTCACCTTCTTGGGTGCGGGTTCTAATCTGTTGGTTAGCGATCGCGGCATTCCCGGTTTGGCGATTTCTACACGCCATCTGCGCTATAGCCGTTTTAATCCCGAAACAGGTCAAGTCACCGTTGCCGCAGGTCAGTCCCTGCCTCGTCTGGCTTGGCAAGCTGCTCAATTGGGATGGGAAGGACTGGAGTGGGCCGTGGGGATTCCCGGCACTGTCGGGGGAGCCGTCGTGATGAATGCTGGTGCTCACGGCAGTTGTGCCTCTGAGATTTTAGTGAAGACTCAGGTGGTGTCCCGCAAGGGAAGCATCTCCACCCTGACCCCGGAAGAGTTGGGGTATAGCTATCGCACCTCAGTCCTCCAAGGGGGCGATCGCCTAGTCACCGAGGCCACTTTTCAACTCAAACCGGGCTCAGACCCCGCTCGGGTCCAAGCCACCACCTCCGAACAACTCGAACATCGCAAATCTACCCAACCCTATCACCTGCCCAGTTGTGGCAGTGTATTCCGCAATCCGGACAACTCCCGAGGGGCGGGATGGTTAATTGAGCAAGCCGGACTGAAAGGATATCAGATTGGCAGTGCTCAGGTTGCCGAACGTCATGCCAACTTTATTGTGAATTGTGGCGGCGCAAAAGCCAGCGATATTTTCCAGTTGATTCGATATGTTCAATCGCGAGTCGAGGAACATTGGGCTGTCCTTTTAGAACCAGAAGTTCGCACGATTGGCGAGTTTCAAGCCCTGTAACCTCACGGATTGAGAGGCGATCGCACCCGATTGTTACCCGTCCCACCCGGTGATCCCCCTAGCTGGGTCGATGGCATACTGCAATTATCGCGTGGTAGTATTGCTAAGGGTAATGCCCATGAGGGTCTGATTCTGACGTTAAAGCGCCAGAGTTTCAGCACTCA
Organism: Oscillatoria sp.; assembly: GCA_011390515.1. Lineage (GTDB taxonomy): Bacteria > Cyanobacteriota > Cyanobacteriia > Cyanobacteriales > Laspinemataceae > Laspinema. The sequence continues at coordinate 21,592 of JAABSJ010000023.1, forward strand.
ACAGTACGGTGAGGCACACCGGAACTGGCTCTTACATCAAGGGCAAAACGCTTGGAGAAAGCGGCACTTGTCTCTTAAAATAGGAGACTATTTTAGGGTTAGTCCCCTTGAGGAACCAAGAATCCACAGCAGCGATCGCGCCGCTCAATCATGCCAACATCGATTTGAACCCATACAGAGTTAACCCGTTATGGCAGGAAAAGGACAGGGAGGATTTGGTTTCGGTCTCGGCAAAATGAAAGAGCTGACTGAAGCCTTCAAAAAAGCTCAACAAGTACAAGAAGGTGCTAAAAAGCTTCAAGAAGAATTAGATGAACTCGAAGTCATCGGAGAAGCCGGTGGTGGTTTGGTTAAAGTGATTTTAAGCGGCAACCAAGAACCCCGTCGGGTCGAAATTTCCCCGGATGCTCTGGGTGAAGGTGCCGAAGTGGTTTCCGAACTGGTTGCCGTTGCGATGACAGATGCATATAATAAATCCACCGCCACCATGCGCGAACGGATGGAAGAATTAACAGGTGGGCTCAATCTGCCCGGTCTGTAACTGCTATAGCTCAGGCAGTCGTGTTTGTATCAGTCTAATCCATATCAACTACTTTTCATCAAGATCTAGCTGGCTTTCTACTGTGTCAAGTAAGCCAGCTAATTTTGTTTTAGGCTTTGATTACCGTCGGACTGGGAGTTAGGACTTACCCATAAACCCCGGATGTTGTAGGGTTGATTCGCGAATCAACCCTACATTTAGGGTTTTATATGAAATCATGCGTAAGTCCCGGGAGTGATCCAGTTTAAAATCTCGGTAAGATAGAAGGCGATCACCTTCTATACGGAATCCGGTTGTGATAGATCTCTAAAAACCCACACCCTCAAGGGTGGGGCTACACAGACAAAGCCTGCCTAAGCGCTGGCGCGCTGGCTACGCCAAACGCAGGCTGAAGAGTAAAATAGGTCGAGTACAACCGGATTTGGTATTAAATCTATTATCCTCAGTCTCCAACTGCGAATAACTCACCCATGCCCTATAAACTCTTATTTGTCTGTCTCGGGAATATCTGCCGCTCACCGGCTGCCGAAAATATTATGAACCACCAAATCGCAGACAGAAATCTCCAGGATCAGATTGTCTGTGACTCTGCTGGGACTTCCGCTTATCATGTGGGGAGTCCCCCCGATCGCCGCATGGTTGCCGCAGCCAAACAACAGGGACTCTCATTTATTGGCGAAGCGCGCCGTTTTCATGCTGCCGATTTTCAGAAATTTGACCTGATTTTAGCAATGGATCGGGAAAACTACGCCGATATCATCTCCCTTGACCCCAAGGGTGAATATCGCGAAAAAGTCCGCATGATGTGTGATTTCTGTCGCGATCGTCCCGAGAAAGAAGTTCCCGACCCCTATTATGGCGGTCCCGATGGATTTAACAATGTCATCACTCTGCTCACCGATGCCTGTGAAGGACTTCTGGATTATGTCATTGAGCAGCAGAATGTCAAGGTGAGTCCCTAACCTATCCAGAACGTCGATTCAGACAGCCTATGATCAACCGGAAACCGAGTTGGGTTTCCCGGTTTTTTTGTAAGGGAACTCCAAAAAATAAAATCTCCAAAACGTTCGTTCGTAGTGACGGATCAACGGAGTAGCCCCGTCAATGTCGGAGTAAATGCTTGCGCCCCTGGGGCGCAAGCATTTACTCCGACACATACCTTCTTTCAGTTGAACGGTTGGATGATTTATATTTTGCAATCCCCTAAATATCCTTCATTCAATCGGATTAGCGAGAAGGTGTATCTTGTTTCATTGATTTTCCTGAGCATTTTCCAACAATCTCACCCCCCACAACAAAGTAAAGGCGATGACAGTCATCATCAGCACCATTTGATTGGCGCGTTGATAATCCTGCATCTGTACGGCATCATAAATAGCCAAGGGTAACGTTTGGGTGCGCCCGGGAATACTGCCTGCCACCATCAAAGTTGCGCCAAATTCGCCTAACCCTCGGGCGATACTTAAACCCAATCCGGCCAATACTCCACGATAGGCTAAGGGTAAACTAATCAGCCATAAGACTTCTAGTTCCGATGCGCCTAACGTGCGGGCGGCGTCTTCCAGTTCAGGATTGACAGTGGCGATCGCCACCCTTGTGGATTCCACCATTAATGGGAGTGCCACCACCGTCGAGGCGATCGCCGCAGCTTGCCAAGTAAATAATAACTGAATTCCCAAAACTTCCTGAATTGGACTGCCTCTTCCTAATGCCAGCAATAGCCCATAACCCACCACACTCGGAGGCAGTACCAACGGTAAATTTAACACCGTCGAAACCAGTAGTTGTCCCGGGAAACTTGTTCTTGCCAAGAAAATGCCTAGCCCTAACCCTAAAGTTAAGATTGCTAGGCTGGCAACTCCTATAACTTGTAATGACAAAAATAATGGATACCAAATCATTTGATAGGGTGTTCTCCCGGCAAAATAAAGCCATGCTTTTGCATTAAATGTTTACTTTTAGAACTCTTAATAAATATAGCAAATTGCTCGGCAATCTCAGGATGATGGGCAGTCTTGGGGATAACTAACATTTGCTCAATGGGTTGATGTAAATCCTCGGGAATTAAGAGCCATTGACCCGGGCGATTCAGACTGAGGGACAAGGCAACGATCGCCACATCCACATTGCCAGTTTCTGCATATTGCTGAGTTTGCCTGATGTTTTCCCCTAAGACTAACTTGGGCTGAATTTCATCCCAAATTCCTATAGATTGCAAGGCTTGTTTGGCCGCAATTCCGTAGGGGGCGTGGTCTGGATTGGCAATGGCAATTCGTTCAATTTCTGAGATTGTTAAGTCCTGGAGTTCTTTTATAGGAAGGGAGTTATCTTCCCGATGCCACAGGGTAATTCGTCCCACCCCATACAATGTTTTTGTCTCCGAGAAAACTAGCGCTTTTGTGTCTAAATCCTCAATAGATTTTTTATCCGCTGCCACAAATAAATCAACAGGCGCACCTCGCTCAATTTGTTGTGCAAGTTGCCCTGTGGAACCCAAGTTAATCATCACTCTATTCCCCGTTTCCTGTTCCCAGAGTTTGGCGATCGGGGGTAAGACTTGATTCAAACTTGTCGCTGCCGAAACAGTCAGAGTCACGGGGGCAGAGGATGAGTCAGGCGGCTGGGTTCCCGTAGATATCCCACAAGCGACCAGCAGCGCCAGTAGGGCATAAACCATATACATAAACGGTTTTCGCCGATGTTGTCCCATAGTTGTCGCGGTTGACCTGATTCTGCATCCTGCTATTATACTGGCATCCGGCTAAAACCCACACCCTGAAGGGTGGGGCTATACGGACGAAGCCCACCTGCGCGGGCTAGTTTATAAAAACAAGTTTTGATAATTTGAACTCATTTTTTGATAGATTTGTCAACCCCTACTTTCCCAAAAAATTCCGAGTTTAGGGTAGATTCTTCGCTAGAATTAACAGGACTGCTTCTTCTCACAAAACACAACAAAAACGAGATAATTATGGACGTACAAGCCGCCGTTGCTTGGCAAGCCGATAAACCTTTAAGTTTAGAAACCGTACAACTTGATGGTCCCAAAGCCGGAGAAGTTATGGTGGAAATCAAAGCGACCGGCGTTTGTCATACCGATGCCTATACTCTATCTGGAGCAGACCCGGAGGGACTGTTTCCGGCTATCCTGGGCCACGAAGGGGCGGGAGTTGTGGTGGAAGTCGGCGATGAAGTCAAAAGCCTTAAAGTAGGCGATCGCGTCATTCCCCTCTATACCCCCGAATGTCGTCAATGCAAATACTGTCTCAGCAATAAAACCAACCTCTGTCAAGCCATCCGAGCCACCCAAGGCAAAGGAGTCATGCCTGATGGCACCAGTCGCTTCTCCCTCAACGGTGAAAAAATCCATCACTACATGGGAACCTCCACCTTTGCCAACTTCACCGTTCTCCCAGAAATCGCCGTCGCCAAAATCCGGGATGACGCCCCATTCGAGAAAGTCTGTCTAATCGGTTGTGGAGTCACCACCGGCATTGGGGCAGTCATCAACACCGCCAAAGTCGAACCGGGGTCAAATGTCGTCGTCTTTGGGTTAGGCGGAATTGGACTCAACGTCATCCAAGGAGCGCGTTTAGTGGGAGCCAATCAAATTATTGGCATTGACCTCAATCCGGACAAACGGGACCTCGCTGAAAAATTTGGCATGACTCATTTCATCAACCCCAACGATGTAGATGATGTTGTTGCAGCCATCATCGACCTCACCGATGGCGGTGCGGACTATAGCTTTGAATGTATCGGCAACGTCAACGTCATGCGTCAGGCCCTCGAATGCTGTCATAAAGGCTGGGGCGAATCTATCATCATTGGCGTCGCGGGGGCGGGCCAAGAAATTAGGACCCGTCCCTTCCAACTCGTCACGGGTCGGGTTTGGCGAGGAACCGCTTTTGGTGGAGCCAAAGGTCGCCGGGATGTGCCGAAAATCGTCGATTGGTACATGGATGGTAAAATCGACATCGATAGTCTGGTCTCCCATATCATCCCCGTCAATCGTATCAACGAGGCTTTTGACCTGATGCATACCGGGGAAGCCATTCGCACCGTTGTCACCTTCCCCGAATCATGACCCTTACCCTAACTCAGCAGAATCGTTCCTTTGGTGGAACTACCCAGTTTTATCAGCATTCCTCCCAATGCTGCGACGCTCCCATGCGGTTCTCGGTTTATATTCCTCCCCAAGCCGCCCAGCAACGGGTTCCCATTCTGTATTGGCTATCGGGGTTAACTTGTACAGAGGAGAACTTTATGATTAAAGCTGGGGCCCAACGTCTAGCCGCCCAATATGGCTTGCTGTTGGTCGCCCCGGATACCAGTCCCCGCAATCTGGGACTGCCGGGAGAAGAGGACCGCTCGGATTTCGGGAGTGGGGCCAGCTTTTATGTCGATGCGACGGAATTGCCCTGGGCGAAGCATTATCAGATGTACCGCTATGTCACGGAGGAACTTCCCGCCCTGATTGAGAAGAATTTCCCAGTGGATCCGACTCGTCAGAGTATTTTCGGTCATTCGATGGGGGGACATGGGGCGCTTATCTGTGCCTTACGCAATCCCTCCCGTTATCAGTCGGTTTCCGCCTTTGCCCCCATTACAGCCCCCATGTGTTGTCCTTGGGGGGAAACGGCATTTCGGGGCTATTTGGGGGAGAATCGTCAAACTTGGGCTGCCTATGATGCGAGTGAGTTAGTGAAGACTTCGGCTTGGCGGCGTCCGATTTTGGTTGACCAAGGGGACGCGGATTCGTTTTTGGCCCAAGGTCAGTTGTTACCGGAACGGTTTGAGACAGCTTGTCAGCAGGCGGGGATTGACCTCCGGTTACGGATGCGATCGGGGTACGATCATAGTTACTACTTTATTGCCAGTTTCATCGATGACCATCTCCGCCATCATGCGGAGGCGTTAGGTTGTGTTTAGAAGCTTTGGTGGCGAAGGGACACCACTCCCGCCATCCCCATCGTCCTAACCTAAGCCCTCCACGTTGTGGCGGGCCGAGTCAAACCGAAACCTTGGCAGTTTACTGAACCGATCGCCCCTTCGGCAGTCATTCCAAACCAAACCCAGTTACCCCAGACATCTAAATAATATCGGTCACATCGGGTTCTTTCAGATGAGTCACCGAAACTCACAGAGGAATCACAGGCCGTTGTGGGTTAGAATGGCTGGCATATTCAAAGAGTTGGCTTAAGCAGGAGACAGTCCAAAAATCACCTTCTCAACCTGAAGACAACCAGAGCGACTGGCAATTATTGTAAATGTCTTAATATTAAGAAATAAGGCGTGGGTTTTACGGACAGCGCTGTTCGTAAACGCGATGATTTTCATTAGACCTCTTGCAAAATAACGGATTGATCCTCCCAACCTCCCTTAGATCCCCCTCCCGTCCCCCTTGGGAAGGGGATCTAAGGGGGACAGGAGGGGGATCTATATAGCGATTCGGTCAACTCATTATGTACTTTTCAAAAGTGCGGAATTTACTCCAGATAGTCGCCATATCCTCAGTGCCAGTCGGGATGGAAACGCCCGCCTGTGAGATACTTCGGGTAATCTGCATATCATCTCCAGTGGATTCACCCAAAAAAAATGAGTCCGCGTAGGCAGACTTCGCTTGTGTAGCCGCGATTTGAATCGCCCGGTTTGAGGGGTCTCCGATTCTTGACCCTTACCAAACCCCCGTTTCAGAAATATCTTCGGTGCCTTCGGGACAGACCAATGAACCATTAACCGATTGAGGCAAGTTTTCCATAATGTTAATATCTTCTCCCTCACAGAGAATGGCATCGATCGCGATTTCAGAATGGCCTAGATTCACTTGATTCGGCTGATTGGATTGCACCCAAACAATTCCCAAATAACTTTTATATCCCGCTTGACGAGGAATGGCGTAATGTAAAGCTGCACCCTCAATCCTGCGCATCCAATACAAATAATTGGGCGTTTTCTGAGGATGGTCTTGGAAAATTTCAAGCTGGTTTAAGGAAGAGCTAAAAGTCTGATGCACTAAAAAATATTCAGCCTGGTTTCGATTCATCCCTGTAACGAAGAAACGACCTCTGTGCAGACGACTCTTGCACAAGGACACAGACTGGCTGTTCAGGGTAGGGTAGCTCGACACAAGTCCCACCCACAAATAGCCCCAACCCAGAAGCAATATCCAGGTCATTGTATTGATAAGCATCTTGAAAATGTAGCCTGGATTATTCATGACTCACCTCACTTTTAAAAAGGTTTTCAGAAATCATTCAAAATTCAAAGGGTTGTATCCCCAAATAATTGGAGAGATTAAGGGAAGACGGTTTCCACTGGCGTTGTACCTGGAGGACATTGAAAATTACCCTCATGCTTCTGGGGAAGAACTGCCATGATATTGGTTTCTTTTGCCTGACAGACAATCGAGCGAGTGAGGGGTAAAGCATCAGATTCACCTGGAGTGGCATGGGGGACAGTCCAGACGATTCCCAGATAGCTGGGTTGGTTGATATTCAGAGCAATGCCATAGTGAAAAATTGCCCCTTCTATTGGCCGCAAAGCATAGCGATACTCGTCTTTAAGTGGTTTGATGCCAATATCTAATTCCGTCAAAGACTTTGTAAAGGTTTGGGTTTCTAAGAAATAGACTTGTTGGGCGCGATTCATCGAAATTACCTGATTTTGAGGGGAAGATTTCAGGTGGCGACATGGGTCATCTGTAACCAATCGTGCTGTCATAGTAACAGCGATCGCCAAGCTTAAAAGAAAAAGCCAAATGGGCAAGCTCAGGCCAGTTTTTTCTGCTAAATAGTTTTGAGAAAACATCGGGAATATATCCAATAATAATCCAGAGGTTAGTGAGCCGATTCGGGAGCATCTCAATTTGGCCTCAAAGGGGAATTTATATATCTGGCTCCCCCTTCCCTCTGAGGGAAGGGGGCTGGGGGGTTAGGTCTCTTTGCCTTCTTGAGATGCTCCCGCCGATTCAGCAACCGAAAGGGTAAAACACTTAGGGAGTTTAGCCCCAAAACTCCCACAGAATTATCACCAGATTGGTAATACCAAGATTAACCAGACAAGCACAAGCCAAGAGAGGGAGAAAAGAAAGGTTGCAGGTAAGAATAGCGCAACTATTATGAGGATATGGGAGCATCTCCTAAAAGGCCCGAAGACCTGACCCCCTCCCCTTAGCAAGAGGAGGGGGGTGAACTGTTCGTTGATTGAGATGCTCCCGGATAGAGCCGTGATTATTATAAGAAACAGCCAGGTAAAGGAGCCAAGACAAAAGATGAACAATGCTGACGACAATTATATAGCAATCCTAAATGATTTGTACCTCACCCCCGTCCCCTCTCCCGCTTTGGGCCGCCAACGGTTGGGGGCCGCCATCTTCTTCCACAACGGCACGCAAGGATTGCTATAGTGCTATTTGCGATGGAAAGAATGGCTCCTTTCTTCGAGGCGATCGCTCAACTCCCAACGAACCGATCGCCCATTGACGATAACCAAACTCGTCGCTGTTGCATCGTCAAAAAGTCCGGTTCTCCACAAAAGTTTTTAACTTAGAGGCATTCCTCACTGCATTTCCATCGCCGTCGTTGTTGAAGTAGACGAATGCGCTGTGCCCCTGACTTTCCCACTCGCCAAGACGCGAGGCCCACCAGGACAAATCCTCATCCGAGTACAAGCCTCCATAGAGGGAGTGGGGGTCGGGTCCGTGAAGCCGTGCATAACTTTTCCCAGGCTCAAAACCCCAGAGCTATTTTTATCGGTTCCCTATCGGGTTTGGAACAGGGTGCATCGATAGAAGTTGCCAATACTGCCTCAAAGTTTGCCCTCCGAGGTGCAATCCAATCCCTGAGATTAGCACTTCGCGATCGCCATATTGGCTTGGGCGTCATTAATCCCGGAAATGTGGCAACAGCAGAAGTTTTAACGGACATTCAAGAGGGACGATTTCCCCCCCAGGAAGCGATTCCCCTGGGGGATTTGGTTTCTTGTATTGACTGGATTTTATCTTTATCCCCCCAAATTGAGGGAACTCCAAAAAATAAAACCTCCAAAACGTTCGTAGTGACTCCTTCAGGAGTCATCTTTAAAGAAACCCCTGAAGGGGTTACTACAAACGTTTGAATGATTTATATTTGGCAATCCCCTGATGTGTCTGAGATTAATTTAGAACAAAGAACCCTTTAAACCAAGTGATGCTCGATCGCAAACCGCAAAAGTCCAGCGCGATTACTGGTTTCCGTTTTTCGCAACAGCGCACTTACATATTTTTCCACCGTGCGCGGACTTAAATGGAGCCGATCGCCGATTTGGGCATTAGAAAGACCTTCCGCCAGTAAATCTAAAACATCTCGTTCTCGGGGTGTTAAAGCAATCGTAAACTCTGACTCTTGTGCCGTTAATGCCGTCGTTCCTGGATTGAAACGAGCCGGGAGAGAATCGTCGGGAGATGACGGGGTGAGGTTGGGTTCTGCTGGGGGAGAGAGGGAGTCATCGGACTTAAATCGCCATTGAGACTGGATGAGTTGCGATCGCTCCAACAGATTGCGAATCACAGCCCCGAGTTCATCCAAATCAAACGGCTTCGGTAAATACAAATCGCAGCCGAGTTTATACCCTAAAATCCGTTCCGGGGTACTGGTGCGCGCCGTTAAAAAAATCACAGGTAACAACCGTAAAGCCGGTTTTTGGCGAACCCGCTTAACCAGTTCATACCCATCCATCTGTGGCATGATAATATCCGTAACCAGTAAATGCGGTTGAAATTCTTCGACTTTCAAGAGACCCTCTTGACCATTCTGAGCCGCGATCGCAGAATAACCGCACTGCTCCAAATAATGGCAGATAGACAGACGAATAGCGGGATCGTCATCAACAATCAGAATCGTCAAGGGCATGGGGTCTCAAGGGGGAACTGAACAAGTATAGACGCCACTGAGTAGCGTCTATACTTCTAGCGTAGGTCAAATCCAGGGTCAGTCCAACTCAATTTAACGAGCAGAAACACTTAAGCTGGCAGGTTGGGCCAAATTACCCGATAGAGTCACTTGCCGTCCATTGGCATGGAGATGGCGCAGGATTTTGTAAATCATTTCAATGCGATCGCCCGCATCGGCTTTCTCAGCCAACTCCTCTAGGGATAACGGTTTCCCTTCTGCGGCAATCACCTCCATCATGCGAGTTTGGAGATTGAGAATCTCAGAAGCTGCCTTTTTACCCGCTTCCACCCCCGGTTGGTGATAGGCATTGACGTTAACCAACGAAGCATATAACCCCACAGCGCGATCGTACAGGGCAATCAAAGCCCCCACGATGCGCGGATTCACCTGGGGAATCGTCACCGAAATGGAATCGCGCTGATTGTCATAAATCGCCTCCCGAGTTCCATACAAAAACCCTAACAAATAATCCCCGGTAGTGATTCCCGGTTCTACATCCGGGGAATGGCCCTGACGGTCTTCTAAAACCTCAATAAACGTTAAGAAGAAATTCGGCACCCCCTCGCGCAGTTGTTGAACATAAGCGTGTTGATCCGTAGACCCCTTATTTCCGTAAACCGCAATCCCTTGATAGACCGTATTGCCAGCTAAATCTTTCTCCTTACCCAGGGATTCCATGACCAACTGTTGCAGATAGCGACTAAACAGCAACAGACTGTCTTTATAAGGCAGGACCACCATATCTTTTTCCCCTCGTCCATTGCCTGCAAAGTACCAGGAGAGGGCCAGCAATGCAGCAGGATTGCTCTTGAGGTCCGGTTGGCGAGTGGCATCATCCATTTCTTTAGCCCCAGCCAGCATACCCCGAATATCAATGCCCTGCAAAGCAGCCGGGACTAACCCCACCCCAGAGAGTTCTGAGGTGCGTCCTCCCACCCAGTCATGCATGGGGAAAATATCAATCCAGCCTTCTTTCTGGGCTTGTTTTTCCAGGGCGCTATCATGGCCGGTAATGGCCACGGCTTGGTCGGCGAACTTGAGATTCATGCTCTCAAAGGCTTTTTGGACCTCAATCATGCCATTGCGGGTATCTGGGGTAGTGCCGGATTTAGAGATTACCAGGACCAGGGTGGTTGCTAGACGGTCTTTGATGTGATTTAACAAGGCATCGATCCCTGCGGGGTCGGTATTGTCAATGAAGTGAATTCCCAGGGGTGCAGACTCAGGGGCCAAGGCTGTGGAGACAAATTGCGGTCCCAGGGCCGATCCGCCAATGCCGATGGAGAGAATGTCTGTAAATCTGGAAGCGCTGGGAGGGTGGATGGTCCCGTTATGAACTTTTTGGGCAAATTCCTCGATATGGCTGAGGTTTTCGAGGATTTCTTGTTTGAGTTCTGGGGTGGGTGCAATGTCAGGATTTCGTAACCAATAGTGACCCACCATCCGGCCTTCATCGGGATTGGCGACTGCCCCGGCTTCTAGGGCCTTCATGTCCTCAAAGGCTTGAGCAAACTTAGGTTTCATCGATTCGACGAAGGCATCATCGAATCTCATTCGACTGATATCCAGGTAGAGTCCTAGCCCTTCATGATAATAGAGCCAGTCTTGATATCGTTTCCAGAGTGATTGAGCATCCATAACAACTCTCTACTTATCTTTGTTTCACCACACACAAGTGTACCGATATCAGTGGAATGAGACGAAGGATGCGGATACAATTAGACGGAATGCGGTTGGAATAGGTCTTGAAAAACAAGTTGAGCAATTGTAGGGTGGGCATTGCCCACCGAATCGAGGTGGGCATTGCCTCCTGAGCTCTGAGCTTGTCGAAGAGTCGAAGGGCCTACAATTTTTAATGCTTTTATCAACCGGATTTAGTATTAGACCCTTTCAGTGGTTAACCGGAACTGGGATATCACCCTATTCCCGGGAGGACTTCCCTGGAAGGCTTAGGGCTCGTTCATGTCTGGCAGAGGTAAAATCCGTAAAAACTTGACAAAATGACCAATCACTTGTATTGCCACCAAATAGTTATCCAGCCTAAATCGATAAAAAATAGGATGAGAACCGAGTTGATGCAACTCCGGCAACTCTTGAATCCGTTCAATCTGCATAAATTTGAAAAAGACGAATTCATAAACCCGCTCGAAACTAGCTCGGTCTAACTGCCGAAGATCGAGAAGGAAAGACCGACTATAGCGTGCTTCAAGAATCACAGAACAGACCTATTCCCCCTGAATCTAAACGTTGACTTGAAGATCAGCAGTAGCAACACCTTCACAGCGATCGCAAATATCGCATAGCTTCATCACGAGTGAAGCTATCCCCAGGCTTAAGGCTGCGGTTCGCTTGCTGAATGAAGCGAAGCACATACAGATCGTAATAAAGACTTTCTACCACAGCACCGACCTGTTGCAAATCATCATCCGGAAGTAACTCTACCTCCTCATACAGTTGCACGAGCAAACTTCTAACTCTTTTTTTGAGCAGTTTCATAAATCCCTCCCAGGATTCAGTCAGCGATTTTTGTCAGTGTAGCGGACTGGGATAAATTTCCAGCAACCCCATTAATCCTTTTAATTCAAGGGGGGTAACGTCAAGTCTTCCACCGGACGAATAATTGGGTCCGTGCGTTGTTGTTCTCCTTGTCCTTGGAAAATAGCATTTAGGGCCTGTTCCAGGGTTTCTGCCATCACAATTTGGTTCTCATAAGCGACAATCACCCGGGCTAAAATCGGCAAACTATTTTGTTCTGCCTCAATATAAAGCGGTTCGACATACAGCAGCGATCGCTCAATGGGAATCACCAACAAATTCCCCTGAATCGCCCGAGACCCCTGGCGGTTCCACAGGGAAATCTGTTGAGAAATCACCGGATCTTGATTAATTCGGGCTTCAATTTGCTCCGGACCATAAACCAACTGTTGTTTCGGGAACTGGTACAGCAGTAAATTCCCGTAATGAATCCCATCCGATCGCCCGCCCATCCAGCCAATCAAATTGTTGCGACTCATCGGCGTAAACGGATGCAACAAAATAAATTCTTCCGAGACTTCCGTGGGCAATTTCATAATCAAATAATAAGGATCGACCACTTGCTGCTCGTTGCCATAAATCTCATTGGGCACCCGCCATTGGTCTTCCCGATTATAAAAAACCGTCGGATCGGTCATGTGATAGGTTAATAGCCGTTCTGATTGCACATCAAAAAAATCCAAGGGATAGCGGATATGGGTGCGGAGGGTCACCGGCATGGCATCGAGGGGTTGGAGCAAGTTGGGGAAAATCTCTTGCCAACTCTGAACGAGGGGGTCTGACGGGTCCGCCATGTACAATTTGACCTTGCCATTATAGGCATCTACCACAACCTTAACCGAGTTGCGGATGTAGTTAAATTTCTTAGCAATCGGTTCAGAATAGGGATAGCGATCGCTGATGGTATAGGCGTCAATAATCCAGTAGAGATAATTATCATCGTCTGGAAACGGTTGTTCCGCAGGCGTCATTCCCGACTCATATAAGCGGGTATTCGCAACCACCAGATAAGGGTCATTATCAAATTGCAAAAACGGGGCGATCGCCCGAACCCGGTCCTTAATATTGCGCCGAAATAAAACTTTCGTCTCCGAAGTAAAATTGTCCGTGAACAACATCTGCCAGTTGTTCAGGTATTTGGCAAAAATTAACCGACGCCACCAAGAGCCAATCGAAACCCCCCCGGTTCCTCCATAAGTATTATAAACATTCTCATCTCCCTGGGGATAATCTAACTCCGGGACATTACTCGGTGCCATCACCTCCGTATCCGTCAGTTCCCCATAGTAAATCCGGGGATGTCCGATCGGAATGCTGGCGCGAATTAATTCATTTGCGGTGCCTAATATGCCATCGTTGACCGTTTCACTCACAGTTTGGCGTTCTATGCCAATATCCCGAACGAAGTAGTCCGGCAATCCCCCGGGACCCACGGTATTCACAGGACTCAAGGTAAACCCATAGCCGTGGGTATAAACTAAGTGTTCATTGACCCAGGTTTGAGCTTCCGTGGGAACGGCGCTATAGTCCAATTCCCGGGCTGAGATCAGGACTTGTTGCCGTTCTGTGATAGATTCCTCGGATTCTGGGTCAGTTTTTCTGAGGGTGTAACGGTCGATATCCGCATCGGCAAATTTGTAGTACAGCCGAATTTGCTGGAGTTGGCGATTGGTTTGCAGGAGAGGGCGAGTATCCCAGAGGCGGATATTATTAATGGTTAGGTCATTGGCGAGGATATCCTCAAAGGTGAGGGAATTTTCTGGGTTGAAGAGTTGGACATCAATGCGATCGAGGTCGAACCCCTGGCGGGTGAAAGCGATACTGCGCTCGATGTAGGGACGCTCCCGTTCGATTTCGTTCGGTTGGACGATTAAGCGTTGCACCGCGAACGGCAGGACCGATCCGGCGATCGCCACCATTGCGACATAGAGTCCCAAGGACTGTTTGAGTCGTCTAAAGTTGTGGCGTTCTAGTTGGCGCACTCCCAGGGTCAGATAGAGCAAGAATATGGCGACAGCCCCGGATAATAGGCTTAACCCCCCATAGCTCCAAACCTCTACATTGGCTTGGGTATAGCCTGCACCATAAATCACATCTTTGCTGGAATAGAGCAATTCATAGCGCAATAGCCAATAGCGCAAGGCGATCGCCCCGATGAGTGTCCCACCCAATCCATAAAGGTGACGCAATTGCTCATCAGAAAATCCGGGAAACTTCCCTTCGCTGATACTATTTCCTGAGACTAAATAGAGGACGGTGACTGCGGCAAGGAGGAAAAACAGCACTCCCAATAGCCAAAATTCTAGGAGTTCCCAAATGGGCAAGTTAAAGATATAAAAGCTCATATCCCGGTTAAAAACGGGTTCGCTAATATTAAAGGCTGTCGGGTGGAAAAACAGCAGCACTTTTGCCCACTGACCCGAGAGGACTAGGCCGAAGAACAGGCTTAAAGCAGCGGCGATCGCATAGAGTAAGCGAGGTTCCAGAACGATCACCACGGTAAACAGCAACAACAGGGCAATTTGCCACCAGTCTGTGGTCATTTGCTGTAACATTTCCTGGCTGGAGTTGAGTCCAAATCCCAAGGGGACTGAGGGAGAGTTCAACAGTAACCAGGAACCGGGATGCCAATAATCCACCACAACCTGAGCGTAGTACACCAGGAGGGTGGAAATTCCCAAGGATAGGAGGATGACGAGGGCCAGTAGGGATTCTAAGTTGAGGGCGGTATAGGAGTTGGGACTCGGGATGTTAGGGCGCGCAACGGGACGGCTAATATTCCGTTTCCAGCGATCGCGCCCTCCGGGAGGTTCCGTCCGTCCCCGACTGAGTAGATCTAATTTGCCGTATTTGAGACGGTTCGCCAGAAATAGATTGCCGAAGGTTAAACCGCCCGTGATTCCCAGTCCTAGCGCCAGCAGCACTAAGCGGGTGAGTAGGCGGACCCAAAACACTCGTTCATAGTCCAGTTCGTCAAACCAGAGACTTTCGGCACCCAAAAAAGCAAAGAGTTCTATCCCCATCCATACGGCTGATCCGGCCACGATCCATTGAAAGGAGTGTTTTCCTAACCCTTTAAGCATGAATTTTAAAGTTTAGAGTTTAGTTTAGAGTTTCGCTCTAGCTGTCATTGTAGAATTATCCCTGGGGTAATGGCGAACACTCCCAGTTTTCATACTTTTAATTTGCATAATTTTTAACCAACCCCGCACCCTAAAGGGTGGGACTACACGAACGAAGCCCGCCTGCGCGGGCTAACTCCTCTTCTCGTATCATGGCTCTGCCGTGATACGCACCTCTTGCGGCTCTGCCGCCTAATTAAAAACCGATGGGACTGACATCTTGTACCCCACATTCCGCAGGTTTAATTGCTGACTTTTTATTTTCTAAAAACCTTTGCCCATAAAGGGTTTCAGCGATTTTATAAAAAATCTAGGGGAGCTATGGTCCTCACTGTAACCGGAGTTTTCCGGCTTATTGAGAATATTCTCAATAAAAACCGCACTTTTTGAGCGCTTGCTCCGCTGGAGAGAGTTATAGAACCCCTTCTAGAGAAAATAGCTGTAAATCTTAGAGTTCAAGGTTTGTAGCCATTTTAAGAAAATGTTTGCTTCAGCCAAAAAACTTGCGGAGACATTCCAGCTAAGTATTTTTGCTTATGCGGAATGTGGGTTGTACCTGTTGCAACACCCGGCGGGGGTTCAAACCCCCGCCTAACAGATCAAGTCGGTTGAAACCGACTGAAAACACCACTGGACAAGGATTGCAGTCGGTTTTTAACCGACTTTAGCTATGAGGCGGGGGATTTATCCCCCGCCGGTGTTGAGAATGGGGCTTCTAATAAAATCTATATGCAAATTAAATGAATTAACCCACTCTGACAGAGAAAACGGCTGCTCTGCTCCTGATACGCCTTTAACCCAGCATGGGGAATGAGAATCAACCCCTTCAAATGGCCTAGAACCGCCAATACAGAATCAGATTCCCGGAACAAGAAACCGGGGTTTTAGCCCAAATTTGATGCAGAACCCGCATTCATTTTGACCAAAACCCCGGTTTCTTCTATGAACTGTACCCCGGACTAACTGTACTGTTCGCCCGATCGCGCTTCTGTCTCCAAATTAAACAGCAAGCGCAGAGTTTCCATCGCTTGACGGCGCGCCTCGATATCTTGCTGGGCCCGCAGTTGAACCATGGGGTCATGCAAGATTTTATTAACAATCCCTCGGGTGAGTGCCTCAATCACTTCTTGATGTTTTTCGGCAAATTCCGACCCTAAACGAGACAGAGCTTTTTCCAATTCCTGCTCGCGAATGGTTTCGATTTTATCCCGTAAACAGCTAATCGTCGGCACCGTTTCCAAACTGCGCCACCAAACGTCAAACGCTTCGACTTCTTCTTCCAGTAATCCCTCAGCTTCCATTGCCATTTGCCGACGGCTTTCTTGGTTTTGAGCGACAACGGCTTTCAAGTCATCCACATTAAACGAATGGACATTCGAGAGCGTATTGACATCAGAATCCACATTACGCGGCACTGAAATGTCAATCAGCATGATTGAGCCATTGGGGTTTAAAATCGGTTCGAGTTTAGACCGATTTAAGATAGGTTCAGTGGAAGAGGTACTGGTAAAAACAATATCTGTTTCCGCAATGACGCTCATCATATCTGACATCAAATGCAGCTTTAAATCTGCATCGGGGAAGTTTTTAGCCAGGTCTTCCGCGCGACGTAACGTGCGATTGAGAATGGTAATTTGGCGAGCCCCTTTGGAGAGTAAATGTTGAACCAAGAGTTTCGACATTTTCCCGGCACCGAGAATCGCAATGCGATAGGGAGCCAGGTCCTGGACCTTAATTTGAGCCAGTTCCACTGCTGCGGAACTGATAGAAACTGCGCCGGTGCCGATGCTGGTTTCCGTGCGAACTCGTTTGCCTGCGGTAATGGCTTGTTTCAGGAGACGATTGAGAATGCGTCCGACCCCATTATGTTGCTGACCGAGTTTGTGAGTATTTTTAACTTGGGCTAAAATTTGGCCTTCGCCGAGGACCAAGCTATCCAAACCAGCGGAAACCCGCATCAGATGCATAACCGCATCTTCTTGTAACAAGATAAACAGATGTTGTCGTAACTTATGAACGTTTAATTGGCCGCGTTCCGAGAGAAATTGGATCGCTTCACGAACGCCGGAGTCGGTTTCACCCGTTACGATATAAATTTCTAAACGGTTACAAGTGCTGAGAATCGCGACTTCTCGAATATTAGGATAGCTACATAAATGAGCGATCGCCTCTTTAATATCGGGTTCGGGAATACTCAGCTTTTCTCTAACTTCTACGGGTGCTGTCTTATGGCTAAGACCTACGACTGCAATATTCATGATTTCTCCCTGGATTTTTTAGTCGTTTACGCCCTCTTGATGTTTGACAAGCGTAGCGATGAAATTCTATCTCTGGCAAACTGAATTAATCGGGTTGTCTTTATTTTTATGCTAACTGAAACCCGGGTGGGTTAGCGCAATCCTCGGGGATTGAGCAAGGGGAAGCGGCAGGATACAGGAGGAAAAACCCTCCGAACTGCACTAAGAGCGGCTTGGGGAAGGAGAGGGAGGGAGCGGACTTTAGAGGGGTCCGCACCACCGGCAGAAGGGATCACCGTGGCGATCGCTGGGGAAAGACTCTGCTGATTAACCAGCCGGATTCTAACCCCGGTGACATCACAGTTAGTTGTGAGGTCATCCTGCTTTCGTTCCTTCCTTAACCGCGCTGAGTCTGAATTAGCGCAATTGTAAGCTCTTGGGAGCGTCGTACATATGAATGGTATCGACAAAACGAGCGGTACTCGACTGGCTAGAAATAACCAGACTGTGAGTCCGAGCGCCGCCTTTGAAGAAGCGAACCCCTTGCATCAACGTTCCGGGAGTAATACCGGATGCCGCAAACAGCACCGTTTCCCCAGAGGCTAATTCTTCGGCATTGTAAACCCGGTCAGGGTCAGTGATCCCCATTTCTTGCAGACGAGCGATGTTGCTTTCTTTGCTTTCGCCAATCAGCCCAGTTTTCACGACTTCGGGGTCATAAATCAGTTGACCTTGGAAGTGACCGCCTAAACAGCGCATTGCCGCAGCGGAAATCACCCCTTCAGGAGCAGCACCAATTCCCATCAGTGCGTGGATGTTGGTTCCGGAGAACGCGCAAGAAATCGCTGCGGAGACATCTCCATCGCTGATCAGACGCACTCGGGCTCCGGCGTTGCGGATTTCTTCGATTAAGCCTTTGTGACGGGGACGATCCATCACCACCACGACCAATTCCTCAATGGAGCGACTCATGCAGTCCGAGAGGATTTTCAGGTTTTCTGTGGCAGATTTATTGATGTCCACATGATTTTTGGCGCAGGCGGGTGCGGCGAGCTTCTTCATGTAGAAGTCTGGGGCTCGGAACAGGCCACCTTTTTCGGCAATGGCGAGAACTGCCATCGAACCGTTTTGTCCGTAGGCGACCAAGTTGGTGCCTTCACAGGGGTCAACGGCGATATCAATTTCAATCAGTTGTTGGGGGTCACAGAATTTGCTGGCATCTTCCTGGGTGCAGATCCCAACTTCTTCCCCGATGTACAACATAGGAGCTTCATCGCGCTCGCCTTCGCCGATCACGATGCGGCCACGCATATGAATGCGGTTCATGCGTTCGCGCATGGCTTCTACCGCCACATGGTCAGCGGTATTTTTGTCGCCTTTACCCATCCAACGAGCCGAAGCGATCGCGGCTTGTTCGACGACTTCAATAATCTCTAAACCGATTACACTATCCACGGAATTTTCCTCCCAACTGCCTATCAGCAGCCTTTTTTCTGGCTACAACCGTCTAAAAGTCTATCAGAGGACGGATACTCATAGCGATCGCGTTTAACTCAGTTTTTGTTAAGTTTTGCTGCTAGGGCTGGGGTTGTCATTTGTTATTTGTCATTTGTTATTTGTCATTTGTTATTTGTCATTTGTTATTTGTCCTGGGTTGATGGGGGAGATGGGGGAGAACGTTTGTAGTAACGACTTCAGTCGTTTCCTCTTCACGAAAGCTACACCTAAGTCACGCCCCGATATCAGGCGATCGCTCCATCTCCCAACCCCGCAGGCGGTGGACCCTCAGATTGCTCGTGTTATGGCGGATGCCATAACACGAGAGCAACGACTGAAGTCGTTACTACGAACATGGACCCTATCTTCCCCATCCCCCCCATCCTCCCCATCAACTGTCTTGATATTTTGGGAATTTGCCCGATTTTTTAAGAGTCGGTCCGTATAGTAATCGATGACAAACTTTAAACGAGTTGAGTCAGTCCTGCATTTACCTGGATGATAATTCATCATGAACATTCCTTTTATTTTAGACCTGGCGATCGGGCTAATTTTTGTTTATTTGATTTTGAGTTTACTCGCCTCGGAAATTCAAGAACTGATCACGACCCTACTTCAGTGGAGAGCCGAACATCTAAAAAAATCCATTGAAGTGCTGATGGGAGGTACTCAAGAAAGCGAAGAAAGCCGAAAGGCGCGAATTTTGGCTAATGAACTGTATGCTCACCCCTTAATCAAGGACCTCAATCAAGAGGCTAAAGGAGCTTTAGCCGAAGGATTCAGAAAAATCAGTTCTGGATTGTTTAAAATTTATCAAAAAATGACCCATACCGAGAATGTGTTTGGAGAAAGTGAAGGGGGACCTTCTTACATTCGTCCAGACTTTTTTGCGGTGACTCTTATGGATACTTTGGGATTTGATAAAATTGCTCATGCTCTCAGTATTGCTCGGGTAGAAAATTTTAAGCAAGAGCAGTTGAAGGAGATTATTACTTTAAGTAAAACTGCCGGTTTTAGTGAAGTCAATACGGATGTTTTCAAGAAAGAGTTAAGGGTTTGCGGGCAGAATTTCAATGAACTGGTGACGAAATATTCTCAGGAAGAAATTACGTTAGCTATGTTTGTTGAATTAATGGAAGAACGGTTTAGATTATTTGTGGACACCTTGCGGCTGGCTTTTGCAGCCGAAGGGGAAGGGGAGAGTCCAGAATTTTTGCTGGAGCGAATCAGTGCGATCGCCAACCGAATTTATGGAGAGGCGGGCAAGAAGGTTTTATTAAAAAATTTGAAGCCTGAGCCGAGAGAGATTATTGCCAGTCTGCCCCGATATCGAGAAGTTTATCTGGAGATTCAGGAAATCTTTGAAGATAAAAATAGTCCGGCCTATCAAGGGATTGAATCAGCCTTCAAAGAGTTAGAGAAAGTCATCGACTTATTACCTGAATCGCTGAAGGAAAGTTTAAGAGTCTTAGCTAAACGATCGCAACAGAAGAACGAAGGGGCGCAAGATACCCTCAATACGTTTCAGAAAGAAATAGAAGTTTGGTTCGATCGCTCGATGGAACGGTCCTCGGGGGTGTACAAACGCAATGCCAGAGGGATTGCGATTATTATCGGATGTCTGGTCGCGGCGATCGCCAATGCCGATACCATCTATATTGTGAGTAGCTTGTCAAAAGACCCGGTTTTACGGGCGACGGTGACTGAAAATGCACAGAGTATTGTCAATGCCCAACCGATTCGAGACCCCCGAGAACTAGAGGGGGTCAAGTCAGAACTCAGAAAATCTCTTCAGGATATCTCTTTACCCATTGGGTGGAGTGAAGTTATCGTGGAAGAACAACGGGATCCAAATCGCCAGTGGCGCGTTCCCTTTGTCAAGCAATTGGCGGGATGGTTACTCACTGGAATTGCGATTTCGATGGGGTCAAGTTTTTGGTTTGATCTCATGGGTAAGATTGTGAATGTTCGCAATGCGGGCAAAGGATCGTATCCCACGGATGATCACTCGTCGCGATCGCTGTAAAGGCATCGGCACAAAAGAGCGGAGGGTTGAACCTCCGCTCTTTTTTTGGCCCTGGCACCATCCCCCACTCCCCTCCCAGGGAATCCAAGCAATTGTAGGGTGGGCACTGCCCCATACGCATCAAGCTAACTTCTCAAACTCAAAGCTGGCAAGCTTTTGGGGCCATTTTTCCAGTCCAGGTCCGGCAGTCATGGGTCCCAAGTGGCCCCTAGAGCTAGAGGCTATATGCTCTCTAGGGAATTGAGTAATCTTTAAAATTTTCTAAAAAACTAGACCGAACCCGGGTTTTTATTTTAAAATAGAACCCGCTCATCTAGTCCACCTAAAGTCTAACATAAATCGTGATAAATTCAACTCAATTATCCGAAAACCTCCCGGCCATTTGCGAAACTATTAACGGGTTATTTTCTCCAGAAAAATTAAATCAAATCTCTAAGGAAACCGGGTTTGTCAAAAGAAGCAGTGCTAGATTGACTCCCCAAAATTTTCTCCAATTAATGACCCTAGAACTGTTAAAAGAACCCCAGTTGTCTTATTCAGGATTATGTGGACGTTTAGCCGAGATAAATCCCGAAGTTTCTTTAACCTCTCAGGGTTTAGAACCCACATTCCGCAGGTTGAATCAAGTCAGTAAATAATATTTCTGGCAGGAGGCCCCGAGGAACTGAAGGATCCATCG
>JAABSJ010000232.1 GCA_011390515.1 Oscillatoria sp.
GGGCGCAAGCATTGCGCCCCTACAAAAACCCGGATTTTTCGTCATTAAATTTACCACCTTAAGAGGGCTAGGATTTAACTGCACCTCCGGTCCCCTCCCCTTGGCAAGATCCGGGTTAGGGTGGGGTCCACTCCCGGGATTAAAACCAAATGGGGTGGTAACAACTATCCCGACTCAAGGGTAGAATTGGTCCGAGGGTTTGGGAGGAGGCGATCGCCTCCTTCTATTCCTGGTTTTTCCCCTCGATTTCTCGGGGTGAAGTTCACCCCAGGGATGCCCGTGTTGAAAACCCTTTAAACCGTAGGACAATCCGTTATAATCGATAGCGAACTCAACCTGTATGGCGAGTAATATTTATTAATAGATTAGTTTTGTAGAAACCCACTAACCGGATTACTCCTGGAAGTAAAGCGCTCGCAACAGGTAGTTTCGAGGCAGTCGGTGAAGGGCTTAAAATCACCGGATGGCAGGTAATCAATCGTTGGCGATCGCCAACCGAGGAATTCTGTCTCTACCACTCCGATGGGGAGTCTCCACCGGATTTCATCCCATTTCCAGGGTAACGCTCGAACCATCTACATTGAATCCATTCAAAATTTGGTACTGAATAACACATGACTGAACCCAGTATAGGCGCTCAAAAGAGACTTCTGCTGATTGATGATGACCCCAACTTAATCCTGTTAGTTAAAGACTATCTGGAATTTCGGGGGTACGAGGTCACCACCGCAGAAAATGGCCGCGAAGCCCTCGAAATTCTAGAAAAAGAAATGCCAGACATGATTATCTGCGATGTCATGATGCCAGAAATGGATGGCTATGCCTTTGTGGAACAGGTTAGAAAAGACTCCCGCACGAACTGGATTCCGGTCCTGTTCCTGTCCGCCAAGGGTCAAAGTCAAGATCGGGTCAAAGGCTTGAATACTGGGGCTGATGTTTATATGGTCAAGCCCTTTGAGCCGGAAGAACTGGTCTCTCAAGTCGAAGCGTCCCTCAAGCAAGCCGGTAGATTGCTTCAGCATCAACTCAAACTCGGTACGAATGGGCCGAAAATTCAGGTTCCCCTTGATGTGGAACTGACGCCGACGGAAATGAAGGTGGTTCAGTTTGTCGCCCGGGGGATGGCAAATCGGGAAATTGCTGAGGCGATGAAAGTCTCTCAGCGCACCATTGAAAGTCATGTTTCCAATATGCTGGCGAAAACGGGTCTGCATAACCGGACCGAGTTAGCACGGTGGGCCATTGAAAGTAAAATGGCCTAGGGCGTCGGTACCAGCGAGGGAAGACAAACGGGTTTTTTTGACCGGATCTCTCCTGAACAAGCCACTTTCTTGAGCGCCAGAAACCCGGTGTCTTGTCCCCGGGGTTGCATCCCGAAGCGACAGCCCTAGGGCGGTGATTCTCCACTTTAACGGGCCCGGAGGGATCAGCCGCAACCCCCCCATCGATTCTCCCAAAATCAGGGTTCTTTGAGGCGGTTAGGACGGGTCAGGATGGATGCTAACTCTTGACACATCGAGCAGCCACTGTTCTGGTCCTAGACGCGGCAACAAGGCGGCTACTGGGGTGATGGAGAGGCGATCGCCCCCTCCTGTTTGAAATTGGTCAATCCGGAACTCAGTTTTAGCGGTAAAGTGATAAAGAAGGATTTGGGCCTCCCCGAATTCCTCAAGTTGTTAATGAGATACGGACTCCACTCAATCAGTGACCGGAGGTGATAGGGCCAAACTCAACCAGGCATATATTTATTTAATCCCACATCAAAAAAATATCCATATCGCGATTTTATAACGGGCAATGAAGTAGAATGATGCTATTTCCTAAACAGACTTATGATAGAAAAAACTCTAACCTATTCAAAACTGCTGTCTTAAGCATTCAAACTTCTTGGTTCGACCCGTTTTAACCCTCGATTGGTAGCGCAAAAATACGGCATTACCTAGCTTGGCGTGGGACTCTCATATCCAAATCACTGCTGAAGATTAAAAGGAATGCCAAAGGTTCAGAACCCACAGCATTAAGCGTGACAATTCCTAAAACGTCAATAGCTGGGGTCATCCCGTCTGGTTCGCTGATTTTAGCTAACCCAGACTCTGATATATTGGTAACCCAATCCAAAGCGGTTTATTTTGATAAACCGACAGGGATTCACATTTCAAGGTTAATTATTTTCTACTAATATTAGGTCTAAGTTTCTATGGGTTTTTTAATGAACCGTCTGTCTATTTTTGTAGACGGAAACAATATGTTCTACGCTCAACAAAAGAATGGTTGGTTTTTCGATCCCAGAAGGGTGCTAGAATATTTTACTCAAGAGCAGCCTGGGATTATGTTAATTAATGCCTTTTGGTACACCGGACTGAAAGATCCGCAGGACCAACGGGGTTTTAGAGATGCACTGATTAGTTTGGGATATACGGTTCGCACGAAAATTCTCAAAGAATATTATGACGACACCTCGGGCCGCTATTCTCAAAAAGCCAATTTAGACATAGAAATTGTAGTGGATATGTTTAATACCGTAGAACAGTATGACCGAGTGGTGCTATTTAGTGGGGATGGAGATTTCGAGCGGGCGATCGAACTATTGCGCTCTAAAAATACTCATATCACCGTCGTTTCAACCGAAGGAATGATTGCCCGAGAGTTGAGAAATGCCACCGATCGCTATATTGACTTGAATGATATTCGCGACCACATAGAGAAAATCGATTATTAAAAGTCAGAACACTAAATGGGCGGTTAGAATAATCAAAATACGGTAGTGCAACAAACGCACCCCTAACCGCCCGCTTTCGTTGTCAACGGACAAACATTAGCTCAACATGGACTAGGAGGTACATTCCATGACAACTCAACCCGATCGCATCATTATTTTTGACACGACCCTGCGCGATGGTGAACAATCGCCAGGGGCCAGTCTGAATGGAGAGGAAAAACTGACCATAGCGCGGCAGTTAGCGCGACTGGGTGTGGATGTCATCGAAGCAGGATTTCCCTACGCCAGTCCCGGAGACTTTGAAGCGGTTCAAAAAATCGCCGAATTGGTCGGGGTCGAAGGAGGCCCCACGATTTGCGGATTAGCGCGGGCGACTCGCGCGGACATTGAGGCAGCAGCAAAGGCCCTCAAACCCGCTGCCAAGGGACGAATTCACACCTTTATCGCCACCTCGGATATTCATTTAGAGTACAAACTCAAAAAGACTCGTCCCGAAGTCTTGGCGATCGCTGAGGAAATGGTCGCCTATGCCAAGTCTTTTGTGGATGATGTGGAATTCTCCCCAGAAGATGCGGGACGTTCGGACCCCGAATTTCTGTATGAGGTTTTAACCAAGGCGATCGCCGCTGGGGCCACTACCATTAATATCCCCGATACTGTCGGATACACCACCCCAGGCGAATTTGGTGCAATCATTCGCGGCATCAAAGAAAATGTCCCCAACATTGATGATGCTATCATCTCCGTTCATGGTCATAATGACCTCGGTTTGGCCGTTGCGAACTTCCTCGAAGCGGTCAAAAATGGGGCGCGACAACTGGAATGTACAATTAATGGCATTGGTGAACGGGCAGGAAATGCGGCCCTAGAAGAATTAGTCATGGCCTTGCACGTCCGTCGTCAGTATTTTAATCCCTTCCTGGGACGTCCGGTGGATTGTCAAGAATCGTTGACCAATATTGACACGCGACAAATCTACAAAACCTCGCGGTTGGTGTCGAATCTCACCGGGATGTTTGTGCAACCGAATAAGGCAATTGTCGGTGCCAATGCCTTCGCCCACGAGTCGGGAATTCACCAAGATGGTGTGCTTAAGCATAAGCAAACTTATGAGATTATGGATGCCCAATCCATTGGTTTGACCGACAATCAAATTGTCTTAGGTAAATTGTCGGGCCGTCATGCTTTTGCGAGTCGCTTGAAAGAGTTAGGATTTGACCTCTCGGATACAGAGTTAAATAATGCTTTTCTCAAGTTTAAGACCGTAGCGGACAAGAAAAAAGAGGTTACGGATTGGGATCTCGAATCAATTGTGAATGCGGAAATTCAGCAACCCCCGGAAATTTTCCGATTGGAGTTGGTGCAGGTTTCCTGTGGCGATCGCGCCCGTCCGACGGCAACAGTAACCTTACGCACTCCCAACGGAGAAGAACTCACGGATGCGGCGATCGGGACGGGTCCTGTGGATGCGGTGTATAAAGCGATTAATCGGGTGGTGAATGTACCGAATCAGTTAATTGAGTTTTCGGTGCAGTCGGTAACGGCAGGAATTGATGCTTTGGGAGAGGTGACGATTCGCTTACGTCATGGCGATCGGATTTTCTCCGGTCATTCAGCGAATACAGATATTATTGTCGCCTCCGCTCATGCTTATGTCAATGCTCTAAATCGCTTGTATGCGTTTTTAGAGAAGCAGCAGGAAGCAACTCCCGAACCCGCAACCGCAACACTTTAACCTGAATTTCAGGAGTAGGGTTATTCCAGGAGGTTAATGCCCGGAAACGACTGAAGTCGTTACTACAAACGAAGAAATTTATCTCCTGTTCGTAGTAACGACTTCAGTCGTTCTTAATTGTTCGTAGTAACGACTTCAGTCGTTCTTAATTGTTCGTAGTAACGACTTCAGTCGTTTCTTTCCTCTTTAGTGAATCTGTAAAGTCTCTATAAATGTTGCTTTCGATGTCCGATTTTGAGAATAACAATCACGGGGGTTTCGGCATTGACGCTGTAAATAATCCGATGGTATCCGACTCGTAAACGGACTTGTCCGGATCCGTAGGTTAATTTTCTCGCACCTGGAGGATAGGGATTGGTTTTTAGCTGATCTATTTTACCCGCAATTCTCTCCTGGATGATGCGGGGGAGTTCAATCAACTGCTGGGTAGCGGTTTGTAGCAATTCAATAGAATACTCCTCCATCTGGTGTTATAGTCCTATTTCTTTTTTAACCTGTTCCCAAGACACTCGCTGTTGATTTTCTGGATTGGCTTCTATGTCTAAGGTTTCCTGCAAATCTAAATAATCCTCTAAGTCGGCTGGATCAACAATTGCTAAACTCCCCAAACCCAGGCGATCGAGCAGTTCAGGTACAGAACAATTAAATTTTTCGGCACTTCTTTTCAGTCCCATCCATCCTTCAGCCGTGAGGGTAATTGGGTAGCAGTTTGTAGGAAGCGATGAAGGATTTTGATTCATAATATTTGGGGGAAAGTTTTCTATTTTTTATAACAGTGTATCAGGTAACTAGATGTTTAATTCACACATTTTTCTTGACAAGGAAAAAAACAAGCCTTGATTTAGGCTTGTTTCCTCCTTCTAGCCCAATAATTCATCCACAGCAATATTAAATCCCTCCAGGACTACTTGAGTGCTAATACTATCGCCAGATTGAAAGGCGAGAGTCTGATTTTCTGTCAGTATAAAAATTCGCCGTCCTTCGGGGAAAATTAGCCAGACTTCTTGACAACTGGAGTTTAAATATTCTTGAGCTTTTGCTAACAATTCCTCTGCTACATCGGTGGGGGAGGCAATCTCAGCGACTAACGGCGGACTCTGGGGTAAGGTTGGCTCATTTCTATAGCGTTCTAGCAGTTCTGGGGTCAAATAAGAAACATCGGGTCGGCGTCCCTGTCTTTGGGTGCGACAAGGCATTTCTACATAAACTTTACCACCTTTTCCCGATTGGTTGATGTAAGTTCTCCAGTACCACACCAAGTTTGCCTGAATTTCGCTATGTCTGAGTGTCATTCCTGTTTTCTCCACCAGTTTATCATCCACCCATTCCATATTTTCAGGGGGATTTTTCATGAAGTCGTCTAGGGTGAACTGTTCAGTTTCAGTCGTCATTACCATAAGAACTTCCTAGGGATTGAATGGTCCTACTTTATCCAGTTTATAAAACACCTTTTCTCTTCTTAGCCCGCGCAGCAGAGGCTCCGTTTGTGAGCCTCCACCCTTTAGGGTGCGGGCTTTCTCGTATGATAACATAATCTTCCCTGATTGGATTCCCCTGAATCTCAATCTAACCTAATTCATATAATTCTACAGACGGAATGGGTTATAACTTCCGAATAGTGGCAATTAATCCCTGGCAAACTCCCGTTAGAAAGTCTAAGTCTAAGGTTTCTATGGTGTCGCTGGGTTGATGATAATGGGGATTTCTGAGGTTGGCGGTATCGGTAATCATGATGGCTGGATATCCTAAATCCCAGAATGGGGCGTGGTCACTGCGTCGGGTATCGGGCACGAGGTTGCCTTTTTTCCCGGCGGGTAACCATTGGCAAGGGAGGCCGGTTTTTTTGATAATTCGGCTAATTCTAATCAGGTCGATGAGG
Organism: Oscillatoria sp.; assembly: GCA_011390515.1. Taxonomy (GTDB): domain Bacteria; phylum Cyanobacteriota; class Cyanobacteriia; order Cyanobacteriales; family Laspinemataceae; genus Laspinema. The sequence goes on from JAABSJ010000232.1 coordinate 6,334, forward strand.
GTGTAAATATTCCCGATTAAGGCGATATAATTTCCCTGATTAGGGTAAATGTATTGTAATCCGGGGGGATATTGTTGGGAATGGGGTTGAGGATTACAATATCCCAGCATTTCTAGGGAAATCATTAAGCGAAGGGGTTCTCGTTGGGCGGCGAGTTCGGTGGCATAGGCGGTACTGCCACATAAGCCATATTCTTCCATATCAAAGGCGATGAGGCGGAGGGGATAGCGGGTGGTTTCGGTGGCGAAGATGCGGGCTATTTCTAGTAGGACGGCGATGCCGGTGGCGTTGTCGTCGGCACCGGGGGAACCGGGTACGGCGTCATAATGTGCGCCGATTAAGATGGGGGGTTTGGGTTTGCTGGTGCGATCGCCTCCTGGAATATCTAACACTAAGTTTTCATGGGTTCTGCCACTGATTTCAAATGAGTGAGTTTCTACAATGCCATAGTGTTGGAACTGCTGGCGGATGTATTCTCGGACATAGAAATAGCCGCCTGTGGCAAAGTAAGGGTCCCGATCGCGAACAACTTGGACAAGATGGGATTGCAAGTTCGCTTTCAACTTTCGGGTTGTCTCTTCCGGGGGATGATTCTCCTGCATAATTAGTCTGTTCCTTTAAAAATAATCAGCAGTTACCGGATTAAGATTCCGGTGTGGGTTGGCAACTGCACTAAGTTACGAATTGTCCTCAAAAAATACCCCATGAGCAACGATCGCCGCTTGAGTGCGATCGCGCAGATTCAACCGATTTAAAATATGAGTCACATGATTTTTCACCGTTCCCTCAGTAATATACAATTCTTTAGCAATTTCTCGATTATTCGCACCTTTGGCAATCAACCGCAACACTTCCAATTCTCTGGGACTCAATTCTTGCCATCCCAGAGGAACATTCGGTTTGCGAAGGGGTGTTGTCTGGACTTTTGCCATCACTTTGGTGACTAAACCGGGTCCAATTTGAGTATAGCCCTTGTGAACCGTGCGAATGGCATGGGCTAACTCTTCCGAGGGTGTATCTTTGAGTAAGTATCCCCGGGCCCCTCCGCGCAGCGCCTCCGCCACCGACTCATCATCATCCACGGTGGTAAGGATCAAGACTTTCACCTCGGGAAATTGCTGACAGATTGCCTGGGTTGCCTGTACCCCATTCATCACCGGCATATAGATATCCATGAGCACCACATCCGGTTGGAAATGCTTCACTTGTTCGATCGCCAGTTGTCCATTTTCCGCCTCTCCCACCACCAGCAAATCCGTTTCTGCTTCTAGCAATGCCATCAACCCCCGACGAATCAGATTCTGATCGTCTACCAATAAAATGCGAATCATTGGGACCCCTTCACGAATGCAGATATCAGCCATAATCCGACAACCCGTCGCTTCGGTTGGAGACGAAGGACTTCATAAGGGGTAGGCGGAAAACTGGCATCTAGCCGATATTACGATGAAATCTCGGATTTCGGGAGGCGATCGCACCCCCGCAATTGTCGCGATCGCCAGAAATATTCCCCTCTCTTCCTCAATGTAGCACCCTATTCCCCCTGTCGCCGTTCCGGTTTTTCTCAATCAGGGTAAGCACTTGAGTTGACTCATGGCAACAGGCAAAAGGGTGAGTGCCTCCGGAGATTATGACTAAAGTCATCCTTTGCCTTCGCACTTTTGTCATAGAAGAAGTTGTGCCTTTTGCCGGATGCTATTTCTCCCCTGCCTTTTTAGAATAGAGAAAACAGCCCAGCAGTCCGTTGATTATCCCCACTTAGAGGTTATGATATTACACCCGTGATGCTCAGTTTATCCCAATCCCCTCAATCCGTTCTGGTTTGAGGGTGAAGCAAACTCTCAAGCAGCTACTCCCCCGATCAAAAGGGGATTTAGGGGAGATGCTTCCACTTACGCCAAACCCATTCGTGTTCAATCTAACCCTTCCTAAATTCGTGAGGAACAGGAATTCAGTCGGTGCAATTCTCTCCAAAGGAAAGGATTGAGATCTCAAGGGTGGGTTGAGGGGAACTCATTCCCTCGATTCTGCTTCGAGGAAATTTGTAAGATAAAATAGATCGCGTTCCTAGTCGGTCAAGGTTTGAAACCCAGCATATAGAAAGGTCATTATGAGTACGGTATTGATTGTGGACGATAGTGCTACAGCGCGGGAAATGCTTTCATCTATCCTCCAAAATGTGGGAATGAAGGTGATTGAAGCCCGGGATGGGGTCGAGGCTCAACAAAAAATTGCAGATAGTCCTCCGGATATTGTGGTATTAGATATTATTATGCCTCGGATGAATGGGTATGATTTGTGTCGGTGGCTGAAAAAGACTCCGAATGGTCAAAATATTCCGGTGTTAATGTGTTCGAGCAAGGCGGAACAGTTTGACCGCTATTGGGGAATTAAGCAAGGGGCAGATGCATATTTGGCCAAGCCTTTTCATCCATCTGAGTTGATTGAAACGGTGAAAAGTTTATTGCGTTCTCTGGCTTAATTTGGGGTGAATTTGATGGTATTTTTTTTACTCTTGGGTGTTGGTTATAAACCGGGAATCTTGAGAAAATCTGTTGTAATTATAGCAAGAAAGTTAGGTCAGAAACCCGGTTTCTTTGTGAAGGCAACACCCGGCGGGGGTTTAAACGTTGGCGGCCTAACAAATCAAGTCGGTTGAAACCGACTGAAAGTCTGAAAAAGTGGTGTTTGTAGTCGGGTTTTAACCGACTTTAGCTATTATACCAAATCCGGTTGTTAAAAGTCGGTTTACTCTTCAGCCCGCGCAGGCGGGCTTCGTCTGTGTAGCCCCACCCTTGAGGGTGTGGGTTTTTATAGACCTTTGACAACCGGATTCCGTATTAGTCGGGGGTTTAAACCCCCGCCGGATGATAACGACTGAAGTCGTTACTACGAACTTAAGAGAACGACTGAAGTCGTTACTACGAACTTAAGAGAACGACTGAAGTCGTTACTACGAACTTAAGAGAAC
>JAABSJ010000233.1 GCA_011390515.1 Oscillatoria sp.
AAAATCTTCTAGGAGAGATCCCCCCAACCCCCCTTAAGAAGGGGGGCTTTTCCAATTCTGCAAAACTTCTAATGCAGAACTTTTTTTATGGAAATCCCTCAGTTCGTAGTAACGACTTCAGTCGTTCCCCCCGCCATAAAAAAAACCGATCGCCCTATTCCTCGTATTCATAAACCCGAGGGCGTACTTTCACCGGAGTGCGCTTTTTCAAGGGAGGAACTGCTAGAGGTTCCATTCCCACGCCTAGCTGTTTACCCGGTTCGATCGCTTGCAGTCCATCCAGAACCGCATCGCGAACCAGGGGTTCAGTTTCCCGAGACAACATCAGGCGAAAATAGTCAGCGATCGCCCGTCGTTCAGCAAGGGGGGTCATGGGTAGGGATTTAGTAATTTGTCGAACCGCAATCAGACGCTTGAGGGGGTCTGAATCGGTCAAATTCATCACCCCGGCATTCAGGTGAGTGGTTTGGGAACTGACTTGATGATTGAGTGCTTGCCAGACCAGTAAAATTAGAGTTGCCAAAGTCATGATTCCCTGGGCGATCGCTGCTGTTGCGAACCAGGGACTGGGGGATTCCAGCCAGATTGAGACTGCCATGTAACTTCCCAGGGTGGCAAGTCCTCCCGTCCCCACAGCGACTGCCACCTGACGGTTTGCACCGCCAAGAGACTGATTCAAGCGCGATCGCACCTGATGCCAATTCCATCCCTGGATCATGTAAGTCGCCAACATCACCAGGACCCCAGCCCCTGTAGCGACTAAGAGTTTCCAATTCCAAATCAGCAAGGCGATCGTCACCGTCCCCCCCAACAGCCAAGTGCCGTTTAAGCGGATTCGCATCGGTGAGCCAGTTTTGTCAACAAAGCCCTGCTTGAGAAGAGGGGATACCCTCCATAACCCGTTGACCAATTGTTGCCACTGCGATAACCCCTTTGCCACGTTATTTTACCTATTTCGTCTGAGTCACAGAAACAAGATGGATATAGTGTACGATCATACGGCGTTTCTGGGAACATCTTTGGATAGAGATTGGGAAGATTGGGGAGATTGGGGGGATGGGAGAGGCGGTTGCATATTAGACCTCTTGCAAAAAAAAGGATTGATCCCCCCAACCCCCCTTAAGAAGGGGGGCTTTAAAGAATTTTGCAAGAGGTCTATTTCATCGGCCCGAGGAAAAGAAGGAGGCAGCGCCTCTGATGATAGAATGAATAGGCCGAGCCTAGGGACGATGAAAAGATTGATTAATATCTTTAATCCCTAAAAATTTTTCACTCATTGAATAATAAATATATCATTTTATCGATAGCTTTATACAATTTTTTAACCGAAGATAATGATAGTGAAGTGATTAATCTGTGCAAAATTTTTTATTCAGAAAATTTTTAAAATAAACGCTCTCTAATAGATTTTTTACTATCGGTTTCATGCAAATTGCTTCGCTGTGTTAGCGCCTTTTATGAAGGTTCGTAACCCTTTTCTAGGTCAGAACCCAAGGCGCTAACGCACGGGAATTGAGAGAGTCGCTCCTAAAAAGCAAAGGAAAATCCCGCTAAGGTCAGGTGACCATCGAAGGCATAAAAGGTGACCCGATGAATGTTTGGAACATTGACGATGAGTTCTGCATTCGGGGGAATTAACGAGGGGGAACCGGCTAAATTGGGTCCGAGGGTTTCGACTTCGGCAATTTGTTCATCTTGTTCGTTGTAAGCGGAAAGAACAGTGCGCCGGGAACTGGTTATGAAGCTATTGACGAGGTGAACGGGTTGGAGAAAGGTGACTTCGATCGCCCCGCTTTTGGGTGCACCCATGATGACGATGCGGCCTGATTTGCTGGGAAAAGCCGGGTTAGAAGGGGCCAGGGCGATCGCATTGCTGAAAATGACGCCTTGGTTCTCAAATTGACGTTCTACAACTTCAAAACAGTTTAAGGCTTCTAAATCTAAAATGATGCGCCCGATTTCGGGTTCCACTAGACTCAACTCGACAGTTCCTGACTCTAAATGATTGGGAAAAGAGGCTAAGGAGGGAACTTGATTCAACTCGATCGCCGAGTCATGATTCCGCTTTTTCGGGAAATCACGGCTATAGGAATTAAATTGCTCTACCATCACTGCACGTTGACGCATCATCTTATCATTCCCTGTTAAAGTTACTTCTGGCTACTTCAGATGAACCCACCCTTGAGTGTTTGAACCCCAATCGGGCGATCGCCATCGTTTCCGGTGCGATTATTGAACCCAATTCGGACATATCCCGGCAATGACACCCTTGCATGACTCCATAAGGGACGCCATCACCCGTCGGGTTGCCACCAGGAGTTTTCCCTTTTGGGAAATTTCCCCGATTGGTAAAGATGTTCACCCCAGAAATATTCTTTCGGGAAAAAATTAACCCTAATTTCGCAAACTGATCGCCGTTCCCAAAACCACACCCTATATCCGACTTGACTTCATCCCCCGATCCAGCCATCGGTCATCAGATTGGGTTACCGACCGTCCCGAACAAGTATGAGGGGTGACACCCCACACTGTAAATTATGTCTGATCGCGGCGATTTTAACAGCGCCCTGGAAAAATAATATCCAGAACTAAAAAACCCCCAAATCCTTGCAGCAGAGGGGTTTTCAACCCATAGAGCCGGACTTTAGGGGATCCGGAGCTTTATGGAAACTTTATAAAATTAGATTAGGCTTGATAAATCCTTTGCATTTAAAACCCGTTTTCAGCAAGACTGCCCAGGAGAGAGGGCCTGACTCAGTAAGGCTCGATCGCCTGGGTAGGGTGGAGATTGTACAGTCCCAATGGAAGAATCATCATCTTGATATCAGGAGGTAAATTGATGTTCATACCCCCCGGTTTTGACCAGGGTTCAATCGTGACCTCCTTGGGTCGCATGGTTTACTATACCAACCGCCCAGAGTTTTGGCAGGGTGGACCCTCTGAAAGTGGCGATCGCCCGACCCAACCCACCTTACTCTTCCTACACGGATTTGGTGGGGGGTCCTCCGCTTATGAGTGGTCGAAAGTCTATCCCGCCTTTGCCTCAGACTACCGGATCCTCGCCCCCGACTTAATCGGATGGGGACGTTCAGAACATCCGGAACGCAATTATCAAATTGCCGACTATCTGAATACCCTCACCGAATTTATCCAACAGACTTGTCCCGAACCTGTGGTGGCGATCGCCTCTTCCCTAACGGCTGCCTTCACCATTCGAGTGGCGATCGCCCATCCCGAATTCTTCAAAAGCCTCATTTTAACCACCCCCTCGGGACTCTCCGACTTTGGGGAAAATTACACCAACAGCTTTTTCGCCCAAATTGTGAAAACGCCGTTTTTAGACCAACTCTTGTATCGGACGGGAATCGCCACGGAACTTGGAATTCGCGGTTTCCTCGAAAACCGACAATTTGCCAATCCGGACTTAATCTATCCAGAAATCGTCCAAGCGTACCTCCAGTCGGCCCTAGAACCCAATGGGGAATATGCGGCCCTCTCCTTCGTGCGCGGGGACCTCTGCTTTGATTTATCCCGAGATATCCCCCAACTCACCACTCCCACCGCCTTTATTTGGGGACGCCAGTCCCAATTTACCGGACCCGAACTCGGCAAGCGTCTCGCCAGTCTGAACCCCTCCGCAATTCGGGAGTTCATCCAGCTTGAAACCGTCGGATTAACGCCCCAATTGGAAGTTCCGGCAGTCACCATTGGTTTAATCCGCAGATTGCTGCTGGAACTCACTGAGCGATCGCCAGAATCTGCCCCCATTTAGGACATCAGTTTGAGATTCCCAAACAAGAAACCGGGTTTCTTGCCCAGATTTTTGACAGATTGCCAAAAATGGGGTGAAGAAACCCGGTTTCTAACCTTTACTCCTAAGATTAGGCATCAGGTGTTGAAAACGCTTCTAAAATTGAGGCGATCGCAGTTTATTGAACCCGCACGTCAATCACACTGGCATTAAAGTTATAGGTTCTGCCTTCCAGTTCCATCGGCGTGCCGATTTTGACTTTGCTATTGCCCAGAACTGGACCATCATCAGTAATTCTGGCATTTCCCCCCAAGGTCATCAGCAAATTAGCGCTAAACGACTCTTCCTGCCTAGGGTCTGGTAATGCCTTAACAGAACCATCGGGTTGAGGAATGGCTAGGGTTCGGGTTAAAAGCTGTACCGATTTGACGTCAACCTGACCATAAGGCTGATTGCGGATAATGATATTGGTTTTACCTTTGTCTTGAAATTCCCGCACGAGGGTTTCCGGGTCCCGCACACTCAGTCCCCGGACAATGATATCAACCTCGACAGGTTTCGTGGTTACCCCACCAATTTGGGCAACGGAACCGGAAGTACCGGGAAAGAAAAAGATGCCGATGACAACCAGGAGAATGACCAAGGCAGCACCCAGGTCAAGAATGCTGATTTTGCCAAATAAGCGGCCTTGGCGATCCAAAATCTTCATAAAATTCAAGTCGTCCTACTTTAGCGAGACACAACTGAGGGTTGAACTATCTTCCCTTTTCAATGGTTTGAGCCATCCCTGATGAATCCACCGGACAGCAAGATGGGGATAGGGGGATATTTTCTGTCAGATTATCATAACAGTTAGAAGTTCCATCGGAGGATTTGCCTGAGTCCTGAGTTCAATTTTAGACGGCAGGCTCAACAGGGGAATGCGATCGCAGCAGTCAAGGGAAAATTTTGATCGGCAAGGGCGCAAAACCTGCGCCCTTGGGGATTACCGGCGACAAGTAGCCTGATAGAAGGGGGCTATGGAGAGCGCACTTAAATCTGTGGCATCCCGGCGATCGCCCTGGGGTTGGTTTGTCAGCCCAAACATGGCCGACTGGGTAGTCTTGGAGCTATTTTTGGCGGCAGTGAGGATAGATTCAGCGAGTTTGTCCCGGGCAGAATTGGGAATCGGTTGATTCAGACTCGCGGTAGAACAACTGGCTGGATCTAACGGTTGCATGAGGGCGGGTAGCGAAAAAAAGAATAAAAATAGGCTAACCCTGCCTAAAAACTGGAGGTGCATCCCTGTTCTCCTAACTCATCGGGTAGGCATGGACGCTATACGGATCCTCTTGTCCAAAGTCGGGATGAATACAGGGGAAATTTTTAGGCAGGGCGATCGCTTTTGAGGAAAGAGTTGTTTTCCCCAGTTCTGCGATCAAAGGTTGCAATGAATCGGCGTTAGAGTTGTAGTAGAGTTAGGGTTTAAATCTCTTGGACTAACACCTGCTCTCCTTCTATTTTGACTAAATAGGGCGGGAGATTTTCTTCAGCCGGACCTTTGAGAAGGGTGCCATCGGGAGAATATTCGCTACCATGACAGGGACAGATGTACTTGCGTTCTCCTGCGTTCCAATCTACCAGACAGCCTTTATGAGTACAAGTCGGATTCACGGCATAAAGGAGTTCAGAATTTTCTGGATTGCGGGTTACAGAAATGGCTCCATTTTGAAAGTTTTCCTTCAGAATTTGACCCTGAGTCTCTAATTCGGAGACTGTCCCGACTGCCTCAAAGTTACCTGGGGTAGTCGATACTTCCGTTGTGGATTCTCCCGAGGGAGTACAGGCAGCGATCGCCATTGGCAAAAAACTGGCAACCCCACCGACACCAACCCAGTTTAAAAACTCTCGACGCTTCATAGGCTTAACTCTTGAAGAGATAAAGAATATTTCTATAATAGACCGCTTGACAAAATCTACCCATGCCCTTCCGTTTTCCAGGAGGGTTTTGGGGATCAGGATTTCTGGCGATCGCTTTTGTCCAGCTAACTTGATATGATTTGACTATTCTGGCGCTTTGGGGGGGAAGGTCATGGAACGCTTAATTTCTCTGTTGGGATTAATTACATTTGTAGCAATCGCTTATGCTTTGTCGGTCAACCGCCAAGCCATCCGGTGGCGAACGGTCCTCTGGGGAATTGGGTTGCAACTGTTTTTTGCCCTGTTTATTCTCAGGACTGGACCCGGTTTGGTCTTATTCAAGTTTTTAGGCGATCGGGTCAATGACTTTCTGAATTTTGCCGATGTGGGGTCGGCTTTTGTCTTTGGCGACAACTTCCAAGAGCATTTTTTCGCCTTTAAAATCTTGCCCACTATCATCTTTTTTTCCGCATGCATTACTCTGCTCTATCACTACGGAATTTTACAGCGAGTCGTCCAAGGCGTCGCTTGGGTGATGATGCGAACCATGAAAACTTCCGGGGCTGAATCCCTCTCTTCTGCGGCGAATATTTTTGTCGGCCAACTGGAAGCCCCGATGTTGATTAAACCCTATATCGCCGGGATGACTAATTCCGAACTTCATGCGGTGATGACCGGAGGATTTGCCACCATTGCTGGCGGGGTATTAGCTGCCTATATTTCTTTTGGAATTCCGGTGGAACATTTGTTATCTGCTTCGGTCATGTCTGCACCGGCATCTCTAGCCATTTCTAAATTATTGTATCCGGAAACCGAAAAATCTGCCACTGCTGGTAAAATCGAAATTGACCGAGAAAGTCCTTATATTAATGCCATTGATGCTATCACATCTGGGGCCATTGAAGGGTTGAAATTAGCCTTAAATGTAGCAGCCATGTTGATTGCTTTTTTAGGATTGGTCGCCTTGTTGAATGCGGTGTTGGCATGGATGGGGAGTTGGGTGGGGATTCCTTCTCTGTCTTTGGAGTTGATTCTCTCCTATTTAATGGCCCCGATCGCTTGGTTGATGGGAGTTCCCTGGGCGGATGTGGAAGCGGTGGGAATGCTGCTGGGGAAAAAGACCATTTTGAATGAGTTTATTGCCTATCTGGATTTAAAACAATTGATTGAAAATCAGGCAATTTCTCCGCGTTCCGTGGTGATTGCCACTTATGCGTTATGTGGATTTTCTAACTTGGGTTCGATCGCCATTCAAATTGGCGGCATCAGCGCGATCGCACCCCATCGCCAAGGAGATTTGGCCCGATTAGGCGTTAGGGCAATGTTGGCGGGTTCCATCGCCTGTTTTATGACCGCTTGCATCGCCGGACTGTTGTTATAAGTCCGGGGGTGGACCTCACTCTAACCCTCCCCAAGACATCGGGGAGGGGACCGGAAGGGAAGGAAGGCAGGGGAGTAGAAGGGGAATCAAAGCCGATTCGATTTACAATGAGGGGGATTAGGGCATCGGTACAGGATGAGACCAAATTCGGTTGTTAAAAGTCAATTTTCTGTTTTAGCCTGCGTTTGGCGTAGCCTGCGCGCCAGCGCTTAGGCAGGCTTTGTCCGTGTAGCCCCACCCTTCAGGGTGCGGGTTTTTATAGACCTTTAAAAACTGGATTCCGGATGAGAACTCCGGGACCAGAAACCGGGTGTTTTGCCTAAATTGGAGGCAAATCCCGCAGAAACTTTGAGAACAAACCCGGTTTGTCTTGCCATGATTGTTCCGATCGCCTAGATAGAAGAACCCGTGATTCTGTCGAACCCTGAAGCGTAAAAATAAACCCGTTGACAATTGAGAGATTCATGTCTGAACTACCCAAAGATTTAGATGAGGCGATCGCCCAAGCGAAAACAGCCACCAAAGCTGCCTTAGAAGATGGATACCGACTGGTGCAAGTCGAAATCGGGATTCCGGAATTGAAAGTCCAACCGATCGCCGAAGAATTTCTCCCCATCTTCGAGGAGTTGTTTGGCGATCGCTTTAAAGTGTACTTTCCCGATGCTGGGGCCGCTGCCTTAGCCCGTCGCGACTGGGGAGAGAGGCCCTATATCATTCGGGGATTGAGTGAACCCAAAGGTCAAATCCAACCGGAAGACGAAGGATTCCTGTTTGTGGAACCTTCCGCTGTAGAAGTCAATACCCTAGAGAAAATGTGCGAACAAACCGGCGATCGCCCCACGGTGATTCTCCTGCCGAAGTTGGAAAATGTCGCCATTATTGGCATCGGTTTGGCAGGAAGACAACTTAGGGAACGATTTCTCTCCACCATTGAATCTTGCTACTACATCCAACCGAACGAAGGATATGCAGTGTTTCGCTGCTATCCTAGTCCCTGGCAAGTCTGGCTGGAAACCGGCGACACCTACAAACTCATTTCAGAAACTGCCGCCAAACCCGTCGGTGACGACTTAGAACGCTTAATTACCCAAGCTACGGGCACCCCTGAAGAATCCACGGATGAAGGCAGTAATACCCCCTTAACTGCCCCCAAAAAACCGGGCTTAATGACCAATATGAAGCGATTTTTACGGGCATTGAGCCAATAATCGGGGAATAATAGGAACATGACTCCAGTGAGTCCGAGTCTGAAGTAGGGATAGGGGCCCACTGGCGTCCTGTTCTTTCCCCAGCAAGAATAGCCTAGCTTGTTTACCCAGGCAACTCCATGAGCAAAATAAACTCCCGACGCATTGCGATCGGGGATGTCCACGGTCATTATCACGCACTCGTGAAACTCCTAGATGCGATCGGCCCCACCGCAGACGATCGCCTCTACTTCCTCGGCGACTTAATCGATCGCGGTCCCGATAGTGCCTCCGTGGTTAAATTAGTCCGGGACCATCAATTTACCTGCCTCCTCGGTAACCACGAACATCTTCTCATCACCGCCTGCGGTAACGGCAAAGTCAATCAATCCGCACTCCAAGCTTGGCGCTACAGTGGGGGACAAAGTACCTTAACCAGCTATCCCAAACTCTACTCCCATCCCAGTGAAGCCCTGTTAGAGGATGTCGCCTGGATGCAAACCCTTCCCCTCTACCTGGATTTAGGCGACGCCTGGTTAGTTCATGCCGGAGTTCATCCCGATCTGCCCATCGAGGATCAAGGGCCCGAAGACTTTTGCTGGATTCGCGCCCCCTTCCACAATATCCCCAAGCCCTACTTTCGCAATAAACTCATTGTCATCGGTCATACCATCACCTTTACCTTTAAAGGAATCAAACCCGGACAACTCGCCAAAGGCAACGGTTGGTTGGATATTGACACAGGCGCTTATCATCCCATGAGTGGCTGGTTATCCGCCTTCGACCTCACCCACCGCCAAGTTTACCAAGTCAACCTCTTCAAAGGCAAAGTCCGCAAACTCTCTCTACAAGACGCCGTAGTTTCCATTCACCCCAAGCAAGGGGCTATTTGTCCCTAGTCCTCACCCTTTGACCCCTTTGCGTCTTAAAATAAACGAACTAATACCAAATCCGGTTGTTAAAAGTCGGTTTTCGCTTTGAGCCCGCGCAGGCGGGCTTCGTCCGTATAGCCCCAGGCTTCAGCCTGTGGGTTTTTATAGA
>JAABSJ010000234.1 GCA_011390515.1 Oscillatoria sp.
ATTCTCAGTCTCGGGCCTCGATATCGTGACATTCCTTTTCCTCGTCAGTTGTTACACAGTTTTCCCAGACTCTCTAGTATAGATCTTTACTAGGTTCAGTTTCAAGTCTAACTTTAGATGACTTTGTGGTCAGAAACATCAGTTTAGGCTCAAAAGTCCTGTTTTTTGTCATGAGGAGTCTTTAAATAATGATGATTCGGAAAATTCGCAGTCGCCTGGGGAGTAGCGCCCCAGCACAACGGTGGCGCAAGGGCGGACTATTGGGACTTTCCCTGGTGGCGCTCACGGTGGGCCTGATCCCGTTAAACCCGGCACCAGCATCGGCGAGAAGAAATGCTTATGAGCGCTGTGCTGCGGAGTTACTCGATCGCCAACTCCCCCCAGAGACTGTGGCCCTTGCCTGCTCTGCGGCCCTTCGTCCCGAAGAACTCTCTAAATGCGTTGAAGAGATTGATAGCCGCACGGATATTCTGGCGGAGGATGCCCTAACTCGCTGTCAGGAGGTGCGTCGTCCTCTGGAGTTGGCAACCTGTGTGGTGGATATTACCGATGACTCGACGGAAGGGGAAGCCCCTTTAATTCTGGATTTCTGTCGCCGCAGTTTATTACCTACGCAATTTTCGCGGTGCGTGGTGGGGTTACAAAATCAAATTGATTTGGTGACTTCTCAGGCGATGTCCGTTTGCATTGATACTCGCGATCGCGTGGTTTCACCTCTACCTAATTTTATCCCCGGCAGGGAACCCCCAGCCCCCACTCGTCCCTCGCCCAATCTCCCTTCTACTTAATAGAGCCCCTACACCCTAAAGGGTGGGGCTACACGGACGAAGCCCGCCTGCGCGGGCTAACCTCAAAAAAGACTGTGACAGCCGGATTTGGTTTACCCGTCCTTGCTTCCAAAAAAATGCCCTCATTCCCCTTGACTACAGGAATGAGGGCATTTTTGCTGATGACTCAGATTAGGAATGACAGTCACAACCGGAGTGTCCACAACCCGTTCCATCCACATGACCGTTGGCACAGGCTTCAGAACAGTAGGGCTTGCCATCTTTCATCACGGCTTTATCGGTGGGAACCACGCAGAGGCAGGATTCACAGGCGCATTTCATTTGAGTTACGGTCGTCATTGCTCGACTTCCTCCATTAATTCTGAATTCATATTAACACATGAACAGCTATTCAGGTATTTCTTTACTTTTTTTTCAGAATTGCGGGTGTGGGTGCAACTCGCTGAGGCAGAGAAAGCCTGAAACCCTCTGTGAGCAACGAATTTAAAAAAGTTTTACTTTAGGGGTTGTCAAAACACTTAAGTTCAGGTTATAGTAACTTCAGTGACGCGGGATAGAGCAGTCTGGTAGCTCGTCGGGCTCAATACGCAAGTTAACTAAACGCTTGACAGTTAGCATTGCGATGGGCTGCATACTAAGGAAACTGGTATGCGATAGCCTCTCAAATTCGGGGAAGCCGGTAGCGCGGTAATCCCGAGCCAAGCTCTGAACAAGAGAAGGTGTAGAGACTCGATGGGAGGCACCCTAACAGTTAAAGCTGAGGGTGAAGGGAGAGTCCAGACCACAAACTGGAAAGATACCGGGCAGCGAAAGCTGTAGATGGTACGCATAACCCGAAGGTCGGTGGTTCAAATCCGCCTCCCGCCACTAATAAAAATAAAACCCTGTAATCGTAAATGATTGCAGGGTTTTGTTTTGGGTCATTGGTCATTGGTCATTGGTCATTGGTCCTTTTCAGTCGTACTCTTAGTTCGTAGTAACGACTTCAGTCGTTATCCATGTTCGTAGTAACGACTTCAGTCGTTATCCATGTTCGTAGCAACAACCGGCGGGGGATAAATCCCCCGCCTAACAGCTCAAGTCGGTTAAAACCGACTGAAAACACCACGGAATAAGACTTGCAGTCGTCTTTAGACGACTTGATTCTATGAGGCCGCCAATCGATTGATCCCCCGCCGGTGTTGAGCATGGTGCTATTTCCAAGGTGCTCGTAAAATCCGCACTGTAATAGTAGAGGTGGAAGTGCAACCCCAGCCGTTAAAATGGAAATAGAAAGAAGGGCGATCGCGTATCGGAACTGTTTGCCCCCGGTTGCCCCACGAATTAACATCTATAAAGAAAGTGGGATAGTTTTATGGCAGTTAAACTGCAACGACCTATTTTAATTGGCGGTTTGGGCTTATCATTTGGTCTCTGGGCGATGGAGAGTTTGAATCACTCCTGGGGAGAAGCGGGGGAATTTGGGGTACTCGGCGCGATCGCCGTTGGTGCCGGGTTTTGGTTATTCAAAAAACGGGAACCGGCAACCATCAAACCCATCGCCGCTGAATCCGTCACCGCAGAGATGCTGGAACAAGCCAAAACTCAAGCGGAACTGGCGATCGCCAAAATTGAAGCAGAGGCAGGGGATGCCAAAATCATTGCTGACTTCAGAACTCGCCTAGGACAACTCTCACCGGATGCAACTCGCAATGCACTACATCTGGCGATCGCCGGAGGTAAAAGTACCGGCAAAACCAAAGTCATGCAATGGTTACAGTCCAACTGGCAGTCTCAAACCGATAAAACCCTAACCTTTGCGGAAATTCCTGCCTTGTTTACAGTCAGAGATGCCGAGGAAGGGTTACCGTTACAAGCAACTGCGGCATGGAAACAGGCAATTGCTGCCGATCTGGTGGTATTTTTGACCAGTGGAGACTTAACCGACTCAGAATTTCAAGCCATCCAACAATTGACTATAGCAGCAGTCCCGGTTTTGGTTGCTTGGAATAAAAAAGACCAGACGTTACCGGAACAACAGGCAGGTATCTTGCAGCGTGCAATTGATCGCCTGGGATTGACATTAAATCCTGAAAACGTAGTGGCAATTTCCGTGGCACCCAATCCAGTGAAAGTGCGGCAACATCAAAGTGATGGGACAACCATTGAGACAATGGAACAACCGTCACCGGAAGCGACTGCTTTGATGACGCGATTACAGGAAATGGTGGCAAAAGAAAGCCAACAGTTTGTGATGGCGCAAAGTTACCGGCAGGCAGTCGCCTTAAAAGCGGAAGCACAACAGATATTAAACCAACTGCGTCGCGATCGCGCCATGCCAGTCATAGAGAAATATCAGTATATTTCCGCTGCGGCAACCTTTGCGAATCCAGTGGCAGCGCTAGATTTGTTAGCCACAGGTGCGGTTACTACCCAATTAATTGTGGAATTAGGGGAGATTTATCAGCATCCGTTTTCCTTTGACCGAGAAAAGGCGATCGCTGCGGCAATGGGGGAACAACTGGTGAAACTGGGAGTGGTGGAACTGTCTACCCAAACCATTTCCGCCATCCTCAAAAGCAACGCCGTCACTTATGTTGCTGGGGGAGTCGTCCAAGGCATTAGCGCCGCCTATTTAACTCGGTTAGCGGGTTTGAGTCTGATTGAATACTTCCAAGCGCAAGCGGTGAGTGGCGAGTCCGGGATTAATTTGGAACAACTGAATCAGACTTTAAAAGCAGTGTTCCAGCAGAATCAGCGGATGGCATTTTTGCAAGGATTTGTCAAGCAGACTGTGACGCGATTTGTACCCGAATCGAAAAAGTCGGAAAGCCTCACTGCACAAGTGAAGGCTTTGCAGGACAATAGAATAGCAGAGAGTGTAGCGATTCCGAACCTTGAGCCAAGCACCTAAGACCCCCAACCCCACCCCGACTTCTGCCGATTTGAAGGGTTCAAATCGGCAGGATGTCCAATATATGAACCGAGCACGCGCCAGCATTCGGCAGGCGCAGTCTTTCTATTCGCAACATCGGCGATCGCGACAGCAGGCGATGGATGTCAAGCAGCTTGCAGCGATGCAGGCACAACTTGATAATCTGTCAGCTACCCTAGAACGACTCGATGGCGGAATGATTCGCATTGCCGCTTTTGGGTTAGTCAGTCGGGGTAAATCCACGGTGTTGAATACCTTGATGGGTCAGAAAATCCTGACAACGGGACCGATTCACGGGGTGACCCAATGGCCGCGATCGGTCCAGTGGGATGTGGGGGGGAATCTGGCGGTGGAGTTGATTGATACGCCAGGATTGGATGAGGTTGAGGGTCAAGTGCGATCGGAGATGGCGCGGAATATTGCTCGCGCTGCGGATTTGATTTTATTTGTAGTGTCTGGGGATATTACCCGGACGGAATATGAGGCACTCTGTGAGTTGCGCCGGACTCAGAAGCCGTTGATTTTAGTGTTTAATAAGATAGATTTGTATCCGGAACAGGACCGGCAGGCGATTTATCGACAATTACAATATTTTGCGTCAGCCAAGCATAAGCGGAAACAGGCAGGGGTAGAGATAGAGGATGATTGGGTGGAGGTGGATCAGACTCCAGGCGATCGCCTGCCGCATCAAGAGGATATTGTCATGGTAGCGGCAGACCCGGCCCCGTTGCAAGTGAGAATTGAATGGCCCGATGGTCGGGTGTCTTACGAGTTGGAAACACCACCGCCGCAGATTGAGGAATTGAAGGACAAGATTTTGCAGGTGGTGCAGGCACAAGGGCGATCGCTGTTGGCGATTAATGCATTGGTGCAGGCGAAAGAAGCGCAAGAAGAGTTAGCGAAAGCGAGTATCAAATCGCGAGAAGAACAGGCAGAGACATTAATTTGGCGCTTTGCTCAGTATAAGGCAGCAGCGGTGGCGTTAAATCCGTTGGCGCTGTTTGATGTAGTGGGGGGTGCGATCGCCGACTTGCTGTTAATTCGGGCATTGGCGCGGTTGTATGGATTGCCAATGACAGGATATGAGGCGGGTAAGTTATGGCAGCAAATCCTATTTAGCAGTGGCGGGGTATTGCTGAGTGAGTTGGCGAATGGATTGTTTATGGGATTTGGCAAGAGTGCAGCAGCGATTATCGGTGCATCGGGAGATGTCGGGGGGATGACTGGGTATGTTGGCGCGGCGATCGCGCAAGCATCGGTAGCGGGATTTGGAACCTATAAAGTCGGACAAGCTGCACAAGTCTATTTAGAACAGGGCTGTACTTGGGGACCATTGGGCGCGAATACCGTCATTCAGGATATTTTATCCCAAGTCGAACCCAACACCGTATTATATCGCCTCCGGGAGGAATTGCAGCAACAATTAGAGGTGAAAAATTGAGAAATCCCGCACCCTGGAAGGGTGGGGCTACACGAACAAAGCCCGCCTGCGCGGGCTAATTTTCAACACCTCGTAAAAAGCCAATTTTGGATGATTTTCGCCCAATTCTAACTCCCCCCCTTAGCAAGGGGGGGCTGGGGGGGGTTCCCTCCAAATCCCGCAACCATTCTAATATAAAATCGGACCTAAATCCAAAACAAACCCCGGCAAAACATCTTCTCCAGGGAGGGTTTCAGGAGACTCAATGATTTCCACATCTTGCCCAGGACGATAAATTTCCACTCGCAGATTTTGACGGTCAATTAACCATCCTAACCGCACCCCATTCTCCAGATATTCTAACATTTTATCCTGTAACTCTTTCAAAGAATCACTGGCAGAACGTAACTCCACTACAAAATCAGGACACAACGGAGCAAATTGCTGCTTTTGTGCCGCCGTCAACCCATCCCACCGAGCTTTTTGAATCCACGAAGCATCCGGCGATCGATTTCCACCTTTGGGCATTTTGAATCCAGCAGAAGAGTCAAAAGCAACACCTAAATCATTCGTATCCGTCCAATTGAATAACTGCTGAATCAGTCTACCATTCCGATTGCCCGTATCGCTGCCCGTAGGTGGCATAATAATTAATTCTCCCGTTGCCGTCCGTTCAAATCGTAAATCGCGGTTGTTTTGACAGAGTTGAAAAAATTGCTCATCAGTTAAATCCAGGGTTAATTTCACAGGGGTAAACGCTTCAAGAGTTGCCACTGCCATAATTTTATGCCAATCCTTTATCTATCGAGTTGTACTATGCGCTATTAATATAAAATCAGACTCAAGTCCAAAATAAAACCGGGCAACACATCTTCCCCCGAGAGAGTTTCAGGAGACTCAATGATTTCCACATTTTGCCCAGGACGATAAATTTCTACTCGGAGATTTTGACGGTCAATTAACCATCCTAACCGCACCCCATTCTCCAGATATTCTCTCATTTTATCTTGTAACTCTTTCAAAGAGTCACTGGCAGAACGTAACTCCACCACAAAATCGGGACAAAGGGGCAGAAATTTCTCGCGTTGGTCCGGAGTTAAGGCATTCCACCGGGCGATCGTCACCCAAGAGGCATCCGGGGAACGATTTCCACCTTTGGGTAATTTAAAACCCCCATTCGAGTCAAACGCTTTCCCTAAATTATTCTGCCGACTCCATCCTTGTAACTGATAAGAGAGTTCGATGTTACGATTGCTGGTTTCTCCTCCAGTCGGTGACATAATAATTAATTCTCCCGTTGCCGTCCGTTCAAATCGTAAGTCGCGGTTGTTTTGACAGAGTTGAAAAAACTGCTCATCAGTTAAATCCAGGGTTAATTTTACCGGAGTAAACGGTTCGAGGGTTGCCACTTCCATAGTTTTATCCCAATTGGTTATATAAGGGAACGGGTTCTACTATTTCCTGCTGATATCTATGGTAACCCATTCAGCACAGATGGCAACAGGGGCAGGATTGAAAAAAGGCTCTCAGCAAATAGGCTAAGTTCTGGTAAAATTAGCTCGGGGGATAGGGAAGGATGAAAGATGAACGACCAAACACCCATGCTCAATGACCAATGACAACCCATGATGACTTTAGAACCGCCGAACTCCGAGTCTAGCCCTAGCTTTATTTCTCCTGCGTTGCCGCCTCAGTTTATGGTGGAAAATCCTCCTGCCGATCGCCCGATTCGGTTGGGGATTATGGCGTCGGGGAGTGGCAGCAATTTTGAGGCGATCGCCGCTGCAATTTCCAGCCAACAACTCCATGCCAAAATTCAGGTTCTGATTTACAATAACCCCAAAGCCAAAGTTTTAGAACGGGCAAATCGATGGCAGGTTCCGGCTGTTTTACATAACCATCGGGATTATTCTAGTCGCGAAGATTTAGATGCCAAAATTATTGAAACTTTGCGGGAATATGATGTAGAATTAGTGGTAATGGCCGGTTGGATGCGGATTGTGACGCCGGTTTTGATTGATGCCTTTACTGACCGAATTTTGAATCTGCACCCGAGTTTATTACCCAGCTTTAAAGGCGGTCATGCGGTGGAAGATGCCCTCGCCGCTGGGGTGAAAATTAGCGGTTGTACGGTGCATTTGGTCGCGCCGGAAGTGGACAGTGGAAAGATTTTAATGCAAGCGGCTGTTCCCGTATTTCCTAATGATACGCGAGAGAGTTTACACGCTCGAATTCAGGTCCAGGAACATCACATTTATCCCCTGGCGATCGCCATAGCTGCTGCGGGTATTCATCGGCGATCGGGCCGGTAATACAAAATCCGGGTATGAAAAGTCCATTTTCTTTGTCAGCCTGCGTAGGCAGGCTTTGTCCGTATAGCCCCAGGCTTTAGCCTGCGGGTCTAGTTTAATCGAGCGATCGCCCTTCGTTGCCAGTTTTACCGAGTTTCCATAAGACACTGGAAATCAAATTGGTCACAATGTGCGCTGTAATGGGAACAAATAAATTCCCGGTTACCAGCGCACTCCCGCCTAAAATGATACCGACTACCGTTGCCCATACCATGTAGGGCCATTGTTGGAGACCACTCAGATGTAATACGCCAAAGCATACACTGGATAGGATTAATCCGAGGGCATTTAACCCGATCGCCGGAAGCATCACCCCGCGAAATAACAGTTCCTCACTCAGTCCCGGTAATAGCCCCAACCAGACTAAATCCGGCCAGACTAGGGGTTCTAAAACGATTTCTAGATAGAAGTCCGCACAGCGTCGATATCCCGGCCACAAGCGATAAACTAGGGAACTGGTGGCGCTGATGGCGAGTCCTAAACCTACCCCACCGGCGATCGCCATTCCATCCCAATCCCAACCCAGTCTCGTGACATTCCCAAAGTATAGCCAGAGTTTGGCTATCCCAAACAAGACGATCGCCGTTACTCCCATCCCCATGAGAATTTGAGTGCGGGTAAAGCTTTCCAGTTGTGGATCGTTCGGAATCTGTTCTGTCACGGCTGTTCTCGGTTTAAAAGGTAGATAGATTGACCCCCAGTGCCTCACCTTCTGATGCAACTTCGGACTGGGCGATCGCCGTTAATCCGAAAGGCATTGGAGAGAGGAGAGACTTGGACTTAGGGCAGTTGGGGCAATTCCTCCCCGATGCGCCACCAACCAACCCAGGGCCTCTAAGTAGGAATTGACCTCGATGGCGGGTACTCCCAGACTCGCTGGGGGGACTTGCATCTGAGTTTGATTCTCTCGGACGGCAATAATCTGGGCAGATTGGTGACTTAAACTTAACACAGCACTGCCTCCGGCTGCTGTAGCAGGTATGACGAGGGCATCGACTTGTTCAACCCAGATATCCGAGGGTTGACAATGGGGGGATTTTGTGCTAATAAATTGAGGAGCTCGACTCAGGCCAGCCAAGACGCAGGGTAAGAAAGTATAGCCAATTTCTTCGGCAGCGGAACGGGGAGAGATGTCCGGGTCGAGGGGAAGGGGTAGCAAGGCCGGGGCATGAGCGCAGGGAATTTTGAAGGTACGAACAATCAGATGACTGATCACCGCTTCTGCACCAGCAAGGGGATCGACGCCAGTCCCGTGGCGATAATTGTGGAGGGCTTCGCTTTCCATGTCATCGGGAAATCGGGCAACGACGGCAACTGCCTCCGCTTTGGCGTCTTTGATTAACCGTTCAGCGGCCCTGAGTAAGCTATCCGGGTTACCAATGGTTCCCCAACTTGCACCGGCAGCAGAGGTTCGCAATTCGACCTTTAACGGTGCATCGGTGATCACATATTCGGTTAGATTTAAGCCTAAAGTTGCCCTCGCCGCATCAGCAGCTTGTAAGTGGCGAATTCTGAGTTCCGGTTCGATCGCACAGTCGAGGATTAAACCGATGCGATTTTGATGCACAGGTTGTAGTCCCCAATCTCCCTTAGCAAAGCAGTCGAGTCCATATCCTTCCACATAGAAAGCATTAGAAATCGGCCAATATAATTGTGCGCCATTGAGGACATTGGGGTGAGTAATCAGGCGATCGCAAACTTGGGCGATCGCCCTCGCCACTGGCAACGCATCTCCCGC
>JAABSJ010000235.1 GCA_011390515.1 Oscillatoria sp.
GATGGGGCCTGAACTGGTGCAAATCCTTTATCCATAGAGTTTTACCTACCTTGCCGACTTACTATTTTAGACATTATAGAATTGCCCATCATTAAATGGTACACCCCCTATGATTGCCTTTTTGTCAAGTACAATTTATACCAAATTAGATGAGCTTGCCCTGGTTCTCTGCATTTATTTGTTGATGTCCGGTAGAGATGCTTTCTACTTGGACTGAATAGAAATTAGATTAAATGGCAAATAATTTCTATCTAAAAAATCTATGTGATGATGTTGACGATGATTTTCAAGGAAAATTCATGAGACTCCTAATCGAATTTTTGCAGAATCTTTAAAGGGAGCATCTCCGTAAAAGGTCGCCCTCACCCTAAATCCCTCTCCAAAAATGGGAGAGGGACAACAGGGTGAGGGCTTCTCCCTTTCAGGGGAGAAGGGGTTGGGGGATGAGGGCCAACAGTCCAAATTGAGATGCTCCCTCATTAAATATCTGATAAGACAAAATAATTTATCTTATTCTAAGTGCCAGATTATTGGAAAATAAGCCTTGCTGTTTACTCAAGTGTTACTGACCTCATACTGACTCCAAGCCCCGAAAAAAGTTCCCTGGTTTGATAAAATTTTATTCAGTCAAAACCCAAATTTACTTCGTAAAAAATTTAAGTGTCTCCATGATTTTAAAACCACGCCTAGAGTTCAGACTCTATCCAGAGAGAGAATTCTTGTTAATTTTTTTGTAGCCAGGGATACAGTAAGTTCAAAAACCCTTGTGGATGAAGGAGTTTATCCGGCTACCCTGCCCAGGGGAAGTATCCTAGATTTTCCGGAGATGGGGTTACCAGGCCATCCCGAGTTTTGGATCCTGGGCCGATCGCCCTTGGGGAGGATGGTCACCCCAAAAGGATTGAAGAACAGAGGATTTTATCTCTGCATCTCCACTGAAAAAAATACTACAAAATTTGCATAGTCATAACCACTATGGTATAATTTTGGCACAATTAATTTTCAATATCTCGGATCCGAAAACTAGAAAGCGAGGCGTGAACTCCAGTAACCCCACTAACTAACACCAAATCGAGAAGATTGATCAGGAGGAAGGTATTTTTAAACTCGATTTATTTACTCAGTATGTCACGGCGATGAATCAGCGAATTGAAAGCCTGTATCACCGCAGTTCTGAACCTTCGGTGATACAGTCCAACGGTGAGTTACTGCCGATCGCCTTTAAAGAACTCGGGACCGCTTCGGAAGAACTGCTCGTTGCCTTAGAAGAACTGGCCGAGCAACAGGAGCAACTGGTTGAATCTGGCACCCAACTAGAAGCAGAACGTAGGCGTTATCAAAGCCTATTTGAGCAAGCACCTCATGCTTACATTGCCCTGGATCGCACCTGTAAGATCGCCTCGGTGAATCGTGCTTCGACCCGATTATTGGACTGCACTCAGGGATTGCTACTGCACAAACCCGTCAGTATGTTGGTGCCGATGGAGGCGCGACGGGAGTTTCGGGAAGAACTGAAAAGGCGGCAACAGGTGGAGGATGATCAGGAGTGGCAAGTGAGGCTCTATTCCCCCCATCGAGACCCTTTTAATGCTGCGCTGACCCTCTCAGTGGAACGGGATGCTTGGGGTAACATTCTTTCCACCTGCCTCTGTATCCGAGACATCAGCGATCGCCAGCGAGCGCAATCCCAGAAAAAAAAGAACACCGAGGACCTATTCTGCGATCGCACCCGGCATAGTTTTTCTAAAGGAGAAAATATCCCCTTCCAACCGGATGCTCTCTGGCTGATTTGTAAAGGGTGGGTCAAATTGAGTACCCTGACGGAAAGCAATGGTGAGGTGCTCATGGGAATCGCGGGTCAAGGAATCCCCTTTTGTCGGACTTTAACTGCCCTGCCCATTTATCAAGTCACAGCGCTTTCCCAAACCGTAGAATTAATCGCGATTTCTCACCTAGAAATGGCCCGTGCTTCTCACTTAACTCAATTGATTGCCGAAGGCGTTACTCAGCGATTACAGCAAGCTGAACTGTTATTATCCGTATTTGGGAGAAGGCGCGCCAGCGATCGCCTCCTGACCCTGCTCCAGGTTTTAAAAACCATCATAGGCGAACCCGTTGCCACCGGAACCCGATTGAGTCTGCGCCTCACTCATCAGGAACTCGCCGAAGCGTCCTGCACCACTCGCGTGACCGTTACCCGCCTCCTGAGCGAGTTACAGCAGCAGGGAAAAATTACCATTGATCACACCAATCATATTACGATTCTGGAATAGTACAGCTAATGCAAGGGCGATCGCCAATTAATTTGAGCTAATTTCCCTGGAGGAAAGGCATACCACCGATACAACCGTTCTAATTCGCGATCGAGGGTTTGGGTGGGAGGAAATTCCGGATAAGAATCGCCCAATTCCCGTAAAGCAGCCAGCAAGGTACTCGGTGCCACCCACAATTCTTGACCCAGTTGTAACAGGTTCAACGGTTGAGTCCCCGCCTCCAGGAGGCGATCTCGCAGGTGCGATCGCAACTGCATCGGCGACGGCAAAGGCGGTAAGTGATTGTATACATAAACCTGACGCGGCATCCCTTTCCCTAGTAACCATTGCAAATGTGTACCCGAAGGGGGTAACGTCCAAAGCAACAACGTATCACAGGGACGTTTAGGAAAGTTCCACTCAATTTCACAAGCTGTCTCGCCAATTTCCGGTCTACCCGCACCATAGAACAACACCCGACCCTGTAAGTGAGTGAGCAAGGATTGCAAGGAAATCCCCGATAACCATTCTGGATCAACGGTAACCGGAGGTGCTTCCGGGAGTACCAGCGTCACCGCAGAGGTAGTAACTCCCTCCGTTGTCAGGGGAAGGGATTCCTGAACTGCTGGTTTTGGTGGCATTTTCAGCGATCGCCGCTTCGGGGGTGGAGGTGACGCAGACGGTTGGGTAATCTCACTCGGGCGACTGTCTTCGTTCTCCGGCAGACGGGCGCTAATCAATTCTAATTCTACATTGGTCTGACCATTCCAAGTATTTTCTCGCAACTTATAGGCCACATCAATGTATCGAGGCAGGGGAAAATAATCCCCCCAGCGCCATGCAATCCCTTGAATCCGACGCGGGGTAGCAATTTTTGACGAATTGGGGTGGAAACTGTGAGTGGAGCTTTCTAGGGTAACTTTGATATGTCCTTTGCCGACGATGCGCTGTTCCACCACTTCTACATTCGGCGTCCAGAATACTGGGGATGGGTTTTCGATGCCGCAGGGGTGGAGGCGATCGATTTCTCGGTATAATTCCAGGTCAATTTGCTCAAATTCCGCCAGTACATTGATGGCGATCGCCGGTTTGAGATGATGGGGTTCCAGACATCCATGAGCAAACTCACTCAACCCCTGGCGGAACCCGTCTAAGTTTTCCGCACTTAAGGTAAATCCGCCTGCGGCGCGATGTCCGCCATATTTTCCCAACCAGCGATCGCAATGCTGCATCGCCTCAAACACATGAAATTCCGGAATACTCCGCGCCGATCCGCGAATCTTTTCCTGGCGATCGTCCTCATAAGTGCCAATAAATACCGGCACACCGTAGCGTTCCACCAAGCGAGAGGCCACAATCCCAATAGTACCATGATGCCAACCCGGTTGGACCACGACTAACACGCGACTGTCTAAATAATCCATGCCACTGCTTTCAACCCAGGCAACTGCCTCCGCCTCAATGGTTTCGCACATCTGCTTACGGTCCTGATTGATTTGTTCGCACTGCATCGCCCGAGTTAAGGCAATCCCTGGATCATCCGTCGTCAGCAGTTCGATCGCCACCTGCGGGTCACCAATCCGTCCCACGGCATTAATGCGCGGTCCCAACCGAAACCCGATTTCATCCGGTTTCATCGTTTTGCCACTGCTACTCGCACCAGAAACCTGAATTAACGCTTGTACCCCCGCTAATTCCGACTCCGGTAATTGGCGCAATCCCCGTTTAACCCAGCGGCGATTCACTCCCGTTAACGGGGCTAAATCCGCAATGGTTCCCAGGGTTAATAATTCTCTTAAGGGTTTGATTAAAGATTGGGATTGGCCTAACTTTTGTGCCAAACAAATGGCTAAAATATAGGCCACTCCCACCCCAGCAACTCCGCGATAGGGAGACGCTTCTCGAATCAGTTTCGGGTTAAGAATTGCTGTTGCTGGAGGCAGTTCATCTGGGAGTTCATGGTGGTCCGTAATAATCGCATCCATCCCCAATTCTATGGCGAGGGCGATGGGTTTAACCGCAGCGATGCCATTATCCACGGTTAAAATAATTTTCACCCCTTCCTCGTGAAATTCTCGGACAATCCGCTCATTGATGCCATATCCTTCTGCCATCCGACTGGGAATCGCATAATCCACATTCGCACCTAATGCGCGTAATGCCCGCATTAAGAGGGCGGTACTGGTCATGCCATCGGCATCATAGTCGCCACAAATGGCAATTTTCGACCCCTTGGCGATCGCCTTTTCTAATAAGTCTACCGTCACTGCCAAGTCCGGGAATTCATCCACAGGAGAGGGCAAAATCACCGATTCCGGGTCTAAAAATGCCTGCACCTCTTCTACGGTTTCGATGCCGCGATCAATGAGTGCTTGCGCCAAAATCGGTGGCAGCGCCACTGCCTCAGCAATCTGCTGGGCGAGTTCGGGTTTTTGAGGATAAATCTGCCACCTGTGATTGGGTAAACGGATCGCGGTAGTCGGAACCATAACGTTATCCCTAGAACTGATTTGGAGTTGCTTTGATCTATCCTATCAGTCAATGGCTGTTGATTTTCACCGAATTTTACCCAATCTTGAGGCAGTCGCCCCCTAATCCGTAAACCATAACCCCGATTCCGGTTTCAACCGTTGTGCAAAGTCTTTTAAAGGGATGAATGCCCCGGTTTCTACCTGCTGTGCAGGATTTCCCGTCGTTTCCCAAGGGAAGGGGAGTAAGGGCGCTAATCCTTCCCCGGGATTGCGCTGTTCTTCACCTCCAAGGTAAAATAACAGATTACTATCTTGGCAAATTCCCCCGGACTGGTCCACCAAACAAACCGCATTATTATTATGAATTCGTCCGGTAGAAAGTGCCATTGTTGATAAGTCTTGACCTGTTAAAGCTACAATTTTATTTAAACTGGAGGTAACTAATCGACAGCGGTTTAATCCCGATTCCGCAGCGGTATGATTCCAGTTCAAAAAAGGCAGGGGAATCGACCCATTGCCGGTATAAGCAAAGGTAGCTAAACCCCCTTCATATTCCACACAACCAAAAACCGTAGAGGTGACGGTCCTAGGAGGAATGTCTAGCCCCCAGTCTTGAATTCTAGCCGTGAGTTGACTACTAATTCCATTATTTCTAAATAGGTTATTCTCCGCGAGGGGGGATTGGGCTAATCCCAGGGTTAAAATTCCATAATTCTGGTTATTTTCCAGAATATTCCCTTGAAGAGTCGGCGTTGCTGATGCAGTAACAACGATGCCATTGCGGTTGCTGCGAATATGATTGTCCACAATTGAGGGAGTTGCCATGCCTGCGATCGCCACCCCAATTCCATTGTTAGTAAAATCATTGTTTCTAATCTCTCCCGCCCCTTGCTGGATGATAGAAATCCCATTTCCACCATTATTAACAAACCGATTTTTTTCGAGGATGGGGGTAGCAGTTCCTCCGATTAAAATGCCTTCTCGGGGATTATCCATCAAGGTATTATTGCGAATCACAGCAGTGGTTGTATCTTCTATCCAAATTCCTGTTCCGTTGGAATGCGGATTCGTTAGGGTTACTCCTAAAATTTGGCTATTGTTTCCAGCAAATAGGGTATAATTTTGTCGTCCTGCGGTGCGCGTTGAGGCAATTCCTCCCCCGCGAATGATTACCCCTTCTCCCTGCTGGGATTCATTGCCAATTAAAATTACCCCCGGATTCAGTTTCAGGGGAAAGGTTTCCCGGGCGCTATACAATCCGGGGGCGAGATAAATTACTGTTCCGGGACGTGCACCTTGTAGCGCATAGGAGATACTGCGAAAGGGATTTTCTGGGGTGATTCCCGCAGTAGCGGCATTGGTGCCCTGATTGGGGTCAACATAATAAATCGTTTGTGCCGAGGCGATCGCCTCTGGGGATGGGGTGGGAAACTCGGCAACGGGTGGAGGGGAGGGTTGGGGTGTTTCTGGTGTGAGGGTTGGAGGAATGACAGGGGTTGGGGTACTGCGCGCCACGGGAGAACCATTGATGCGATCGATTTGACTGGTATAAGTCAGTCCATATTGAATCATCCCCGGATCGATGGGATTGCGATTCAAGGATAACTGGAGACTTTGCACGCGACTGTCGGCTAAAAATTCACCGATATACATTCCACAACTGTTGTGGGCATTGACTTCTGGGGTACTACAATTATTTTCGACTCCCCGTCCCCTGCCATGAATCCCGATCAGTTCGCCATTGGTATTAAAGATACCGCCCCCACTCATGCCACTGCGCGTCGGATTGCTGTAGAGTAAGCGATACCCGCCATCATCGGAGGCAGGAGTCACTTCAGCGATCGCACCTTCGACTAACTGGCGATCGCGAATTTTTTGCCGCAAATCATCGGGATTGGGCCATCCATTCACAAACACTGGAGTTCCCTCCTGGAGAGGATTTGGGGCAGTTCGGGCCAAGGGATAGGTGCGATCGCTTTGTACCCGCAGTAACGCCAAATCCAATCCGGCGATCGTTTGTCCCAACTCTCCCGAAGGATGACCCAGGGGAATAATATCCGGACTATTTTCCGATGCATCAACGTAATACACCTGTCCATCAGGCATGGCGATCGCATGAAATCCCCCCCGTTTCCAAACCACGTGCAACGCAGTCAGCACATAATAACTATTTCCCTCCCGCGCCACAATCACCCCACTCCCCGTTTTTTCCCCTTCAATCAAAAACGCATCGCCCTGTTGGGTCAAATTCGGACTAATTAACACTGAAACTTGCCACGCCACCGCATCCACTTCCGCCGGACTCAATGCTAAGGCGATGGGATTCCAGGTTGCCACGGCAATAGTTACAATTCCTGTCAATAATTGATGATTAAAGTTCATAGTTGTTTGTCATTGGTCATTGGTCATTGGTCGTTCGTCATTGGTCATTTGTCATTTGTCATTTGTCATTTGTCATTTGTCGTTTTTCACAGGACTTATGCAATCGTCTAACATCGAAAACCCTAAATGTAGAGGCGATTCGCGAATCGCCTCTACATTTTAGGTAGGATAGATTCTCAAAATCTCTCGTGACGAAATCCGAAGTGGAGTCCTGTCTAATTAGAGGCTTTTTCTCCAGTCTTTTAAGCCATACATAATGAGGTAAATCAGCCTAATTTTACCCAAAAACCCCAAATCAACAACAGTTAAATTCCCTTGAAAAAACAAAAAAGGCGCAGAATAAACCGCGCCTTGATAGAGGCAAACTGCCCAAGGTGTTGAGGAGAAAAAACTAAAGAAAGAGAGGCGATCGCCTGCACTGTTATTGAGTTAACCCGCTAACAAACCATAATCCCAATGCCGGGTGTAGATTGTGGGCCACCGATTCTAAGGGGGCGATCGCCTCCTCGCCAAACTCTTGCACCGGATTGCCCTTGCCTTCCACACTAAACGCAATCAACTGGCGCAATACTTGAGTCGGGTCACTCGCATTAAATCCGCTCAAGGTGAACAACATATTATCCGGCTGACAACTCTCTTGTAAATCCTTGACCAAACAAATCACCCGGTCATTATTCACCCGTCCTGTCGCAAATAACATTTTATGCAATTGACCCCCATAAGCTGTCACCTTTTGGTTTAACTTCTGGGTCACTTCATTACAGCGATTTTCCGGTAAATCTACCTCCGAAGTCTTCCAAACAATCATCGCTTGGGGAATCGAGGCATACCCTTGTTGAGCCACCGTTGCGTAATTTGTGCCGTAGGGTTCGCAGGTGAAATAAGCCCGTTGAACGCCACTGGGTTCGTCAGGAGTGGGGGGAATTCCCTGGGGATTGCGGGCGATTAATTGATTTTCCCGTTCATTGCCACGGAAAGTATTACTAGCAGCAATCTGAGGCTGAGATTCAGCGATCGCCACCAACCCATAATCGCTATTATTCTCGATAATATTCCCCTCTAAAATCGGACGCGCCGATTGCGTCACCACAATCCCAATCCGATTTTGGTGAATATGATTACCGGCAACAACTGGGGCGGCATTATGCCCGATCGCCAGGGCAAAACCCGTATCCTGAAACACATTCCGGCGAATCTCCCCTTTCGACTCCTTCGTGACCGAAATTCCATTCCCCCCATTATACATAAACTGATTGTTTTCAATAATCGGTTGCGCCGTCCCCGATACGAAAATCCCCTCGCGATTATTATTCGTAAAGGTACTATTTCTAACAATCGCATTGGCATTTTCTATCCAAACTCCAGTCCCATAAGGGTTAGGATTTGTAACGGTCACCCCGAGAATTTGGCTACTATCTCCGGCTAATATCGTAATATTTTGACCCGCCCAAATGCGGCTGAGATGGGTGTTTCCTCCGGTAATCACTACCCCATCCCCGCGACCACTTTCATCCCCTCGCAAAATCACTCCAGGTTGCAGTTTCAAGGGAAAAACTTCACCCGCATGATAGCGTCCCTGTGCCAATTGAATCACCGTTCCCGCCTGCGATCGTTCCAAAGCTGCGGTAATCGTTCTTAACGCATTCGCTTCACTTTGACCGGCACTGACTGAATCATTTCCCCGCTTCGGATCAACATAAATAACCCGTTGCTGGGCGTTCATACTCGGCTGAACTGTGGGAACATTTGCCAGGACTTTACCCCCTTCTACGCTCTCTCCCTGACTGCCGAGAGTAACCGTTACTGCACTCAGTAACGATAAAGAAATTAAGACGAGGGGATAGCTGCTTATTTTATTCATCATAGACCAGTTCTTGTGGATTATCTTGATAGCAATTGAATCCAATGAACCCTGACGGTACTGATTAGTTACTTATTTTATGCCCGTCTAAATAAGCCAATTTTTTATAGATTTTCCGGATCTTTTTTTT
>JAABSJ010000236.1 GCA_011390515.1 Oscillatoria sp.
CAACATTGTGTCATTAGGTAAAATCGTGTAAAAGAATCGTTGTACTGTGCGATAACTGCCCCCAATTGGGGTCCAACGAGAAATCCCCAACATGGTCACTCGGCCCTCCATTGCCAGTATGGCTTTGGCAATCCGGCTTAATTGACGGACAGTTGTGGCCCTGAAGACTGGCACGAGGCATTGTAAAAGTGGTAAGATGTCTTTCTTATGCTAATGTAGATGTCAATTGTAGTTTTCGTCAACAACAATTGTACTACGTTAGCCCTCCCTTTTTTTGGCGAAGGTATTGGGTGAAAAACCTAGTTCTTAACCGGATTATAGCCATACCAGTCAAGGGTTTTCGCCATTGGCTTCACCCCAATCAACTCATATAGTGTTTATAAGTCAGCCACATGAAGGGTGACAAGAGGTAGCTAGGGGGGCATAAGGGGTGAGCGAACGCTCATCAATTGTTAAGAAAGATGCGAGTAAAGCATAGCTGCCAGAATAGTAGAAAAGGCTAACCTAGAAAAAAGCGTGAAAGCAGTTATTTTATTATCCGGAGGATTGGACTCCTCCACGGTGCTCTACCAAGCCAAAGCCGATGGCTGCACCTGTTATGCCATGTCCTTTGATTACCAACAACGGCATCGTCGGGAACTGGAAGCGGCAAGGGCGATCGCCCAATCGGCGGGGGTGGCAGAACATCAAATCGTCTCTTTTGACTTGCGACAGTGGGGAGGGTCCGCCCTCACCGACGACAACATGGACCTCCCCTGCGATCGCTCCGTGGAGGAAATGGCTCAGAGTATTCCCATCACCTACGTTCCTGCGCGAAATACCATCTTTCTGAGCTTTGCTCTGGCTTACGCCGAAGCCACCGATGCCCGTCGGGTTTACATTGGAGTGAATGCCGTTGACTATTCCGGCTATCCTGACTGCCGTCCCGACTACATCCAAGCGATGCAGACTGTCTTTCGTCTCGGGACGAAACAGGGGAGAGAATCTGAGACAACAGAGATTGTCACCCCCCTGATTGAACTGAAAAAAACCGAAATCATCCAACTGGGGAATCGTTTAGGGGTCCCCTGGGAAAAAACCTGGTCCTGTTATGCCGGAGGCGATCGCCCTTG
This sequence comes from Oscillatoria sp., assembly GCA_011390515.1. Taxonomy (GTDB): domain Bacteria; phylum Cyanobacteriota; class Cyanobacteriia; order Cyanobacteriales; family Laspinemataceae; genus Laspinema. The sequence goes on from JAABSJ010000236.1 coordinate 1,113, forward strand.
TGGCGTCTGTGACTCTTGTCAGTTAAGGTTAGCCGCATTTGCCGAATTGGGATTAACCGATCCTCTGCCTTACCTTCAAGGGGGTTCCTGAACCGAACTCCTGGTGAATCTGGCTGAGATTGAGGGGTTTTAAAAGGCGATCGCTCTCCCTTCATAACCGGATTGGGTATAAAAACCACCTCCGGTCCCCTCCCCTTGCCAAGGTCCGGGTTAGGGTGGGGTCCCCCGGATTGGGTATAAAAACCACTTCCGGTCCCCTCCCCTTGCCAAGGTCCGGGTTAGGGTGGGGTCCACGCGCAAGTGGCCACTCATCCGGAATCCGGTACTGATAGTCTACCGACGGGACTTTAAAGCAGTCCAACCCCTAAAAGAAAGCGCCAAGAAACTGGGTTTTTGACTTCAATCTTGAAGGGCAACGCATCTCCAGGTTAAAAAAACCGATTTGAAGAAACAGTTTTCCCTCCGACAGCTTGAAAATGTTAACTGAGACGAACCCGGGAGGGAATCCAGAAAAACATAGCTACAGCTAGGCAATCCGCTGGGATAGCAAAAGAGGAAAACCATTCCTTAAGGTAGAGGGTTGCCTTTGCTTGCCGGATCTAAAATGTTAAAGTTTAAAGCCTAAATTAGGCCCGAAACCAGGGACCTAGTTTGGGAAAGTCCAAACCTTTCCGAAATCCCCTCCAGGCTTCGTTTTCCGCCCGAATCGGCTGGCGTGAAAAGCCACATCAAAAAGTAGAGTTTGATCCCGTTGCGGACCCCTTAGACCGAGCTTCCTCTATCTGGAGAATCATAACCGGCTATTTTTCATCTAACTTTTTTTAAAATTATCATCTTCCTCTGGTTTGTTGTCATATTCTCAGCCTAATTGTTAACCTAGAATTGTTGTAGCAACGATAGGAACGACATGGCTAGAGATTATATGCTTCGGATTCGATTAAATACTCAAGAATTAGACCGACTGAAAGCAGAAGCTGAACGGCGCGAGCTTTCAATGTCAGAAGTAATTCGAGACTACATTAAACGAATGCCCAAACCGAAAAAAGGTTCAGATGGATTATTAGATGAAGTTCAAACCCCCGCAATGGTGGAATGAAAATTTCTGTCACATCAGAATATTTTCAGAAAGATGGCATCTTGAATTGGCTCTGGCGCTTAAAAACGAGTGCTAATGCTGATCAAGATCTAAATCTGGTGGGGAAGAGGGGAGTGACTCCTGATCCTGATCCTGATCCTGATCCTGATCCTGATCCTGATCCTGATCCTGATTCTCATCCTCATAGAAATCGAAATGCTGTGAAGAAGACAGGAGCAATTCGTCCTCCTCCAGATCGAAATCGCGGGATGCAGAGGAGGATTGTTGCTCAGACTCATCGAGATTGAAATCCGATGCGGACGAAGCCGACTCCTGCTCAGGGGCATTCCGATCTAAATCCGTGGGCAAGGAGTCAACCGAGTCTAGGTTAGAGGAGATAGGGTTCGTCACTTCTGGACGATAAATCCGAATTTGGTTCAAACGAGGGCCTTCCGTAGAGACCACCGTAAATTCCAAATGATCGTAGAGGAGGGTTTCCCCCTCCGCTGGGATTTTTTGGAACTGATAGAGGAGGAAACCGCCTAGGGTTTGATATTCATCCGTCAGGGGTAAATCAAAATTGAGCAATTCATTGACTTCTTCCAAGTTCATTTGAGCTTGGACCATCCAAGTTTGCTCATCGACCATTTGGATGGTTAACTCTTCAGAATCGGAGAGTTCGGGATCCTCGCCAATAATTTGAGCAACTAAATCACTAATGGTTACTAAACCGGCAGTCCCGCCAAATTCATCAACCACCATAACCATCGGTCGTTGTGATCGCTGAACGATCGGCAACAACTCGCTTAAAGGAGTATATTCGGCAACGAACCGCGCCGGACGAATCCAGGGTGCTAGGGGAGTATCTGGGGTGAGGACTCCCTGAGCTAAAGGTCCGGCCAATTCTTTAAAATAAACGATACCGCGAACGTCATCTAAGGATTCCCCGATCACCGGATAGCGGGAGTGCCCCGTACTCACCACCTCATTGAGCAACATTTGAAAGGTGGCATCATAAGAGATCCCATGAATACTCGTTCGAGGCACCATCACTTCCCGAGCGGAAACTTCCCCAAATTCAAAGACATTATTGAGCAGTTCTCGCTCTTCGGCTTCTAAACCTGTGGATTCGCGTTCTGTGGCGATAATGAGCTGTAACTCTTCGGGAGTGATGCGATTGGACCAAGCCTGAGCGTTAAAGCGAATACCCCCTAGACTGAGGAGCCAGCGGGTTGAGCGGTCCAGGATCCAGATAAAGGGGTGAAAAAATCGGGCGATCGCCAAACTCGGGGGGCCAAGGAGTCGGGCCAGTTGCTCAGAATAGAGCAAAGCCAAGGTTTTCGGACATAATTCCCCGAGGACAATTTGCAAATAAGCCACGATTAAAAAGGCGATCGGGATCGCCAGGGAATGAGCGATCACCTGAGCAATATCCGGTCGGATCGGCAACCAGACGATCCATTCGGCCACTAAAACCGCCATCGTATTTTCCCCAATCCAGCCTAGGGCCAGACTGGAGAGGGTAATGCCTAACTGAGTCGTCGAGAGCAGACGCTCAATATTGCGATGGAGATGCTGGACAATTTTGGCCTGGATGTCGCCATTATCAGCCAAATGATTAATCCGCGATCGCCGCACGGAAACGATCGCAAATTCCGTCGTCACGAAAAAAGCATTAATGGCGATCAGTCCAAATACCGCAACCAAGCGCAGTGCGATATCTTGCCAGGTCTGAAGGGAACTCCCGGGGACCACCACCGCTAAATGACTCGCGATCGCACGGTCTGACTGCAATCCCACGACCCCCAGGGTCACCATCCCACCCAATGCAGAAAAATAGCTTAAAGAACGCACCACCGCAACTCATCTTGAAACATTTGGATTCCCCATTTTAACGTTGAGTGCTTTGCACCGGAACCGGAACTCAGAGAAATTAGTCCCGGTGGCGATGCCAGAACATCCCCCTAACTTAAACCCGATGCTAGGGTTGATTAGAGGGCCTGTATCCAAACAAGAGTCCCCAGTTTATTGGACCGGAATTTCCGACATTTTGAGTTCAAGTTCCTGATCGGGATAGTCCGTCAGGGTTAACGACAGCTTTTGTGCATTGTCAAGCAACGCCGTGGGAATGCTGACGGTCCCGGAATAGCTGCGATCGCTCGGGGACAAATCTCCAGGCAATCCTTCCGTTGTCGCACTCAGCGATCGGCCCTTATCATCGGTCACATTCAAGAAACTGTAAAGAAACTGCACCGATCTCGAACCTTCATTCTTTAAACTGACATCCAGTACCAGAGAGGACCCTTCTCGCCGGATCCCGGTGACCTCCAAACTCACGTCCTGGTCCTTCGTAGCGATGGGAAACCGCTCGTCTTTCTTCGGTTCTTCCTCCGCTTTGGCTTCTGCGGACTGCTCTGGTGCCGGTTCCACCGCTTTGGTTTGGGCGGGTTCCGGTTCCACTTCTTTGCCCGACATTCTCGCCTTGACCGTTTTGATTACTTCGTCTTCTTTCAAGAGTGTCAGTCCTTGACCCTTCCCTGTCGCCGGGGAATTTGACTCTCCCGAGGTATTCGGACGGACGTCAGGTTGGGTCACTTCCTTGAGCGCAGCTTTGCCTAACTCTAATCCCAGGGAGGCACTCAAGGCACCCGCGCCAAACATCATGGATAACAGCAAAAACGTCAGGACAACAGTGGGGTTGACTTTCATAGTGTTTTTTCTTTCTCTTATGCGATCGCCGCAATACCGACTTATTGTTCTAGCTTCAAGAGCACCTAGCATTTCCCGGGGGGAAAATCGCACTCGCCCTGGATAAACCCAGACATCTCGATTTTAATCCCTATTTTTTTTTATTCCTTCTGGTTCTCAACGAATCCTTTCTCCCCTTGACTCCAACTGATGAACTTTCCGGTTACACTCTACCCCTAGACAGGTTACACCCCCAAGGGTTATAATTTTGACGATGGTTTGTTGCTTTGCCCTGAATTCCCTGGTTTGGGAGTCATCGGAAAAGCAAATTTCCCAACGATTCTGGCAAGAGTCTGCTAAAATCGATAAAAAAGAAAAAGACGGCAGTTGGCCGAGCGGATGAGGCAGCGAACTCAGTGCGACGCGATGCTTGCTACACATGAAGGTGAAAATCCTTCCTCCCAGTCCATCGGGAGACTCCAATACCCGGTTCCTGAGATTAGCAAACTCAGGGATTAACAAGCCAGGGTATAAATCCCACCTAGTACCGGAGACCCCCGGGAAAGAACGGGAGAGGGAGGCAATATGGGGAACGAAAGTGAACCTCCACATAAAAGCCGGTCAGATGCACCAGGGTAAGGGTATGCACCCCCTGGGTTCAAAAGAACAAGAGAGTAAGGAAACTGAGCCGTGAGTAGCTCAGAGATGGCCCTAAAATACTCTCCCGGCTAAAGGAGGCCCCTAAGTTGTCAATATGTGAAGCGAGATAAGCGGGAAACCTGCTACTTCCTCCGACCCTAATCAAGGGGTTCCAGCTAAGGAACGGAAGGACAGGTGAAGGAACCTACAAAAAGCCAAGGCCCAGAGTAACGCCTGGGATACGCAGAAAGGTAGGTAGCTAGGAAAAATGGATGAGATGAGTGGTTATATCCAAGGTGAAAACGGAATGGTCACAAATAGATTGGGCGAAAGTCCAAACGAAAGTGACAAAACTACAAACTCGAATCTATGCAGCATCAAAAGATGGAAACACCGCCTTCAAGGTAAGGTTGCAGAAAACCCTAATCACCTCTTACTCCGCCCGACTCTTAGCAGTCAGAAGAGTAACACAGGAAAACAAGGGAAAAGCCACAGCAGGCGTAGATGGCATCAAAAACCTTGGCCCATCAGAACGCATAAAACTGGCAGAAACCTTAAGCCTGGATGGTAAGGCTACTCCCCTTTTAAGGGTAGAAATCCCCAATCCGGGCAAGAAGGAGACGCAACCTTTAGGTATTCCCACCCTAGAGGACAGGGCGAAGCAGGCACTAGCCAAATTAGCCCTAGAACCTGAATGGGAAGCCAAATTCGAGCCTAACTCCTACGGATTTAGACCCGGAAGAAGCTGCCACGATGCCATAATTGCGATCGAACTGCAAGTCAGACGCCAAAGTAAATACATACTGGATGCTGACCTAAAAGGTTGCTTTGATAACATCGACCATGAGGCATTAATAGGTAAGTTAAATACCTTTCCGATCATGGAAAACCAGGTAAGAGCATGGCTCAAATCTGGAATCATGAAAGGAGACGTATTTTACAAAACCGAATCAGGGACCCCAACCGGAGGCGTCATTTCACCTTTACTAGCAAACATAGCCCTCCACGGGCTTGAGACACACATAGCAGACAAATTCCCGACATTCCGCACCCGCAAAGGGCAAGAAAAAGGGAAAATGAAAGAATGGAGTGAAGCTAGAACAATAAGGTACGCAGACGACTTCGTAATCCTTCATGAAAAACTAGAAGTAATTCAGGAAGCCAAATCCGAAACAGAAAAATGGTTAGCAACAATAGGGTTAAAACTCAATGAGAATAAAACCCGAATAGCGCACACCATAAAAGAAGTTGAGGGTCAGAAACCAGGATTCGATTTTCTAGGGTTCAACATCCGAAGTTACGAGGTAGGAAAACATAAATGCGGAACTAACGCACATGGAAAGAAACTGATGCAGCGAACAAGGGTTCAACCGTCAGAAGAATCCATAGAAAAGTTCCGCAAACAGGTAAAAACCATACTAAAAACGGGACACAGTATGCCCCCAGCAGAAATGCTAAAAAGGCACAACTGGTTCGTAAGAGGATGGGCAAACTACTTTAAAACAGGCGACAGTTCAGGCGAAATCTTCAGAAAGCTGCAACATGATTTGTACCCAGTCTACTTAAATTGGGGACAGAAAAAGTTCGCTCAAAGAGGAAACGGTTACATTGCGAGCAAGATTTTTCATAAATCTAAAACCTCGGCCTGGAATTTCGGATGGAAGGAAGGTAACTATCTACACTTGGCGGTAACTCTATATGAGTTTGACTATGAACAATACATCAAAGTGCAAGGGACAAGAAGCCCTTACGACGGAGATTGGTTGTTCTGGGCAAAACGTAGAGGGAGCCATCCCTTATGTCCAAAAGACATAAAAACGGGTCTAAAAAGCCAAGAATGGAAATGTTCACACTGTGGACTCCCATTTGATGTAGAAGACCCAATAGAGGTCCATCACATCGACGGTAACAGGAACAATAATAAAAAGACCAATAAAACATTGGTCCACCTGCACTGCCACGATGAAATCCATAACACGATGCAGGGCCAGTCCCAAAGGGAACTCCCTACCTAGCTTAAAGCCGGATACATTGAAAGGTGTAAGTCCGGTTTGGCAGCCGAGCTTAGAAGGTAACTCCTAAGTTTAGGCAACTAATTCGCCTTAGGCAGGTTCAACTCCTGCACTGCCGATTGAACATAAACAAGATGACGGGAATCGGGAACGAACCCTACTTCTTCTGGGCGATCGCCCAGAAGAACTTCAGAACTCCCGCCAATTTCGCGAGTTCACCCCCTTTGTCGGGGCAGTTGATTTACTGCCCCTATTTTCTGCTTACCGCAGGGGCAGGATTTCGGTTTGAGGGTTGAAAGGGATCCCACTTGGGGTATAACTGGGCAGCGTCAGCAAAGACTCGTCAAAGGGGTTGGGCAAGTCCGGGGTTCTAATAATCGGATCGCTAGAGTTCTGGATCTCCATCACGGCATGATAGAGCTTGTTTACCCGTTCCGCATCCCGTTCCGCCTGTCTTTCCGGGTAAGTCAGGGGCAGTAGATAAAAACTGATTTGGTCAAAAATTGAGCGATTCTGGTAAAACGTATCAGAACTGCGAAAAAAGGCCCGCTCAAATTGCTCATTAATACTCGGAGTCCGGCGTTGGGCGAGGGCCTCTGGTGCCACCACCAGAGACGCCCCTAAGAGGGCCAGGGCCCCGATCGCCGCTTTTAACTGGAGTCTCATGAATTTTCTCCTCACGTTTTGGCTCGATATTAGCTCAACTTCCACGATAAGATAATTATCGGCTGAAATTTTCCTCCTGTCACTACAATTAACCATGACCGAGATTACTCAAGGATTGGATGAGACATCGGTCTCAGTTCACCCTAACAATTTAAACGCCCAACGCCAACAGCTTCTGGACTTACTCTGCCAGTTAGCCTATCGCGAGGGGGACTTCACCCTATCCTCCGGCCAAAGCAGCCGCTACTATATCAATGGCAAACAAGTCACCCTACACGCGATCGGCGCACTCCTCACGGGTCAAGTCTTATTCTCTATGCTCTCCCCAGAAACCCTGGCAGTCGCAGGGTTAACCTTGGGCGCTGATCCGATTGTGACTGCCGTTAGCGTCGTCTCTGCCTATGAAAACCGACCGATTCCGGCCCTGATTGTTCGCAAAGAAGCCAAGGGACATGGCACCCAAGCCTATATTGAGGGACCCGAACTGGCTCCCGGGACCCAGGTCGTGGTCCTAGAAGATGTGGTCACCACTGGGGCCTCCGCCATGAAAGCAGTTCACCGTTTGCGCGATGCCGGGTACAAAGTAGAGGAAGTGATTTCCCTGGTCGATCGCGAACAAGGCGGAGCAGAATTGTATCACAAAGAGGGATTAAAGTTTCGGGCAGTTTTTACCATCGCTCAGATTCAAGCCCGGTATCAGGAGTTGGGATTATAAGTGAGAAAGGGAGAGAGATAAGTGAAGATTTGCTCCCACCTTAAGTTACAAGCCCGGGGGTCGGTTCAGTCTTAGGGAACTCCAAAAAATAAAATCTCCAAAACGTTCGTTCGTCGTGACTAACGGAGTAGCCCGTCACTGTAGGGGCGCAATGCTTGCGCCCTTGGGGCGCAAGCATTGCGCCCCT